>DUSP01000076.1 GCA_012842575.1 Clostridia bacterium
ATATTTCCCGCTTGAAGCATAAGTCTCCGGGAGAACGTGCCCCGTAGATTATATCCACCCTGGCGAAATCGCTCCGCCGGTCAAGGCAGTAATTGATCAGCGACCTTATAGGTGCGAGCCCGATCCCGCCGGCGATAAAGGCGAGGTTCTTCCCCTTCCAGTTGTCCACGGGGAACCAGTTCCCGTAAGGGCCTCTGATCCCTATCTTTGAGCCCGGTTCCATCTCGTGAAGCGCCGAGGTCACTTTTCCTACCAGCTTTACGCTGAACTCGAGGGGGCCCGGGCGTGACGGCGACGACGTTATGGATATCATCGACTCGCCGACACCGAATACCGAAAGCATCGCGCACTGCCCGGGTCTGTACTTAAAGCCGGCTCTAAAATCAGGGTCGTCGGGCTCGACGATGAAGGTCTTTACGTCGCCGGACGCCGTCTCGGGGATGACGTCAAGGATCGTGGCAACCCATGGTATAAGAGGGTTTCGGCCGCCACCTTCCGCACCACGAGTCGTATCATAAGCGAGTCCGCTTTTTGAAACGCTCATTTTACCCTGACCCCCTCACGAATGCAGCCCAAATCGTATATAACTTGTGTCATGTGTAACCCGACAGGACACTTCTTGACGCACCTACCGCATCCCACGCACATGTAATCCCCGTACTTCTCCGGGTAGTATTGGAGCTTATGCAAGAACCTCTGCCGTACCCGCTCTTTCTTGGTAGGCCTCGGGTTATGACCGGCAGCCATCAGCAGGAACTCCTGGAACTGGCAGGAGTCCCAGCACCTCGACCGGACACCCCGGTCGATCCTCGCAGCATCTACCACCGCGAAGCAATAGCATGTGGGGCACACGTAGGTACATGCACCACAACTATGACATCTCCGTGAAACAAAAGCCCAGTAAGGATTGTCGAATTGCCCCGCGAGGTAAGGTACGAGCCCGTCTAAGGATAGGCCATCCGTGACGGAAGAAGGGCCGTCTTCCGAGAACGTGTCCTTCAGTCTTCGGACCGTTGCGTCAAGGTCATCCGGACCAGAGGCTTCGAAATAACCTCCATTCTCCCGGAGAAAATTGTCACCGCGTTCCGTTATAGAAACCACGATAAACTGGGTATTTGTCGCGGCCGTGTCACTGCAACCGCCGCCTGCACCGGTGCCAGCTCTATCGCCCGCCTCGCCCCGGAGAGCCGGATAGAATATCAGGTCGCATCCTGGGTTTTCCGGCGATACACCGCCTTGGCGCCCGCTCGGCGTGTCAACCTCCTTCGTCTCGGTCATCTGTACCGCGGGTCCCAGGTGGGAGATGCCCATGGTCCCGCAAAAACACTCGGGTCCCGGCTTACTGCAGGCTACCGCTGCGATCAATGTCCCGGCGCGCCGCCTGGCGTACATCTCGTCCCTGAATTGCCCTTCGATCAGAACCCGGTCGAGGAGCTCGACGGCCCTTACATCGCAAGGCCTCACCCCGAATACGAATGTCTGCCGGAGGGGCCCGACCGCGACTTCGCTGACGGCCATACGCCGCCCGTCCCCTTCGAACCGCAGGTACGGTTCGGTCTGCGGCATCAGGACGTCCTTGGGCGTGTTGTCGGTGTTAACATAACTATCCGGCCTCGCCCACGATGCGGCGCGGTCCTTTGTAAACGGTGAAAGCAGAACAAGCCCGTCTTCTTCTAGAGGGGCGAAAACCGCCATCCTCTCTGACGTGTCCACGAGAAGGTCCAAAAGACGGTCTTCGGATATCCTCACTGGGGAACCACCTCGGTTCATCCCTCGCTCACCTCTTTAGCCCAGGGTTCCGGATCGTCGGGGGAATAAAACCCCAGGGGCTCGCTCTCCTTCGGGACGTGCGGATCTTCGATGCCGAACATCTCCTCCACGTCCTTCATGAGCTTGTCGTTCAGGAGGGATAAGGGCAGACCCATGGGACACGCCCTCTCGCACTCACCGCAACCCACACACCTACCGGCGACGTGAAACGCCCTCAAGAAGTGAAACATGAACTGTTCCGAAAGCCAGGTGCACTTAGACACCCATTCTGGATCCGGTACGTCGAAAGCGCACTTGCGGCACGAACAGGCAGGGCATACGTTTCGGCAGGCATAGCACCTGATGCACCTTTCAAACTGCCTCGCCCAGAATTCGTACCTAGACTCGGAGGACAACGCCTCGGTTTCCGCCACTAAAGAACGGCGGGCTCGAAGGGATTTCTCTTTTTCTCCTTGGTCCACCCCTCCTCGGTCCCCCACAGGGGTGGGCCCGGTCTCGCGCCCGAGCATGGTCCCGGCTTCGGGCTCAAGCATGATATCGAAGACCACGGGGTCACGTTCAAGACATTTAAGACACTTATCCAACAAGAGGTCCTCGGGTCGACCGCGAAGTGACACCGCGCTTCGGTCGGCCAGTTCGGCCTCTACGAATACCTCGTCCTCTCCGATGGCGACGGATTTGATGTTCTTCGTACGACTGAAGGCGGGATTCAAGGCTAACAACTTTCCCCTGTCTATTACCCCGTCGCAGTGAACACCCAGTATCACCACGCTTTGCCTTTGTACCCTTTTATCGGCTATAAGCCGGGCTATACCCAGCGAATCGCACCCCCTTGCCAACACCGCTACGCTATGCTCCGGTTTCTCTACTCCCCCGACTTCATCGAGGACGTACTTGGCGAGTCCCGGTGCAGAGAAGGCGTTGACGAGGAGGTCGCTCGCCTCATCCTTGTCTTCCGCGAAAGCGGGGATCGGAGCGAGGGGGTCGATGCCCGGCCCGAAAGCTATCACCGTTTTCACGCGGCCTTCCGAAAGAAGCCTTTCCGCCTCCCTTTTCAGCGAAGCCGTATACTCCCTCATATCTCTTCCCTCATCTTCCTGTTACGACCGAGGGCCTCCACCGCCTTTGACATCTCGGATGCCACACGCGCGAACTTCTGACCCTCCGCCGCCGAAATCCAGTGGATTTGAAGCCTTTCGGGTTCCATTCCCAGGTACTCCAACAGGCCCTTGGCCAGGGCCAGCCTTCTCCTCGCAAATAGGTTCCCTGAAGTGTAATGACAATCCCCCGGATGGCACCCCGCTACCAGGACCGCGTCTGCCCCCCGTTGGAACGCCCTCATGATGAAGGCAGGGTTAACCCGGCCCGAGCAAGGCACTCGAAGCAATCGCACGGTGGCGGGATAGGACATGCGGCTGGTTCCGGCCAGATCGGCACCGGCGTAACTACACCATCTGCAGGCAAATCCGACGATTTTCGGCGCCCATTCCCCTTCCTCCACGGCTTCACCGGCCTTGCCGACCTCACGGGCCTCGCCGGCCCCGCCAGCCTTACCGGCCTCACCTCCCCCACCGGCGCGACCCTCTTGGGCACCACCGGCGGCACCGGCTTCTAGGTCTTTTCGGCCCTGGGCCAAAACCGAAGTGTCGCCCACCGGTTCTAAAGACATAGTGCCTCAACCTCCGCCATGATTTGTTGGTTCGTATAGCCCTTCAGGTTCATGGCACCGTCTCTACACGCCACGGAACACGCACCGCACCCCTGGCAGAGACCGGCATTTACCGATGCCACCCTCCGCGCCACGCTCTTTTTCCCGACCCTTTCCTCGATGGTCTTGGGTTCAATGGCATGGTACGGGCAGATGGGTTCGCACCACATACAACCCGAACAAATGGCCTCGTCCACGGAGGCGATCAAGGGCTCAACCACCAGGTCGTCCTTGGAGAACAAAACGTCGACCTTTGAGGCAGCCCCGCTTGCCTGGGCCACCGTTTCGGGGATGTCCTTGGGAGCCTGAGCGCATCCGGCTAAGAAAACCCCTCTCGTCATGCTCTCCACCGGCCGCAATTTGGGATGGGCCTCGTTGAAGAACCCGTATTGGTCGGTGCCTATCTTAAGGATTTGAGCGAGGTTACGGGAGTCTCTCTGCGGTTCTATTGCCGTGGCCAGGACCACCATGTCGGCGGCGATCTCGATGTTTTCACCAGAGAGCGTGTCTTGGCCGCGAACGATTACCTTCCCGTCATCCTCGTAAACCTTGGATACTCGCCCCCTCAGGTACAGCACGCCGTCCTGCTCGACGGCCCTTTGGACGAACTCCTCGTAACCCTTGCCACCGGCGCGGATATCCATGTAAAAGACGTACGCCTGGCCGTCCGGAACCTTGTGCTTATAAAGCATCGCGTGCTTGGCCGTGTACATGCAGCAGATCTTGGAGCAATACGAGTTACCCTTATCCACGTCGCGAGACCCGACGCACTGAATGAACACGACCTCGCGCGGAATCTTCCCGTCGGAGGGACGCTTGATGACCCCCTCCGTGGGACCGGAGGACGAATTGAGCCTCTCGAATTCCAGCCCGTCCACCACGTCTTTGATCTTGCCGTAACCGTACTCCCCGAATTTGGCTTTCGGCGCGAGATCGTAGCCCGTCGCCACGATAATAGCTCCTACCTTTTCCTCGATCACTCTTTCCTCCTGGTCGAAATCGATGGCGCCCACGCTACAGACGCGTTCACATATCCTGCACTTCCCGGTCTTGAAGTAGGTACAGGCGTCACGATCTATGACCGGCCTGTACGGAATGGCCTGCGGGAACGCCACTCCTATGGCCTTTCTGATACCCAATCCTCTCTCAAACTGCGAGGGGATCTTCTTCGGGCACTTGGCCATACAGTCCATGCACCCGATGCACTTGTCCCAATCCACATAAGTCCTCTTCTTACGCACCTTCACGGTGAAGTTCCCCACGTAACCTGAGACCTCGGCGACCTCGCTGTAGGCATGAAGCTTGATGAGCGGGTGCCTTCCCACCTCCGCCGTCCTCGGCGTGAGGATGCACGAAGCGCAGTCGAGGGTGGGGAACGTCTCGGAGAGCTGGGCCATATGCCCCCCTATGTGGGAGTCCCTCTCGACCAGGACCACTTCCGTCCCGCCGTCGGCCAGATCGAGGGCAGCCTGCATTCCCGCAATGCCTCCTCCGATGACCAAAGCGCGTTTGGTCATCGGCACGTGGATGGGCTCAAGGGCTTCGTTTCTCTTCACCTTCTCGACCAAGGATTTTACGAGGTCTATGGCTTTACGTGTGGCTGCAATCTTATCGTCCGGGTGAACCCAGCTTGCATGCTCCCGTATATTCGCTATCTCGAGCATATAGGGGTTTAGTCCCGCGGCCTGGGCGGCCTCCCTGAATGTGGTTTCATGCATGGAAGGTGAACATGCGGCCACCACCACACCGCTCAGGCGATGTTCCGCTATGGCTTCTTTGATCATGGCCTGGCCCGGCTCCGAACACATGTACTTGTAGTCCTTCGCCACCACCACTCCCGGGTGGTCGGCCAGTGCGGATGCCACCGCTTTGACGTCTATGGTACCGGATATGTTGAAACCGCACCAACAGACGAACACTCCGATCCGCTTCATATCAGGCCACCTCCGGCATCAGGTTCTTGGCTAAGAGAAGCGGCCTCGGGTCCACCACGTGGGCGTCAAACCCGAGCGCGTCTGAAGGTGCGCCGAGGGCCAGGGCAAGCAGTTGGGTAAAGTAAACGACCGGTACTGCCTTGGCACCGTTAGGTCCCACGCTCACGCTTCCCGCAATCGACCCTTCGCCTCCCGACGAAATGACGGCAGGCTGTTTGGTTTCGAGGTTATACTGACAGAGCGGGCAGCTCGTGACTATCACGTCCGCCCCTCTCTTCTCGGCGGACCGGACTATCTTGGAAACGGGACCCGCCACGCTTCTTTCGTCTGCTATTCGGAGGTAGGCGCCGCAGCATTCCGTCTTGTAAGGATAGTCGACGACCTCGGCGCCGAGGGCGCTCATGAGGTCCTCGAGAATAGACGGGTTTTCGGGGTCGTCGAAGTGGAGGTCTTCCTGGGGCCGTAAAAGAAGGCAGCCGTAGTACGGGGCAACCCGGATTCCGGAAAGGGGTTTCTTCACGGCCGCTTTTACCGCATCAAAGCCCACGTCCATCTTCAAGACTTCCAGGAAGTGAACGACTCTGCCCTCCCCTCGGTACTCCCCCTCTTCCACAAAGGAAATCAACTTGGTCCTGGTCTCCTCGTCTTTGGCCACCAGGGCGTTGGTTCTCTTTAGCACGTTGTAGCATGCGGAACAGAGGGTGACGAGGTCTTCGCCTCGGTTATGCGCCCTCACCAATGTCCTGAAAGGCGAGACAAGGGGCATCGCGGAATCGGTGGCAAGCGGGAAAACCGCACCGCAACACTGCCAGCTCTCAAGCTCGACCATTTCGAACCCGAGCGGCGAGGCC
>DUSP01000163.1 GCA_012842575.1 Clostridia bacterium
GGACGAAGAACCTCCTCCTTGCGCGGACTGATTTCCGGCCGTACTGTCCAACGGTTGGTGAAGAAATGCCAGGAGTCGTTCTCCTAAGGACCCCCACCATGTCCCTCTAGGTCCCAAGAGAGTACTTGGCATTATGCCTGCCAAAAAGCTCCGAAACTTCTCGTGAACTAGGTTAGATTCCGCTTTTGACAACATGTCTTCAATACGGGCGACCTGGTCTTTGAGCTCTTGAATCTTCTTTTCCTCGTCTTGAGAAACATCGCGGCCTTTGGCCGTCTTTTGAGCTATAGTGTACGAATAGTCTCCAAGCTGAGCGAGAAACTGCCGGGTACGTAACGTATCTACGTCTATAGGAAGTGCGCTGAGATAATCTTGGGCGTTCCAGGCCCTATGCCAGGCGGTTGTCAATAGCATGGTCTTTTGTCCGGTCGACTTGGAGGCTATGGTCTTCGAAAGGACGGTTTTTAATCCTTGAACCTCCGAAAGGAGATTATAGAACTCCCGTTGATGACTGACCATAAGGCTGGTTTGTGCCTGAACCCTGGCGGATCTTTCGGATACGCCCCATAAAGCGACCAAGACAATGGCGGTTATTAAAACTCCTATGAGCCAGTTACGCTTCAATTCGGCGACCCTCCTTTGAGGATAGGAGCTCGACTGAGCACGTGCGCTGACGCACTGACCGTACTTGGTTTTTCACCTCGCGAAGATATGCCTTCCGATTTGAGTGATGATGCGCCTGGTCCAAATCCAAGGGCTCACCCTCTTTGCAGGGTTCCAGAAAAACAAGGCGCCGAACGTAGGATCCCAACCGTTGAGTGCAGCCAAGGCTGCCCTGATATGCTGAGCGGCGGGCGCACGACGCCAGATCAACCCTCGCGATACGGATTCGAACGCGTGTGGTTGGAATATCACACTCGCGATGGAATGCGGAAAAGAGGGATGGCGGATCCTGTTTAACACTACCGAGGCCACTCCTACCTGCCCGGCAAAAGGTTCCCCTTCAGCTTCCGCTCGTATTAGACGTGCCAGTAGCATGATCTCGTAAGAGTAAGGGGATGCCGCCCCTGCTTCGGGAACCTGGGACTGAGGTACCGCGAGCCCCAATAGAAAAGCTCCGAGAACGATGATTACGGTGAGAATTATCAAGGCTTTCGAATTCAATAGCTTTTTTGGGATCTTCATCAACGCTTTCGAGACGGAACGGATCTTTACGGATTTCTTGGATTGAGACTCTACGTCGCTCACCTCGGTGACACCTCCTGAGACACGCGGCATGCGGCACGATGGCACAACGCCGATAAGGGTTTAACACGGATTTTGCTTCATTATCCTGGGTCGCTTCATTCACTAATGTTCCCTAGGCGGGTAGCGTTATGAAGGAAAGGAAGGAGTAGGGCGATGGAACATTAAGGTCATCCTGACTGAAAAAGGAAAGAATGCGGGCAAGGATCTCGTATCCCTTCTACCGCAGCCGCTCCACGTGGTTCGCACTTATGGGTTTAGGGAAATTCGCCCACGATATTCTGGTAGGCTGTTTTACGCGTTGTTCCGGTGCGGGAGAAGGCGGTTCGGCCGAGGAGGCGTCCGGTTGTGAGGTCCAAGATGCTCCTGCCTCGGGGCTCGGCAAGATCGGGGAGGAGAGGGTTGGGGCGCTCACTAGTCCCTCAAGAACAGGTGTAATCGTTTCTGGCGCTTCGCCGTTTCGCAAGACGATGGGTTCACCATGCACGGGTTGACTCTGCAAAGGTTCACCATGCGTAGCTTCGCTCTGCACCTTTTCGCTCAAAGTCCTCTGTTCTCTCTTCGCTCCGACGCCCTCTTTTCCTAAAAGGGCTTTCGTCAACAGGAAAAACGCTATCTCTAGAGGCAACACTCTATTCACCCCTTACCATTTCCGGTAACCATTTCTCATCCAAGCCCACCTTGTTGTAAGAGGCTTAGTAGGCTTTTCAGCAACACAGGATCGAGAGCCTTTCCGCTTCCACTTCCGGACGGTGAGGCCGTGGCGACCGTGCCGCCCGCTCCACCCGTCCCGGATTTCAAAGACATAATGGTCGACAAGAGCTCCGATAGATCGGAAATGTCAATTGAGCCCTGTGACCCGGAGCGTCGCGACGGTTCTGGAGATAAGCCACGCCCGGGCTCAACCGGTAGCGCTGGCCGGACGGACCCCGTAGCGGTCCAAGCGAATCCCATGATATCTAAGAGGCACAATAGCCCCAGGACCGATATCAGCGTGGCGCCTTTAGGTTCGCTCTGCTCGATGAACTCGAAGGCCTTTGCCACTAAGTTGGGTTCCGAAGTGGTACCGCTCTTTACCCCACCGCTTTGAAGCCTGTTTATAATACTCGTCGCTTCAAGATCAGGGTGGGGCCCTGCTGGAGTCTCCTGTGATCCTTCTTTCTGTGTCGAATGAGATGCCGGGCGAGGCCCCTGATCTTTCATCGGAGATCCCGATGGGCGGGACCGGGAGGTTTCGTTTTCCTCGGGCATGTACCGCTCCCTCCAAGACTCTTTTGATGGAAGGGCATGGCGGGGGACGAACCGGCTGAGTTCGACGCCTTGGGGCCGTCTCGTGTATATTGCCTACGTCGAGAAATGAAGGTTTCGAAAAGGCCGATATCGGTGTCCAAGACCGTTATACCCCGTTACATCATTGTATTCGCGGGGAGCTTCCCTTGTTCAGGGAAATGGTTCAGGGAAATGCGGAGGCTGATAGACTTTCTTCGTACTTTGCGAGTTTCGTTAACACTTTGGACGCGGCGCTCGTATTATGTAGCAGATCTCGATACTCCAAAGGGAAGGGGGACAAAAACTCATGGCAGAAGCTCTCGGCGGTGGAGGCTTCCTTGACAGGAGAGCCTTTGTGGTGTTCCTCATTCTTATCCTGCTCCTCCTCGGCGACGAATGAGGCTAAGGGCGTTGCGGGCTCGATTTGACCGCTCTCAGAAGACGCGCTACGCTCGGAATGTTGAAGTAAAGAGCCGCTTTATATGCGGCTCTTTACTTCGCTCTCTTCGCTCCTTACCTTCACATCTCTCAAGCACTTTTATATTGCGGTTACGCCCTCTCGAGTAGTTGTACTCCACTTTGATCGGCGGCTTTCCGGCGCAGAACCCGCTACGCCAGCGTCTCTTCACTTGCAGGCGCCGCCTCATCCTGGGATTCTTCCGCTAGAGGGATGTCCGTTTTTTTGACTTCGGGATTTGACCCCAGCTCTCCTTCGGAGAGAAGAAGTAGGATCAGAATGAGAAACAGATTATAGGCATTGGCCAAGAGGCCTTGCAGTCTCTGGCGGACCGATACCGTTTCGAGGACACTCATGCTACCCTCCTGTTGGTCGGATGCTCCTACGATTTCAAATAAGGTGTCTATGAGGCTGTTTGCTCGGGCTCCCAGGTAGGGGCGTAAAGCTTGGATTAAGCCAATATCTTCGGGTGGCACTTGCAGGATCATTCAATCACCTCCCTTGGCACGGGAAAATGGCGGAACTCGTAGACGTATCCAAAAGGCCTAACGACGGCTTCCTTTTGCAATAAGACTTGTTGCAATAAGACCTGCGGTGAAACACGATGAAATGCAAACCCACGATTGCCCGACAACAAGACGGCTACGCTTGAGTACTTTTCCGCACCGCCTGATGAAATGCAAACCCCATGATTGCCCGACAACCTGCCGAGACATAATCCGCTAAAACATAATATGAGCGACGTCCTCTATGGGGTGAACAGTCATGCTGTCGAAAAGGTGCGGCGGGGCTACGGCGCTCCCAGAGCGACGTCCTCTATGGGGTGAGTGGTCATGGGCAGGCGTTGTGAACGATTGCAGTCTTCTCCGAGAATAGGTCGAAGGCACAAGGCCTGAGTAATATGTGGCAGGGGATAGCTTGGAGGGAAATAAAGCAGTGTAAGAGGGCAATAGCGCAGACGGCGTTCCTTTTACCACCTCTTCCGGTACGGCAATAAAGCAGTGTAAGAGGGCAATAGCGAGCAGGAGACGTGTGGCCGGAGATCGGCTCGAAAAATAGGTTTTGGGACCTGTAACAAACGCGAGCATATTAACATAAGATGCATTGAGGTCGAGCGGTAACCGTCCCGTGTCAGACCTCGACAACTAATATACGAGGGGGGACCGCCCGATGGCAGATTTCTTTGACAGGAGAGCCTTTGTGGTGTTCCTCATTCTTATCCTGCTTCTCCTAGGCGACGAATGAGGCTAAGGCATTTCAGTCTGGATTGACCGCACTCGGGAGGCGCGCTACACTCGAATGTGAGGTAAAGAGCCGGCCGCATGAGCGGCTCTTTACCTCAGCCTTTACTTTTACGCCTGTCTCGTCCTACGCCTGTCTCGTCCGGGGCCCATTCGAACCCGCGGCATTCACCGCAACCAGATGATCGCCTTGTGCATTTCGTTATATCCCCACCCTACGAGGGATTCGGCTTCGTTTGCTGAAGTAGTGAATGTGAAATATGTGGTTAGAGATGTTGCATCCAAGTGACTGGGAGGTCGCATGTTGTGTCGAAACGAGATCAAACGAAAGCGCGCGCGAAGGCCTACGTTGACAAAGTCCTGCTTGATAGCGGTATTTCCGAGGAAGTACGCTATATAGCTTCATATCTTCACGAACGCCCCGAAATCTCCAGTCAAGAGGTCGAGTCCTCTCGATTACTGGTTGAACACCTGAGGCGGCGCGGGTTCGCAGTGGCACAGGACGTGGCAGGTTTGGATACGGCCTTCGTGGCCGAGAAATTGGTGGGGTCTACGAAGATCAACGGAGTGGAACGAAAAGGCTCGACGAAACCCACAAGCGTCGCGTTTTTGGCCGAGTACGATGCCCTTCCGGATCTTGGGCACGCCTGCGGGCACAATCTGATAGCGGCGGCGGCATATGGTGCGGCCGCGGCTTTATCCCAAATCTTTTCGGTCGAGACAGGATCTCCCGAGCTTCCCGATATGGGACATTTTGGACCGGTTAAAGTAGTGGTATTTGGCACCCCCGCAGAAGAATCCAAAGGCGGCAAGATCGTTATGGCCGACGCCGGATGTTTCAACGGCGTAGACGCTGCTTTCTACTTTCATCCGGGGACGCAAAACGTGGTAGGGGTTCCATGGCTTATGTCCCAAACCCTTACGGTCACTTTCCACGGACGGTCGGCTCATGCTGCGGTTAACCCGCATAAAGGTATAAACGCGTTAACCGCCGTACTCGTTATGTTCTCTTCGATCAACGGATTGAGACAAAACCTTCCGCGAGGCGTCCTCATAAACGGCATAATTAAAGAAGGAGGAAGGGTTGTTAACATAATTCCCGAGTATGCCGAAGCGGATGTCGAAGTACGCGCCTTATCCGAGAGGGATTTCCGAGAAGGTATTGCCGCTGTAAAGCGTTCTGTAGAAGCGGGTGCTGTAGCCACCGAAGCCCGGGCCGCGATCCGGGAGCTTGCGAAGTACGAGGCGAAAGTCCGTATTCCCGCCTTGGACCGGTTGCTCCGCGACATTTTGGGCGAGGCCGGAATACCTGCGCGAATAGCGGACGATTCACTCGCAAGGGCATCCAGTGATGCGGGCAATGCCTCAAGGAGAATGCCGATAGGTGACTTCATGTTGGCCATAGCCCCTCGTACGACCGCTCTACACAGTGCTGAATTCGCGAAATACGCGGGTTCAAAAGAAGGCATCGAGGCCGCAGTAACGGCCGCTTCCGTGATGGCCAAGGCGGCCCTCGAGGTGATAATGGAGGAAGGTTTGAAGGAAGAGGTAAATGCTCAATTCAAGAAGGGACTCGAGGGTACGGCAGAAGGAGGCGTTTGACAGAACATACCAAACGTAACGCTCTCGTTTGCGAATGGGCGTTTTGGAACATTGGGGGAGCGCGAGGGGGCAGCAATCCCCCCTCAATTCGTTGAGGGGGGACGTCACGTGTCGGGTCTACTTGACGTTGTTCCGATGCTATTCCAATAAGTACTGGACCTCAACTCGAACGTTGAACTTGATTTGGCCAGGCAAGACGGGCGTGGAAGGAGCTTCCCCTTCCGCCAGTTTTGCGGCGGACCGCAGGTAAACTGGCATTGGCTGTTCCGAAGAAAAGTCCAGCACCGTCACACTCTTTGTTTCTTTGATTTTGACCCCGGTAAGAGAGGCGACTCGGTCCGCCTTCTTTCTGGCGTCAGCCAAAGCCTTATCCAAAGCCTCTTCCTTGGCTTTCTCCTGATCTTTTATAATGAACCGGACTCCTTGGACGGTATTGGCACCTGACTCTACGGCGAGGTCGAGGAGGTCTCCCACCGCATCCAATTTGGTCGTCGCTACGGTGATATTACTAGACGCCCTGTAAGCGATAAGCTTGGGCGGAGCGTCAGAACGATAGTCGTAGACTGGCTCGAGGTTTAATCCCACAGTTCTTATATCCTTTTTCTCAATACCTTGCCCTTCGAAGACCTTTACTACTCGATCAAGGTTTTCCGCCATGGCTGCCTGGGCTTCCTTGGCCGTCTTTCGCTCCGCCATCACTCCGAGGGTAAGCTCTGCCTGGTCCGGAACCACATCGAGCTCTCCGGTGCCGCTCACTGCAATGACCTTGAGATCGTCCTGGGAATTGACAACAGTTATACCCCTTCCGATGGTACCCGGCGAAACCGCAAAGATGAGCGCTAATACAGCCAGTATGAGCGCTGTCAGCGTGAAATAGCTGCCGACTTTACTTTCCATGATTTTACCTCCCGAGGTGCTTTGGTTTCAGACTCTGAGAGGCGCGGCCGCACCTTCTCTTCCACATCGGTTAGAGTCATACTTTGGACGGAAAGTAAAGCGTGAATGTTCCCGCGTGCCGCCCGCGAATGCAAGTATAACGGTATATAACGGCCGGGACAAAGTGAAGGGAAGGATGAGGTCAAGCCAAGAGGAGTCTGTCGTTCATCACTGACAGCCCATGACCGCTCTTGAACTCCTTGAGGAGATCCGATACGCTGAAGCGCTTCTTTTTCTCGCCGTTTACGTCCATGATCACTCGACCACGGTCCATCATGATGAGTCTGTTGCCGTGGCGCAGAGCCTGCTCGAGATTATGGGTGACCATGAGGGTGGTGATGCGCTTTTCCCGTACTAAGTCATCAGTTATGGATGAGACTACTTCAGCGGTGCGCGGGTCAAGGGCCGCTGTGTGCTCGTCGAGCAGGAGAACTTGCGGATTGCACATAACCGCCATAAGCAGCGTCAGGGCTTGGCGCTGCCCGCCGGACAACAACCCTACTCGGTCGTTTAAGCGCTTTTCGAGGCCTAAACCGAGGTCTGCCAGGAGTTTCCTGAAAGACTCACGACGCGGTGCGGTCACTCCGAGGCGCAGCGAAATCGCCTTCCCTCGTGCCGCGGCGAGAGCGAGGTTTTCTTCTACGGTCATACTCGGTGCTGTCCCGAGGAAGGGATTTTGAAAAACCCTGCCGATGAGGATTGCCCTCTTGTATTCCGGCACGCCGTTATATGTTTCGCCCGAGATTTCTACTGTTCCCGTATCGGGCTCCACACTGCCGGCGATGACACCGAGAAGTGTGGATTTACCGGCACCGTTACTGCCGATTATGGTGATGAATTCCCCCTTTTCCACGCCGAGTGTGACGTCGTCGAGAGCTATTCTTTCGTCGGGCGTGCGAGGGTTGAATATCTTAGTGACCCCGTTTAGCCTGACCATTAAACGAGCCTCCTGCAATACGAATGAACAAGCCTCCTACAATCAATACGGACTTAACTTACGAACTTAACTCGTTCGCGATGCCACCCTGAATAGGCTCCTGAATCTTGGAGTCGCGAGGGCTGCCACCACCAAAACGGCGGTGATCAGTTTGAGATCCGTCGAAGGGAGGCCCATCCTCAAGCCGGCGGCGATTACGAAACGATAAAGCACTGCGCCTCCCATCACGGAAACCATCGCGTGATTAACCGTCTTTTCGCCGAATATACCCTCGCCGATGATCACGGAAGCAAGCCCTACCACGATGGTACCTACGCCCATGCTTATATCCGAAAAACCCTGATACTGAGCGACGAGCCCGCCGGCCATACCCACGAGGGCATTGGAAAGGCTGAGCCCAACCAGCTTTGTGACGTCCGGGTTGGTACCGTAGCTTAACACCATCTGTTCGTTATCACCTGTAGCCCGCAAGGACAACCCCAGGAGGGTCTTCCAGAACCATGACAACAGGGCGTATACGACCACCAAGATGAGCATGAAGAAAAGCATAGGCCCTAACCAGTCGGGAAGCCCGAGCTCTCCCAGGACTACGAGGCACGTTCTCTCCCGCAGGAGAGCGATGTTTGGCCTTCCCATCACCCTGAGGTTTACGGAGTATAGGGCCGTCATACCGAGGATCCCCGAAAGAAGGGCGGAAATCCGAAGCCTGGTATGTAAAATCCCCGTAAGGAACCCTGCTCCCGCCCCGGCCAGCGTCGAAACCGCTATAGCGGCAAAAGGATCCCAACCGCTGATGATGAGCCGAGCCGATACGGCGGCCCCTAGTGGGAAGCTCCCGTCGACTGTCAGGTCCGGAAACTGCAGAATTTTAAACGTCACGTAAACGCCCAGAGCGACCAGGGAGTACAAAAGACCTTGTTCCAGTGCACCTTCTACGGCTAGCCACATGTTACATATTATTCTCCTGCCATTTTTTTGTTTACGAGTTGATGTTCAAAACTTTGTTGTGTTTGTTTGTAAGTCGATGTTCAAACGATTACTATCAGTGTCCATAACTTAAACTTTGTACATCAGTTGATATATCTTTGGTACATCAGTTGATATATCTGGAATTGATATTCCTAAGAAAGAGAATCACAGGAACGCCGCCCGACACCCGCATTCTTTCAGGCGTCGGATGGCGACCTGTCTAAACGAGATCGCAGACTTCAACTTTATCTATAATCTATATATCAACTTTTCTATTCAATTACTGGATGATTTCACTCGCCCTATTCTTGATTGAGTCAGGGATTTCGAGACCGATTTTCTGGGCCGTCTTAAGATTGATTATTAGCTTGAGATCTTCGAGGTAGCCCACGGGCATCTCCGACGGGTCGGCTCCCTTGAGGACCTCGTCAGCCATCTTACCGGTCTGGTAACCGAGGTTGAAATAATCGATGCCGTCGGTAGCAAGCGCTCCCTTGTCGACCGGTCCTCTTTCGCCTGTGACGAGAGGAAGCTTGTTCTTTTCGCACATGGCGATTACCGGATCTATTCCTGCTACCGCCGTATTGCAAGTCGGTACGTACACAGCATCCACACGTCCCACCAAAGACTGCGCAGCCTGAGCGACCTCATTTATGCTGGTAGGTGTCGCTTCTACAAGTTGAAGGCCGAGTTTTTCACAGGCTTTCCTCGCCAGCTCTGCCTGAACTACCGAATTCGGTTCCCCGGCATTGTAAATTATACCCACGCGCTTTATGTCGGGTTTCAGTTCCTTGAGGAGCTCGATCTGGCGGGCGACCGGCGTGAGGTCACTGGTTCCCGTCAGATTGGTTCCAGGCTTCTCGATGCTCTTCACGAGCTTTGCCACGACGGGGTCAGTGACAGCAGTGAAAAGAATGGGAATCTCCGTAGTGGCCGTTGCTGCCGCTTGGGCTGCCGGAGTCGCTATGGCGAGGATCAAATCGACCTTATCCGCGACGAACTTCTGGCATATGGTGAGTGCAGTAGCGGTGTCACCGCCGGCGCTCTTTTCGTCATAAACAACGGTTTCTCCCTCTTTGTAACCCAGGTCCGCTAAAGCCTTCTTGAACCCTTCCCGTGAAGCGTCCAAAGCGGGGTGATCAGCGATTTGAACGATACCGATACGAACCGGTGAGGTCTTTTCGGTTTGAGCTTTTTCCGAGGGTGTACTTTCGGATGACGCCGTAGAACCGCTCTTTTCCGAGGGTTCGTTTTGTGGCTTGGATGAGCATCCTGTTATGCCAAACAAGAGGGCCGCTATGACCAACATGACGACCAGTGAGCCAAATAACCGACCGACCTTGACTTCCTTGCGGGAATGCGTTAACCGTTTCACCATGTTACCCTCCCGGATCGTACCAAAATCTTACGGCTTACCACCGTATTACCGGTATCAGTTTAATTTCATTTTATAGTTTTCGTCAAGACGGGGAAATTTCCTCCGGAATTGCCCGATGACCCAGCCCTATGGCGACCTCGTTTAAATGGACAAGCCCTACCGCAAAGAGCGCAACTACGCAAATGTGACCTCCCCGCCTTGCTACACCGACCTTCCCTCCGACGTTTAGGCCGATGGCCCTGGGCATAATCTGCGAAAGCGCCTCGCGCGTCGCCCCTGCCACTGCGCCCTCTTCAACGTGACTTTCGCGGATCACTCCCTCACGCTTGGAAGCCACCAAAGAACGCTCGATGGCCACTTTGATGCTGGTCAAGAATTCTCCTCCCACGTCTACTGCAGCCGCAGCGATCCCAATCGTCCTGAGTTCCTTTTTGATTGCCAGTTCTTCTTCCCTATCCCTGCTTGAGGCGATACGGATTGCGGCGCGGGCAACGTCAAGCGCACCCGGGTATGGCATAATACCTGCCCCCAACATCTCTAGGCGAGAACCGAAGAAATCTTAGTCTCATAGCAGCTTCTCTGGCCGTAAGGGTTTTCCTGCTGCAATCGAAGGGAACCATGGAGCCCGACATCACGGCCAAGATAAGGTCGGAGCGAGTTTTCCTGCTGCATTTTCCTGCTACAACTGGGGATTGGTACGCAAGGTCCAGGCTGAGGGAGGAAGTTTTCCTGCTACATTTTCCTGTTACAACCGAAAGGAACCATGGAGTGCGGCGCGAACAGGATTTAGGGGGGAGGTTAGCAGCTGCTTCGAGATACTTTACTATAGCTGACTATATTTAACCATTTTGCTGCCATAACAGTATGGAACTCTTATCCATTGGAGAAGCAACAAAGAGATTAGGCGTACACCCGAATAGGCTCCGGGCCTGGGAGAAACAGGGACTGATCAAGTCCGTGCGGCTGCCCAGCGGCCAGCGGAGGTACCCGGTCGAGGAAATCAACCGCATTCTAGGGACAGGGGGAATAAAGGTAGAGCCGGACGCGGTTATCTTCTACGCCCGGGTGCCCACAAAGAAGCAGGCCGATGCCGGAAATCTGGAGCGCCAACTGGAAAGGCTGCGGGGATATGCAGAAGAGAAGGGCTACCGTGTAGTGGCGGAGTATTCGGATGTGGCTTCCGGTTTAAACCAGAAACGCCGGGGCCTGGAACGGGCGCTGAAGGCAGCCGAACGGGGCGAGTTCAAGAAACTGCTCATCGAATACCCCGACCGGCTGGCGAGGTTCGGATACACCTATTTAGAGCGCCATTTAAAGCACTGCGGTGTGGAGATAGAAATCACTTCGCAGAAAGAGACTGAGGACGCGCATACGGAACTGGTTCAGGATTTGCCGGCCATAGTGACCTCTTTTTCGGCCCGGCTGTATGGTGCGAGGGGTGGCAGGAAAATCCGGCAGGGCTTCCGGGAGCTGATAAGGGATGCCGAAGAAGCAGGAGAAAGATAAATTTAGCTTTACAGTATGCGGGGAGTTCTTTCCGGAGGTCTACCCAGCCCACCGATCTTCTAAGTGGAGCCGAGGTGAGGAAGACCCGCTGGCTACGGAGATGCGCCTCTTCTGTGCCTGCGTGCGGTGGGCATTCAACCGACTTCTGGAAGGCGCTTCCCGTGATGAGATCAAAAAACTTGGCCAGGAACTTTTCGGACTTAACTCCCGGTATGCGGACGACGCCAGGCTTAAGGCGCAGGCCCTGTTGGACTCCCAGAAAGAGTTACTGGAGCTGGAGATTGAGGAGACGGAAAAGAAGCTGGGCCGGGCGAGACAAAAGCTCGGCTTGGCTATGAGGAAGCTGGTGGAAGCTGAGAAGAAAGATGTTACCCCGGACATCGCTGAAAAGCTCAAGCTGGCAGTCAAGGGGCGGAACAGCCGGGTAACATCTTTAGAAAAGAAGCTGGCCGAGCTGGAGGCCCACCAGGAGAACGGCACGATACCAAAAGTAGTTTTCGGTGGCGGAAAGCTCTGGAAAAAGGTCTGCAAAGGCCGGGCCACACGGGAGGAGTGGCGGGCCGCCCGCAAAAACCGCCTCTACTCCCGTGGAGACGAGACCAAGGGCGGTAACCCCAACATCAAGGGATTTTTTGACGGCCAAGCTTTTCGCTTAGAGGTTTCCATTTCCCACCTTTCCGAACAGACAGGCACGGATAAACTCGGTCGTCCCAAGATGAGCCGCGCCCCAAGGGTAGAGGGCAGGTTGTGGTTGCCGGAAAAACACCGCGGCCTGGTCCGGATATGGCTGGCTATGAAGTTGCCTTACACGGTAGAGCTGGTTCGCACCCTGGAGGGCCGCTACCTGGTCCATTTAACGTTTGATCTTGGCAAAATACGGGAACCCGACTTCGCTAAAGGTTGTTTAGCCCTGGACGCCAATCCTGATGGAGTGGCCTTATGTAATGTAAACGCTTCAGGCCAACCGGAGCCGTGGCCAGAAGGTTTCAGTGTCTCGTACCCTAGCAATCTGGGCAAGTATGAAGGAGAGTTTCAGGTCATCACTTACCCGAACGGTTTCCTGTATATCAGAGTACCCGACCTCGCATACACTTCCGGCTTCCGGCGTGACTACCTGATAGGTGTTTTAGCCAAAGTAGTGGTAGACATAGCCTTTTTCTTGGGCAAGCCCATTGCCTTGGAGGATCTTGATTTTGGCAAAGACAGGCTGGACACCAATAAGAAGTTTAACCGCATGGCTTCGAACTTTCCCTTTGCGAAAATGGTGGAGGCGGTGTGCTGGAGGGTGGCCAAGGAATGGGTGCCCTTTAAACTTGTGCCTTCCCGGCACACCTCCACCATCGGGCACTGGAAGTACGTGAGGCGTTATGCGGTTCCAGTGCATTGCGCGGCGGCGTTGAGCATAGGCCGCCGGGCTATGGGCTTTAAGGAACGGATGACTAAAGAGCTTAAAAGACTGATAATGCAAATCAAGCAAAACCTGACCCGAGAAGTCGATCCTGATACACCGAGGGAAGGAGAAGGGATGACCCGTGGGGTCAGGGCCTGCTTGAGGCGGTTGGACAGGAAGCTCCCGGTGTACAGCGGGCTTGCCCGTTGGCAACAGGAGGCGTACTACTCCGTCTGGCACGACTTAAGGCTTTTGGCCCTGTCCTTACGGTGACTCCGTTTAGCCGGTGTCGGACAAACCGGTAGGCGTCCTAACAGGACGCGGGAGGCGGGACCGGTTCCCCACCGGGAGGCCAGCACAACCTGGTGGAAGCTTAGGCTTCCCCGCGCAAGCGGTCCGTGCCGGTTGTGTCCTTCCGGTGCAGCACTCCCGTCCGGGTGGGACTCCCGGGCCGAGGTCCCCTGTCGCCCTGCCCCTCGGAGGGCAAATCAAGTATCCGGGAAGGAGGCGAATGCCTGGTCTGGGGGCCGGCTTGGCTGGAGATAAAAACAGTCAAGTTTCTTGAACCAGGAAGAGGTCGATGGGGGTCATCTACATGGACAACGCAGCGACTTCCTGGCCCAAACCTCCAGGAGTCGAGGAGGCTATGCTCCTTTATCTAAGGGAGGAGGGCGGTAATCCTGGAAGATCGGGCCACAGGCTATCGCTGGCGGCCTCCAGGCGCATATTTCAGGTCAGATTAGCTCTTGCGGAGTTTTTGGGAGTCAAAGACCCTGCGAGGATAATATTTACCCAGAACGCCACCGAAGCCCTCTCCCTTGCACTCATAGGGTCCCTGAACCCCCAAGACCGTGTCCTCTCCACCGCCATAGAACATAACGCGGTTTCGAGGACTCTTTCATTCTTAAGGTCATGTGGAGTTGACGTCGAGATCATCTCGGTTTCACCTAGGGGATCCCTGGATGTTACTGGCCTTGAGTCCGCTTTGAAAAGAAAGAAGACCAAAATGGTGGTGGTGAACTGGGCTTCGAATGTGGCCGGGTGGACGATCGATCTGGACGAAGTCTCGGGCTTGGTGAAGAGGTACGGTGCGCTGCTACTGGTGGATGCAGCACAGGGGCTCGGCCATTTACCCCTTCTCCTCTCCGACCGCATAGACGACCGCATAGACATGCTCGCCGCATCGGGACATAAAGGACTGCTCGGGCCCCAGGGGACCGGCTTTCTTTACCTTGGGCCTTCATCTAATCCTAGACCGCTCATTTACGGCGGAACCGGGAGCGCCTCCTCCTCCGACGAGCAGCCGGGGTTCCTACCGGACAAATACGAAAGTGGTACCCTTAACGGACCAGGAATCGCCGGTTTGGGAGCGGGCCTCGGTACCTTGTTAAAAGAGGGAGTAATAGAGGTCGCGAGAAAAGAAGCGTGCCTTGCGGCGACGCTTGCCAAAGGGCTCATGGAGATTCCCGGAGTGAAACTACACGGGGCTTGGAGCGAGGAGAAGCGTGTTTTGAGTTGGCTCCCTCAGCATGGCGCTGAAGTACGAATGCCAGCATCCAAGAACCCCGTCACACCTGCCGACGATGGTACGGCTGCCGAAAGTTCAGGAGGAGTCGTCAATGCCCGAACCCCTCTCGCCGGTACTGATGTCGGAGATGGCCGTACACCCGTTACTACCAGGGCCCCTGTCTTGGGGGTCCCCGGCATACCTGATGCCGTCGCTGTCGTGTCGATGACATTGGAGGGCTGGGATCCGGCGCAATTGGCATTCGAGCTCGATCGACGTTATGGCATAATGGTGAGGGCGGGATTACACTGTTCTCCGTGGGCGCACCGAACATTGGGAACATTCCCAACGGGAACGGTGAGGTTTAGCCCCGGACTTTATACGACGCCAGACGAGATCGAAACCGTCGTTTCCGCTGTTAAGGAGTTGGCTATCGAAAGGAAAGGCGGGTGACGACGTAATGCGCGACGAGGACAACGACCGCGACCTGCGAAGTGACGACATCGCGAGGCTCACTTCTATGGTCAGGGCTTCTGGATGAGCGGCCAAAGTAGGTCCCAAGACCCTGTCGCAGGTACTGCGGCAGCTTCCGAAAATTGAAGATCCACGCCTTCTGGTGGGGGCCGACACTTCCGATGATGCGGCTGTATACCGGATAGATCAAGACACCGCCCTGATTCTGACCGTGGACTTTTTCACGCCCATAGTGGACGAGCCTTATGACTTCGGCCGGATTGCCGCGGCAAATGCGTTGAGCGATGTATACGCCATGGGCGGCGAGCCCGTTTTGGCCCTGAATATCCTCACATTTCCATCCTGTATGGATGCTGCAGTGCTAGGCGAAATCCTAAAGGGCGGCTCAGACAAGATGAAGGAAGCGGGCGTATACATCGTCGGAGGACACACCGTGGACGATGTGGAGCCGAAGTATGGGTTTACGGTGTTAGGTTTCGTTCATCCTGACCGGGTACTGACGAATTCCGGAATTCTACCGGGAGACCTACTTGTGCTTACCAAGCCCCTTGGTACGGGTATAGCGACCACCGCTCTAAAGGCGCGGATGTGCGATCCTATGCTAAAAGACCGGGTTGTAGAGTCCATGGCGGCGCTCAACGACGTGGCCTCAAAGACAGCGTCCCGGCTCGGGGCTCATGCGTCCACTGACATCACAGGGTTCGGACTCCTCGGGCATTCTCTGAAAATGGCAGAGCTCGCCCATGTAACTTTAGAATTCTGGCTAGACAAGTTACCCGTGTTCGGAGGCGTCTTGGACCTTGTGAAGGAGGGGCTCATTCCGGGGGGTGCCTACAGGAACAAGGAGTATGTAGGGGAAAACGTTTGTTTCGGAACGGATATTTCGGATGACGAAAAAATGATACTATTCGATCCACAAACCTCAGGCGGCCTCCTCGTGGCGATTCCCCCCGCGGGTGCCGAAGAAATGGTCAAGCTACTTCCCGGTAACGCGTGGATTGTAGGACGGGCTCTTCCGTACGACGGTACGCCATTGCGATGCGTCCGTTTACATGGAGACTCCTAAGAGGCACAAGGAGCGACTATGATTGCGATTAGAATGCGATTGGAATCGTGAGGATCGATTATAAACGCGGTTATGACGCGGTTATGATTCGGGAAATACGGAGGGTTCTCCATGGGTGGTTCTATAGACGGTTCTGGAATAACCCGAGCGGATCGGCAGAACTCCGAGGGTGTGCTCATGGGTGGTTCTATAGATGGTTCTGGAATAACCAAGGTTGTGGATGCTCGGGGCCTAGCTTGTCCTATTCCGGTGGTAAAGACCAAGAAAGCTCTGGAAGAGGTTTCCCTGGAAGTCTCCGAAAAAAGCCCCTTTACCTTGGTAACGCTGGTAGATAACGATATGGCCGCCCAAAACGTATCCAGGATGGCCCAAAACTCAGGCTACGAAGTCTCGGTGGAAAAGGACGGAGCGGCTTACCGCGTGATAATCAAAAAAGGGTCCGAAGAGGCATCCCCGGCACTTGCACCCGGACCTTCGGTATCCCTGGAGGCTCCCGAAGTGGGAGAGACCCGTAAAGCGGAGACTCATAAAGCGGGGACGGTATTCGTGATTTCTTCCGACACACTGGGGACGGGCGAGGAAGAACTTGGGACCGCTCTGATGTCGAGTTTTCTCTTTGCGTTAAGTAACGCCGATAACCCACCTTCGACCCTTATCTTCATCAACCGGGGCGTGTATATCACTACAAAAGGCACCCGACATGAGGAAGCCCTTAAGACCCTTTCTTCAAAGGGTGTCAACGTAATATCCTGCGGTACCTGCCTTGACTACTATCACCTCAAAGACCTCCTCATTTTCGGGGTCGTCGGTAATATGTATGGGATAGTCGAAGAGATCTTGAGCGCCCAAAAGGTCATTTGGATATAGTCGGGCTTTGATACCCGGACGTTGCCCCGGACGGCTCCGGAGCGGAGAACGGTCATTTGGATACAGCAGGCTTGAGGCCTGGTGGAATGACGTTGAAGGGATATCGGTTTTTATGAAGAAAACAAACCCCGAGGCGTGCGATCAGCGGTGTGCAATCGGCCTGGCAGAAAAGCGTAAGAGATCTAGATAAGACGTCAGAGAAGCCATCCGGTTGCACTTGCAAATCGAATTGTTCGGGTAAGAGATCTAGATAACACGTCAGAGAAGAGCGTGTTCGCCGGGCGAACTCTGTCGCTAGCGCCTTTAGCGTAACCTCAATACCGGTAGTGGTCGGGCAGGCTTCTTAGCGCGGGATGCTCGACCTGAATACTCCGAAAGGGGTCTTTTGATATATGATCGAGCAGGCTCCGGACACTTCCCTCCGCCCTCAAGATACCGACACGGTGATCCAGGTCAAGGATTTGAAAAAGCACTTCTCCATGAGGGGCATGCGCGGCGGTAAAGTGCTGCGAGCGGTCGACGGCGTGAGTTTCACGGTCGGTCGTGGAGAGACCTTAGGTATCGTAGGGGAAAGCGGTTGCGGGAAGACCACACTCGCGAGGACCATCATCAGGCTTTATCGCCCGACGGCAGGGGGAATCTTGTTCGAGGGTCGCGATATATCGCATTCGTCGGAGAAGGACCTCAGATGGGTACGCCAGCGGATGCAGATGATATTTCAGGATCCCTACGCTTCGCTGAACCCCCGGATGACGGTGGGTGACATCATTGACGAGCCGCTCAGCCTTTCAGCCGACCGTCTCCCCGTCAAGGAGCGGCGAGAACGCGTCAACGAACTATTGCGCATGGTCGGCCTAGACCCCGGACACCGGAACCGGTATCCACACGAGTTCAGCGGCGGGCAGCGCCAGAGAATCGGAATCGCAAGGGCTTTGGCCGTGAACCCTTCGGTGATTATTGCCGACGAACCCGTCTCAGCGCTTGACGTTTCCATTCGCGCCCAAATCATAAATCTTCTCGAAGAGCTCCAAGAGAGTCTCGGACTAACTTACATGGTAATCGCTCATGACCTGTCCATGGTTAAGCACATCTCCGATCGGGTTGTCGTGATGTATCTCGGCAAAATCGTCGAAATTGCGAGTGCATCGGAGCTTTACGAAAACCCTCTCCACCCTTATACCCAGGCTTTGCTCTCGGCCATTCCCATTCCCGATCCGGCCGTCGAGCGACGCCGTCAGAGGATTGTTCTCGAAGGAGACGTACCCAGCCCTACGGATCCCCCCTCCGGTTGCAGATTTAGGACGCGTTGTGTCAAGGTTCGGGAAGTATGCAAAAAAGCGGAGCCCGCCTTAGTGGAGTTTGGGACCCATTCCGTGGCGTGCCATCTCGTGGGGCCAGGACCATTGTCATCATCCGCTTAGAGTCGGGAAGGGGTCCCCATCGAGGACGGAAACTATCTCGAGCGTGGGATGCTGAGCCAACTCTATCACGTCCGCGTCATTAGGTTGTAAACCCTTAATTGCTTCTAGATCGGACGGCACGCTTTCTTGGCTTTCTTTGCTTTCCTTAGATACGATCTTCCCGGCTATCGGGTGGCCCGCCGGATCACCTATAATGCTTCCCGAGCACGCTAAACGGACTACTGGCCTCGTAGAGTCCGTTGCGTCCTGGGCGATTACGCACCCGTAACTTCCATCCGAAAGCTTCACCCAGGTCCCATTTGGATAGTGAGCGACTCTACGCATGAGAATGTCCACGAAGTTTGCATCGAGCTCTTTACCGCTTAGATTGGAAAGTGCGGCCATAGCTTCGTGGTGCCTGAAGGCTGGCCTGTAGCTTCTGTCAGAGGTCATAGCGTCGAATACGTCGGCCACGGCACAGATGCGTCCGAAAACGTGGATTTCATCGTCCTGGAGCGACCTGGGATACCCGCTTCCGTCGAGGCGTTCGTGGTGTTGAAGTGCGACATGAGCCGCCCGGGTATTGAAGGCAAGGTTCTTGAGCGTGAGCTCAAAACCCTTCCACGTATGGAACTTAATCGCTTCGAATTCTTCAGGGAGGAGTTTCCCGGGCTTTTTCAGTATTGGGAGAGGCACGGCGACTTTCCCTATGTCGTGGAGCAGCGCGCCGACGCTGAGCGAACGGAGTTCCTTCAAGGAGAGCCCTGCCTTGCATCCGATAATCAGAGAGTAGATGCATACGTTCACGCTGTGAAAGAACGTGTACTCGTCAAGGCTTTTGAGCTGGTTCACGCTTGCGATGAGCGACTCGTTATGGATCACTTCATCGACCAAAAGGTCCGTGACGATTAGAAGTTCACGCATGTTGGGCCTTTGTCCGGAGGCTATCGCATCAGCCACCGATTTAACCGCCCTTGTCGCTCGTACTACCGATTCCACAGAAACGACGCTCTGGAGACCCTCTATTGTTTCGTCGGGGCGATCTGCGATGTACACGGATGTATAGCCCTTCTGGAGCAGGATCTCGATGTACGCCGGGGTTAGAACGGTACCCGCCTTGAGTAGTACCGATCCCGCCGCATTCCGAATGTCGACGGCGAGACGTTTCCCAACACAATCGGTACCAGTCTTCGCTAAATACATCCGTTAGCCTCCTAATGCGTGAACCGTGGCCCGGGGAAGTGGGTATGGAAGGAAACACCACTTCTATCTGAAGCCCTAGCGTTCGACAAATGACGACAAATTCCTTCACAGGGAAGGGAAACTCAAGCGACGGGCAGACAGCGCCAAGGGCGAGTCGTCTATCCAAAGCCTGGCACCGGCTAGCAAGGGAAAATCAAACACCGGACAGACGGCGGCAACTGTCCAGATCTATCAGCCGTAATAGGCTACGTTTCGGATTTGGGGTGCCCGCTCATCGAGGAGCCAACAGGATGCGGTGTGTCCGGGGTTCACCTCAAATTGCGGAGGAAAATCTTCAATACACACCTTCATAACGTATTTACAACGCGGGTGAAATGGACAACCCGTAGGTGGTTTGAGCAGGTCAGGCGGCTGGCCGTGGATGGGCACGAGGCGTTTTTTGACTGTCGCGTCGAGGCGCGGGACGGAATTGAGTAAACCCCAAGTATATGGATGTCTAGGGTTTCCGAAAATGTCCGTAACGGTCCCGCTCTCTACAATCTTACCCGCGTACATTACCATCACGCGTTCGGCGAGCCCTGCTACTACACCGAGGTCGTGAGTGATCAATACCACCGAGGTATCTAGCTTCTGTTTCAATTTCTTAACGAGATCGAGGATTTGGGCCTGGATGGTAACGTCGAGAGCGGTTGTAGGTTCGTCCAAGATGAGGAGTTCGGGGTCACATGCCAAGGCCATGGCAATCATGACCCTCTGTCGCATTCCACCGCTGAATTCATGGGGGTACTGCTTAAGTCGCCGTTCCGGATTGGGTATACCCACAAGGCGGAGCATCTCCTCAACCTTCGTCAAAGCCAAAGAACCCCTGAGGCCCTGATGGTGCTCGATTACCTCCCGTATTTGAGCGCCTACGGTGAGTACCGGGTTCAACGAAGTCATCGGGTCTTGGAAGACCATGGCCATCTTCCTGCCTCGGTAGGTCGTCATTTCTTGCTCGGTTTTGTCAAGAAGGTTTTGACCGGCCAGCACTATACTCCCTTCAACTATACGACCCGGAGGTGGAACGAGTCTCATGATAGATAGCGCCGTGACGGACTTGCCGCAACCCGACTCGCCGACGAGGGCGATGGCTTCCCCCGGACGCAGAGAGAAACTTACATCGTCAACCGCCTCACTACTCCCACGGAGGTGAAGAAGTACGTCTTTAACGATCTCACTTCAAGAAGATTGTCATAGGTCTCGAACACTCTGGTGTTCCCCCTATCTATGAAGCCCTACCGGAGGCTAGCCACACCGGCTCGGACCGGTGCGGGCCGGGTTCCCCCCTATCTATGAAGCCCTACCCGGAGCATTGGGCGCATTGCTTTCGGGACCGGGCACGGCGATGTCGCCCCTTGTCTCTTTATCCGTTCTTCATCACTTCATCTATGAAGCCATGGGTCTAGCGCGTCACGGAGGCCGTCTCCGAGGAAGTTGAAAGCCATCATCGTTATGCTTATGGCTGCCGCCGGAAAGAGGAGCGCCCAAGGCGCCACCCTGATGGCGGGGTAACCGTCGGAAGCCAATGCGCCCCAACTGGCCATCGGGGCCGCGACGCCGAGACCGATGAAGCTCAAGAACGCCTCGGTGAATATGGCCTGTGGTATCATCAAGGTCATGGTGACGATTATGGGTCCCATGGCGTTAGGTATCAAATGGCGGAAGATAATGGACCACGTACTCGCTCCCACGGTTTTCGCCGCCAATACGTACTCTCGCTCTTTGAGGCTCAGCACCTCGCCCCTCACGATACGGGCCATGTCTAGCCAGTAAACGATGCCGATGGCGATGAGGACATTCTGAAGGCCCGCTCCGAGTACTACCATGAGGAGGATCACG
Source organism: Clostridia bacterium (assembly GCA_012842575.1). Taxonomy (GTDB): domain Bacteria; phylum Bacillota; class Sulfobacillia; order DUSP01; family DUSP01; genus DUSP01. The sequence goes on from DUSP01000163.1 coordinate 21,326, forward strand.
TAGAGCTGAAACGGAAGGCCGTAGAGGATTTCGACTATCCTCATCATGATTTCATCCACATGGCCTCCGAAATAACCCGAAATAGCCCCGTACGGCACCCCGATACCGAGTGCGATAAGGCTAGCCAGTACCCCTACCGTCATGGATATTCTGGCGCCCCATAAAACCCTGGTAAAGAGATCGCGGCCCAAGTTGTCCGTGCCGAACCAGTGGGCGGCGGAAGGGGGCTTGTTGTTCATGACCAGATCCTGCTGATCATACGTGTACGGTGAATGCGCCGGCCCGATGATGGCGGCCACGCATATTATCAGGATGACGACGAGGCTGGCGATGGCTACACGGTTTCTCTTCAGTCGTTCCCACGCGTCTTTCCAGTAAGTCGTCGGCGGCCTTACGATTTCGCCCGCTTGATCGATGGTCACTTCGGTCGGTTCGAACATTGGATCTACCGGAGCAGGAGCTACCGGAGTGCTCATTCTCCTGCACCTCCTTTGGCCACCTTAACACGGGGATCGAGGAAGCCATAAAGTATGTCGACGACGAAGTTGGCGCTCACCAAGAGGATGCTATAGAATACCGTGAGCCCCATGATCATGGTGTAGTCTCGGTTGGAAATGCTTTGTACGAAATCTCGTCCGATTCCCGGGATGGCGAATATGGATTCGATCACGAAACTGCCAGTGAGAATCCCCGCTGTAAGCGGCCCAAGGTATGTGACCACCGGCATGAGGGCGTTCCGCAGAGCATGCCTGAAGATGACGACTCTCCCCGGAAGCCCTTTGGCCCTTGCCACCCGAATGTAATCCTGGGCTAAAGCCTCGAGCATTGTCGTTCTCACCATACGCGCTATGAAAGCCGTCGGAAGGGCCGATAAAGAAATAACGGGCATAATGGCTTGATCCCAACGCCCCCACATGGCCGACGGCAAAACGTGAAGAGTATACGCGAAGATGAAGATGAGGAGCGTCGCCATGATGAAACTAGGTATGGAATAACCGATGACCGCTGCGAACATAGCTAGATAGTCTGGAAGCTTGTTACGGTGAAGCGCCGCAACGACTCCTGCGAGCACTCCCACGATCACCGAGAACCCTATGCTCAGTGCCCCTAAAGTGGCAGAGACGGGAAAGCCGTCTTTGATGATGTCGTTGACCGTCCGGTCGCGATACCTGAAAGAAGGACCAAAGTCCCATGTAACGATCCCCTTAAGATAGTGAATGTACTGGCGTTCGATAGGCCAATCCAGGTGGTATTTGGCGTTCAGATTCTGAAGAATGGCTTGCGGCACATTCTTCTCCTTGCTGAAAGGTCCTCCTGGGACGGCGTGCATGAGGAAGAAAGTAAGGGTGGCGATGACCCAAAGAGTGAGGATGACGGACACGAGCCGTCGTAACACATACCTACCCAATAAAGAGGCCCCTCCTTTCGACCGCTGTCAAATAAAATCTCCCCGTTCTAGGGGCCAAGTGGCGATGGCAGAGCCCCAGGGGATGGGGATGGGCCAAGAAGAATCCGGGGCCACCGGCCGCCCGGTGCCCCGGATTCCAGGATTTCAGTGCTTTTCGATCCACGCATATTTAAAGCCCCAGTTTTGTTGTATGTCGTGCATTACATCCTTCACGTAGTCGCGTTGCTGCCAGATTTGCACGTAGAAGTAAACCGGAGCTATGGGCATCTCTTCCATAAATATCTTTTCGGCGTCGTGCAATGCCTGCATTCGGACGGCCTGGTCATTGGTGGTCTTGGCCTTGTTGATCAGCTCGTCAAACTGCTTGTTCTTCCACTTCGGGTTATTCTGCTGACTGTTCGACAGGAACATGTCAAGGAAGGTCATGGGGTCTATGTAGTCGCCGATCCAGCCATCGCGGGCGATGTCGTAGTCGCCTTGGACCCGTGTCTTGAGGAATACCTGCCACTCCTGTCCGCCGAGCTCCACCTCTATTCCGAGGTTCTGCTTCCACATTTGCTGGATGGCCTGCATGATATCCTTGTGGGCGCCCTCGGTGTTGTAAAGGAGGGTGAGCTTGGGGAAGTTCTTTCCATCAGGGTAGCCCGCTTCGGCCAGCAACTTCTTGGCGGTTTCTATATCCGCGTCTTTGAAGAGATCGCCTGCTTCTTCCCTGAAGTCCTTGCCGGTAGCCGGGTTATAAATCCCTGGCGGAACAAAAGCCGTGGCGGGGAGCTGGCCGCCCTTGAGTACGTTTTCGACGAGGGATTTACGGTCGATGGCCAAAGAAAGTGCCCGCCGAACGCGCGGATCATCCAAGGGTTTACGCGTGCAATTGAAGTCGATGTAGTAAGTGGCGAGGAACGGCATCCGTTTGGCTTCGCCGCTTTCGAGCAGTCTCGGGGTGTCTGGTAGCGGCACCAAGCCGGAGTCGGACATATCGAATTCCCCGTTTTCATAAGCCGTGAGCGAAGTGGCGGGGTCACTGATCTGGACGATCTTGATTTTTTCGAGCTTCACCTTGTCTTTGTCCCAGTACGTATCGTTCTTGACTAAGGTGAGGTCACTCTTGTGGTTCCATTCCGTAAGTTTAAAGGGACCGTTGGTCACGATTGTACTCGGGTCTGCGGCCCAAGTGTCGGGGTTAGCCTCTACCGCCCTCCTGTTGACCGGCATGAAGGTGAAGAAGGCCATCAAGTCGAGAAAGTACGGAGCGGGAGCGATGAGCCTGACCTTGAGGGTTTTCGGGTCAGTGGCCTTTACGGCTACTTGGTCAAGCAGACCCTCTAACTCCTTCACCGCAGCCTCGTATTTCTCAGGTTCCTTTTCTTTGTCGGGTAACGCAAAGGTATTGGCCGCTTCTGCTCCTTCGATCATCCAAAGGAGATATGCGTAATCCGATGCGGTGCGCGGGTCAAGAACGCGCTTCCAAGCGAACTCAAAGTCTTCGGCGGTTACCGGATCTCCGTTGGTCCAAGTCACTCCGTCGCGTAGGTAAAAGGTGTATTCTTTGCCGTCTTCAGAGACCTCCCAGCGTTCGGCGATGGCCGGCTCGACGCCGCCTTCACCCAGTTTCCGCTGCATGAGGCCTTCGAATATCTGATAGATCACGGTGGAACTCGAGCTGTCCGTGCAAAGCGCGGGATCAAGAGTGGGTGGTTCGGATCCTAAGTTAAAGACGAGCTCTTGTTTTTCGGCGTACGGGCTTTCAGGAGCCGCTTCTTCTTTTGTGGTCTCTTCTTTGGGTTTTTCTTTTGCGCCGCCACATCCCACCACGGCAACGCTTGCTGCTACTACCACGATGAGCAAGAGCGACATAAGCCGTCTCTTGAACATTCTCTATACCCCCCGTGTTTTCTTTGTTTACCTTTGGGCCTTTGGCTTATAGGTATCCGGCCGAGCCGCTAACCTACCGAATGAGGTTCTTCTGTTCGCTGCCCTCCAACTCAAGACCGAAACCCCACGAACACCATGCACACGCAGGTTTTCCTGGGCACGAAGGTGTCCTCCGGAGGATGTATATCACCCCCCCAAAAACAAAAACCGTACGATCCAATGCGCCGGTCCCGTTCTGCCGAGGTACCACCAATGAATGTCGACTACCGTGATTCCCGTTGTGACAGTTAAAAAGTCAATTCGATGCCACGACGGAAATTCCCTTTTTGCTGTGATGTTTCTTCCGCGCCAAACAATGGAGATTTTACCTGTCCCTTACGGTGAACATGGTTTCACGCGCGGTTCCCTGACCGAATACAGTGATCTGGGCGCTAGCAGAGGCAGAAGTGCACGGGCAAGAGGCAGGGGCAAGGGGTAGGTAAGAGGCGCCGGCGAAAGATTCGGGCGAGGGGCGCAGGCAGAGGGTCGGACAAGAGGCGCAGGCAACCGGTCGGGCAAGAGACACGGCAAACGAGAACCAAAGAACAAGAAGAGGCGGTCGAGAAAGGACGGTGAACCGCAAATGGACGGTAACTTCCGGAACGATGAGCGTGAATTCAAACAATGGGGTGTAATATCTCATCCGATTCCGGGTCGTTCGGGGAAGCCTCGGAGTAAAGGCATCACCATGGTGATGGACAAAGGGTTGGGTTTGGGCGAGACCAGGGATATCCTCGAGGTGGCCCACCCTTATGTCGATCTCTGGAAAATGGGGTTCGGCACGTCCATGCTTTACCCACACCGTTTCTTAAGGGAAAAGATTGCCGTCGTTTCGTCATACGATGTCTACATTTACTTTGGTGGAACGCTGCTCGAGATAGCCTACTACCAGAGGAAGCTCGTGGATTTCCTGACGATGGCGAAAGACCTTGGCATCTGCGTGGTTGAGGTTTCGGACGGCACTTTGGATATATCGGAAGATGAACGCGGGCGTATCATCGACACCGCGATATCCAAAGGTTTTTTTGTTCTGACGGAGGCCGGGAAGAAGAACCCCATTCGGCCTATCACCGCTGGCGAAGTGCTGGCGAGGACAAAGGCGGACTTGGGACGCGGTGCTTGGAAGGTCATCTTGGAAGGGAGGGATTCGGGTAGAGGAATAGGGATATATGACGTTGAGGGGAACCTTAAAGAGGCGCTTCTCGAAGAGGTCATCGTCGGCCTGACAAAAGAAGGCCTGATGTGGGACCTGATTTTTGAGGCCCCCCAACCTCATCAGCAAAGAGAACTGTTGCTCAGACTCGGCCTTAATGTGAACTTGGGGAACGTCAACCCGCGTGACGTAATAACCTTAGAAGCCATGAGGGTCGGACTGAGGAGTGACACCTTTCGACTGGTCTTAAACACCCGGGATGAGAGGCAGCCTGCTTTAAGCACGAGCATGGAGAGATCCGGGGAAGGCGGGAAAAGGGAGAGGAAAGAGGGGTCTGTATGCGTCGTCCGTTAGTATTGTCCATGGACTGGCTCGCCGTGATGATTGCAGGTTTCAGCGTTTTGGCCGTTGGGTTCGGGCTGCTAAAAAAGGTGCCCTGGTAGAGTGGGGCCGCGGTCAGGGAGGATCATGAGGTGCAAGTCGGAGAAAGAGCGATACAAGCCAAATGGTACGCTGTTCCGGAAGTGCTGAGAAGAGGGATCCAGTATATTCCGGGGCTGTTCCTGCTGCTCATAGTGGGCTACACGGGAAAGGTAATAGCCTCCTACGTTCCGCATACAGAGTACGTGATATTCGCCATTGCCGTGGGAATGCTCATTTCCAACACGCTGACGATACCGTCGGTTTTCTGGCCGGGCATTCGGACATACGAGCTGTGGCTCAAATCGGGGATCGTGTTAATGGGAGTCCGTTTTATGATCTCCCAAGTCGTGGAGGTCGGTTCCGTCGGCCTGGTGTTGGTGGCAGCCGAGATCCTGGTGGCGTTCCTGACAGCCTCCTGGCTAGGAAGGTATTTTCAATTGAAGGAGCGCCTCTCGACCCTCATTGGGGTGGGGGTGGCCATATGTGGCGTGTCTGCCATAATAGGCACAATGGGGGCCATCGAGGCCGACGATGATGATGCCAGCTACGCCATAGCAACCGTGCTGATCTTTGGGGCCGTCATGGTCTTTTTGTTTCCGCTGCTCGGAAGGCTCATGGCCATGAGCGACCGGGCTTTCGGTCTGTGGGCGGGGCTCTGCGTGGATAACACTGCAGAAACCATCGCGACGGGTTTTGCTTTTTCGGAAGGCGCAGGCCGTATCGCCACGATAGTGAAGCTCTCGCGAAACGCCCTGATGGGGCTTGTAATTCTGCTGCTTGCCATATGGTACGCTAGACGCGAAATGGCCCAGCACGTCGGAAGCAAAGGGCGTTTTCTTTGGGATCGTTTTCCCAAGTTCGTCCTGGGTTTTCTGTGCTTAAGTATCCTTGGGAGTGTTGGGGCGTTCTCGGAGGCCCAGGTATCCGCCCTCGCGAATTTGAGTAAGTGGGCTTTCCTTCTCACCTTTGCCGGAGTGGGCCTTTCCCTCCAGATATCGAAGATGAAGGCGGGACTCAAGCCGTTCCTAGTCGGGTTGAGCGTGGAAACCTGCGTTGCGGTCGTAAGCCTTTTCATGATACGGCTGGTATGCCCGTGGTGACGAAATAGCGACCGAAGTAATGGGGGGCTTCGGCCCCCCAAATCATAAATCATTATGCAAAACTAGGTCACTATCGGAGGCCGTGGGGCGTGGCCTCAAAAGCTTACAATAAACGACTGCTGCTTTGGCTGGATGGGTCGGAAGACCGGCCCCCGCACTCCCTCAGGCCTGGCTGACCGTTCTGCTGACCGTTCTATAGTCGTCTCTACGGCGGTTTGTCTGTCGCCTTGGGACTGGCGCGTCTGCTGAGCCACCGATATGTCGGGGGCGTCGCTTTTGACCTCGGCACGAGTAACCGCAGGAATGATATCGATCTGGCGAGCCTTCATCAGGACTGCCGCACACGCGTTCGGGTCGGCCAGCGCGGGCGCTTCTCGAACCAGCCCACTGCCGGTCGGCATTATTGCCCCACCCCTGCGAATGACTTGGCGATGACAGATGGCTTTACCATAAAGTCTCCCTGTCGGATAGAGCACTAACTTGTCGGCCCGAACGTCGCCATGCACCCGACCCGCTATTTCAATGAAATCTGCCGCTATATTACTGATGCAGTTCGCTTCTTCGCAAATCACGACTTTTCCCTTGACACATAAGTTTCCTTTTACAATACCGTGAACCTCAACCAACCCCTGGGATATAAGGTCACCCTGAATTTCAACATCAGGCCCCACTACGGTTCGTTGATAATGTAGCCCGCGTCGAGTTAACATCGATCCAACACTCCATTGACAGAAGGCAAGGTCGCTTCTCAAATCTCGGTTTGCCGCTGCCGTTTTCCCCAAGCCCAGAAACCTCTGCAGTTCGCCGTAATCGGGTCATCAGCAAGCTTACCCTGAGGAACATGTGGCAGCAGGTAAGGACTCAATGATTGACCGCCACCGCCGCTTAGATAGAGCCGGTCGAACTCCTGGATCCGCCATACGGACATCAATTCGACAAGAACCTTGGTCGCCAACCGCTCGAAAGCCCCGTTACATATCGGTGTTATATCGACCTCCTCTCCCGAAACCGTCACCTTCCCTTTGATGACAGCGCCATCAAGGGTGTAAGGCTCACGTTCCAACCCGTACTCCCGGAATAGACGGCTGGCAATATCGACATAGGCGTCGGCAAGTCCCACCTTGATTGTCGTGCTTCGACCAGGGACGAACTCGCCGTCTTCGATAGCTGCCAAATCTGTAGTTACGTATCCGATATCTATCACGCCTGTACGACCTTCAAGATGCTCGGCTGCCGGCTCAGAACCGCTAAGTGTTTGACTCCAGTACGTGCCCAACGGTTGAGGTACCACCTCAACAGAGCTTATGTCCACCTCTGCGTCCCGTGCCGTTCCGTTCTGATAAACCCCAATCCGGTGGATCCCTTTCACTTGGTCTACCATGTACTTGGCCAGATGCATACGCCCCGGCGGCAGTCCTGTCACCACCTCAAACTTGTTCTGGGACCGGTCGCAGAATAGAGCTACCGCCGAAAGGGAGAGGACCCTCATATGAGTGCCTTCTGACCGAGTCGTAGACAAGGCGCGAAATGCCAGATTCGAGTGCCGTATGGCTGACTTGCCCACAAAGAAAACCCGATCGTCAATTCTGACTCGTAGGTTCCCCAACGGATCTGTTTGCTGTATGGTCGAATAGTAGATTTGTTTTTCGCTGGCATCCCCGACCACACTGGGAAACACATAGCCGTTTTCACCATTAGTTGCCTTTACAAAACCGTACCCGATGTCTAGGCCCAGCAGCTGTGCCACTCCACATTCCCCCCGCGTAAGGAATTCCATCAAACCGTTATGTGTAGTACGACGATGCCATCATGCTTATGGGTGATCGGTAGCTCTTTTTCCGTTTGATATCAAGGCTTCTTGACTAACTAATCGTAGTCATCTTCTTACCCAGAATGTATAGTTTTCACTTCAAAAGACATCACCCGAATGGGTGAGAGGATGCTTTGTTATAAAATCGAGAATGCATCTCCATCTTAGACGGAGATGCATTCTCGTCACTTATGGTAACTTTTGTTTCTTTCAGAGTATCCCTAATTCCTTAGCCCTGGCTATGACTTGGACTCTTCTGTTCGCCTGAAGCTTGCCATATATGTTCTTCACGTGGGTCTTGGCGGTATTAACGGTCATGCCTAGGCTTTCGGCGATTTCCCCATTTGACAGTCCTGCAGCAATCAGCCTGAGCACCTGAGCTTCCCTCTCGGTAAGCGGCTCAACCAAAGGTGGGCGAGTTCCGTTGTTTGTACTGGCAGAGCCCTTCTCCAAAAACGTCTTCAGCGTTTTCGCATAAACCATTTCGCTTAACAGGAACTTCAGAACCTCGATGCGGGATTGCGTGAACGCCCCTGTCATCAGGCTGTTCTCCAAATACAGAACCCCAACGAATATACGGCTAAAAAGCACCGGCAGACACATGAAGGACTTTGCGGGATCTCGCGCAATGTGCGGGTCTTTTGCAAATATCCCCGCCTCTCTCCCGTCGTTCACTACCACTGGTTCAAGGGTTCGGAAGGCGTACCGGACCATCGCCCTGGACAAATTCGCGCTTTTCTCTAAAGACACAGGAGTGATGACCGTTGCCGGGTGCTTCCCACCTTCCTTTGCGGCTTCGACGAAGAGCTCCCCGTCCCTCTCAAGTATCAGGTACCCCTTGTCGGCGCCCGCATTTTCAACGGCAATGTCAAGCAACCCTTCAACCATCCTATCCGGGTCAGGTTCATTATGGAGGGTTTGTACGGCTTTTCGTATGGCACTCACATCCGGTTCCCCGGGTGTGCCGCTGGCACTTGTTTTAGTTGCCTTCAAGATGTCGCCCAGCATTGCCCTTAGGTCGGGGTCTTCTTTTGCCTCTATTATCTCGGCTAACAGATCAGGATATCGCTCCTTTAGCTCTTGCGCTTTTCTTCCAGCACCCCATTCACGGTAACCCTTATAGGCGTTCTCCAGGTACATTCCGGCAATTCTATTGCATCCGGTTGCAAGATAGTACCTGGCGGTCAATTCACTGGCAATGGCTTCGTTCTGTATGTAGCCGTTCTCGTGGGCGGATTGGATGGATTGCTCATACAGGGAGATGGCCTCCCGTCCCCTCCCACAAAGACGCGCCATTTCGGCGGCGACCAGTAGGTATTTGTGCAGGAAGTTTGCGGCGCAGGAATCCGACCATTTCTTCATCTGCCGCTGGTTCTTCTTGAGGACTTTCCAGTATCTTTTCCTGTCGTTTGAAGGCAGACTTTCATATATGGCCGTTATCGTAAGAGAGAAGTAGAAGACGTATTCCGCCGAAATCAAAAACCCCATGATCGCATCGGCCAAGCCTTGGAGTCTTTCTGCCGTACACAGTGCTTTCTGGTAATCGCCACGTAGGTAGTACGACTGCATTCTCAAAAAATAGCAGGTCGCCAGCGCCGCTCTATCGCCTGCAGCCAATTGCACTAATCTGTTTTGTTCAAAGGCGTCTTCACTGGGCGCAGTCGATTCTCCTGCCTGTCGCATCAAGCTGGAAACAAAATGTTGATAGAGGGCGGCGTTCGTTGCCAGGTTCTCGTGTTTCATTTTTTTAGCCCAACTGTCGCCTTTTTTAGCCTCCTCGAAGATTTCGTCAAGGCGAACGCCCATAAGGTACTTATTCTCGAAAATGACACCGAGTGAATAGCCGACGGTGAGCACGTCTCCGGCTTCAAGCCCGCAGCGGACAGCTTCGTTCAAGTATTCAAGCCCGGCTTTACCGTGCTGAGTCCAGTGGGATATTATGGCGCCAACCGTGAAGTACACGATGCATTTGGAGGAGTTTTTGTCGTACCTTTCGGCAAGCTTTATGCTTACCTTTGCCAGCTCGTGTCCTGCGGCATAGTCTCCAAGTACGCTCCCCGCGATGATGCTGTACCCGATGTATCCAATGCAAGCCATTTCGCTGTTTCCGTATTTGATGGCATGGTTACCTGCCTTCAGGATGACGAATCCATAAAGCCCGGGATTACTGAAGCTTGTGACGCACGCAAGTCTAATGAATAGCTCTGCAACCTTCCTTTGCACCGGGTCTTCCATTTCCGGCAGGTGTATCAGGTCCTCGATTTTCCTGTTGCGCATGAGCCATTTGTACACTAGTAACTCCCTGACGTAATCGAGTTTGCTGGGATGAGCGGGTAGTCTGACTCCGAGTCTCTGCAATGCATCTATGCCGATGCGGGCGGCCCCGGCATAATCCCCCATTCCGGCATGCAATATCACTTTTAAGCCGTATACGCTTGCCCTCTCAAGTTCCGTTCGCGTTCGGCGTATTATCGTGTCAAACAACGATTCCGCTGTCTCGGTGTTGGCTGACATGTATTCACACTGAGCGCGTTCCAGATGCAGGTCGTGGCTCAATTCGTAGCAGGTGTCCCATGAATTGTCCGGAAGAAGATCCATACCGGCCCTTAGATAACCTAATGCGGAACCGTAAGCGGCAGAGGCTTTGGCCTTGCGTCCTGCCGCCAGATTATATTCAGCCAGCTTTAGCCTCTCGGCCGGGTCATCAACCAGATCGAGACCGCGGTTTAAGTGGTCCATGATGGAGAGTATTCTTTCATCCAGCTCGTCCTGACTGGTATTCTGCAAGATCAGACAGCCAATCCTCAGATGCACGCTCCTTCTCTCCCTCTCCGGGATCAGGGAATAGGCCGCTTGCTGGACCCGATCATGCGAGAACTCATTGAGATCCGCTGCACCGCCGTGGTATGACGTGGGCTGGGCTTCCCTGGCGTCACCCGCAGGCAAAACGAGTCCTGCCAAGATAGCCGGCAGAAGGCAAGAAGCCGCTTCAGCTGGGGGGTTCTCGCAAACAGTCGATAGTGTTTTCAGGTCGAATGTATTTCCGAGGCAGGCGGCCAACCTCAGTACATCGCGCGTCTCTTTCGGGAGTTTCTCGAGTTTGCCGAGTATGAAATCGACAATGTCATCTGCCATCCGAAGCTTTTGGATGGCAGCCATGTCCCACTCCCAACGGCCAGCCTCGATATTGAATCTGAGTAGTCTATCGTGATAGACGGACCTCAATAGCTGAACCAGGAAAAACGGATTGCCGCCGGACTTGCGGTACAGTTCTTCCGCCAGCGAATCCGATTCCTCTCTGTGGCAGTGCAAGGCCTCGGCGATGAATTCCATGACCTGGGATTGCTCAAGTGGAGAAAGTTTTATGTGCTGTACTGGAGTGTCTTCCTTCCTGAGTTCCTCTAGAGTTATCACCAGAGGGTGAGTCTTTGTCACTTCGTCGTCTCGGTAGGCGCCGACCATAAGCCAGTAGCGGTTGTCTGCTGTTCGGCATAGATATCCGATAAGCTGTAACGATGCCGCGTCTGCCCACTGCAGGTCATCCAAGAAAATGACCAACGGATGATCGTTTCCGGCAAATACGCGGATGAAATTCCTGAATACCATGAGGACCCGGTTCTGGGCTTCTTTTGGCTGAAGCGTCTCAACGGGCGGTTGGGGTCCAATAATAAACTCGACTTCGGGAATTACCTTGGTGATGATCGCCCCGTTCCGGCCTACCGCATGCAGGATTTTTTTTCTCCAAAGACTAAGTCTTTCCCGGCTCTCGGTCATAATCTGTCTTATTAAATTCCCGAAGGCATAAGCGAGCGGAGCATAGGGTATGTTTTGCTGGAGTTGATCGAATTTCCCGCTAACGAAGTAGCCCCTTTTTTCCGCGATGGGCTTAAGGGCTTCGTTTATCAACATCGTTTTGCCGACACCCGCGCATCCGCTCACCAGTATGACTCCGGCCTCGCCGCCGCATACGCGCTCAAAAGCGGCCCTTAGGACTTCTGTTTCCCTTTCCCTCCCGTAGAGCTTGCGGGGCAATTGAAGGCGAGCCGATACATCCCTCTGTCCAGGACGAAACGGCCCGATCTTACCTGTCTGGCTCCACTGACGCCTGCATTCTTCTAGATCCCACAAGAGTCCGTGGGCACTCTGATATCTGTCTTCGGGAGTCTTGGAAAGGAGCTTCATAATAATGGCGGACACTGCCGGGGGTATTTCGGGGTTCCTCTTATCGGGTGATTCCGGCTCCCGGGCAACATGAGCATGTACCCACTCATCGGGGTCCCCTGCTTGCAGAGGAAGTCGACCAGTTAACATTTCAAATAACACTACGCCGAGGGAATAAAGATCACTGCGGTGGTCAACAATTTGTTCTACGCGCCCTGTTTGTTCCGGCGCCATATACTCCGGCGTTCCTGATGGAGCATCGGCAACCGGAGCGTTCTCACCCTCAAAAGAAAAGTAAACCGCAGATCCGAAACCGGTTATTCTCACTGTTCCCGTATCGGGATGGATTATTATGTTGTCCGGCCTCAAGTCCCTATGGATGATACCTCTTTGATGGAGCTGCCCGAGCGTCTGGGCAACTTGAATGGCAACGGCAAAGAAGGTTGTAAGGTCAATCGAGTTGCTTCGAAGGTATTCCCTCAAGAATAAAGCCCCGGGGTCTTCCATTATCAAGGCAAAGCATATACCGGCCTGTTCCAGTCGCACGGGTCTAACGATGCCCTCAATATCAAGGTTCCGGGTGATCTCGTACTCATACACGAGCTTGGCTATTCCCGCGGGGTCGGCTTTTTCTTCCTCAACCGCCTTTATGATGACCGGCGCTCGATCCTGGACTGTTCGCCCCCTGTAAACCGTTATTCCATTGTCTTTGCATATCTCTTCATCGATTATGTAGCCGGGCAAGGCCAGCACCTCATCCCCTCCCAGCCCCTAAGTATATCGCTATTGCCTTCCTTGGCCTTCCTCCCTTGGCCTTCCTTGCGCGGGCTCCCGACAAACCCTACGACCTTCATCGTTTTTCGACCTCGATCTAGCTCCATCTAGAGCCCATCGCTCGGGCCAAGCGTGGCCGAAAAATATCCAGCGATTTAAGCGATTCATAAGAGGTGTCCGACGATTTATAAGGAAATACAACGCGTACGCGATCTTGTTAGACTTGGATTTCCCTAGACCGCGCTCACGCTGAAGACCGCGCTCACGCCGACTGCCGCGATGCAGGCCAGTGCGCGATCTTGTCGAACTTTGATTTCACTCCGGTGTGTTTAGGGACTTGAAAGGAATACGACCAAAAGATGTCATTTCGTATGGTATTCTATTGCCAATGATATCTCATTCGCTGTAAACCTTCTTGTACCTTCAATCAGGACCGGGTTGCCCTTGGAGGGGAGAGGGCAATCCGGATTCCTCATGGAGAGGGGGAACGCGTATTTCCTCAGGTTCAAGAGACCCTAAGATCATTTTCGTAACAGGAGGTTCACGGAGCGGAAAGAGTACATTCGCCAAAAGGCTGGCGGAGTCAGTGGGGGACAGACTGTTCTATGTCGCTACCGCACAGCCCCTTGACGATGAGATGAGAGAAAGGATAAGGAAACACAAGGCCGAACGATCGGATCGTTGGCAAACTGTAGAAGAGCCGGTGGACCTGGCCGGGGCGCTTCTTCGGCTTAAGGGAGAGGCGGATGCGATCGTCGTTGACTGTATGGGTCTATGGATCTCAAACCTCCTCACCGGGGGGTCGGACGCGTCGAGGGCCATTTACCTATCCGAGGACGATGCTCTGAGTCTCGCAGTGGAAGCGGTATCGGCCGCTAAGTCGACGCGAGCCTGTGTAATCTTTGTGAGTAACGAGGTCGGTCTGGGAATTGTGCCGGAAGATGCGTTGGGCAGAGCATTCCGGGACGCGTTGGGCAGGGTGAACCAAGTACTGGCCGAAATGTCTGACGATGCCTATCTCCTGATCTCAGGAAAGGCGATCCCACTGAAGAAGGCCGCTCTGGAATCAATCCCCGCCTGTGGTCATGAACCGTCTTCTGGGTCGGCATTCGCTTCCGAAACGGAATTCACCGTTCAAGAGATGCGGCACTCCTACCCATGGTGGCATCCATTAGGCCCGCTCCGTGCCTTCACTTTCCTCACCCGTATCCCCTTGCCGGGACGCTTAAGGACCCTAGGTGCAACAGAAATGCGCCCGGGGTACTTCCGGCCCGTAGTCGTATGGTTCGGAGCGGTCGGCTTTTTGCTGGGCGCCATATTGGCCGGTTCCGATTACATTATGACCGTGATGGCGGGCATCGAGGCGCCGATTGCGGCTGCCATCCAACTAACCCTTTTGTTCCTTTTGACCGGCGGGCTCCACGTGGATGGGCTGGCGGATACA
>DUSP01000057.1 GCA_012842575.1 Clostridia bacterium
AGAGATGATCCCCGCCACAAACGACGTAAGCGTACCGAAGACCAAAACGGGCCCCGCCACGGTAAACATCCTGGCTGCAATTCCGAGTACATACCCTTCCCGCTTGAACTCCATGGCCGGTGCCACTATAGAGTTGGCAAAGCCTGTTATGGGCAAGGCCGCTCCCATCCCGGCGATGGGTCCCAGTTTATCGTACACGCCGAGCCCGGTAAGGAAGGCTCCAAGGAATACCATGACGATACTCGTGGCAGAAGAAGCGTCCGCCTTAGGCATTCCTTTCATGAGGAAATAACTTAAGACGACTTGGCCGAGGGCGCAGATGGCCCCGCCGACGAGAAACGCCGCAACGCAATTGCGCAAAATGGGTCGCGGCGGAGCCACCTGTGCCAGAATTTCCTTATATTGCTTCTCTTGCGATTTGGTCGCCCTTGACACGATTATCTCTCCAGGTAGGCCACCTTGACGTTGGCTTTATATTCCACGATTTTCCCGCCGGAGACGTTGGCCGTCCAGTTCATCACTTCGACGCCGCTTATGTTGGGAACCACCTTGGATGCCTCGTTCACGGCGTTGGCCACTGCCTCCTGCCAAGTGTTGGGCGATTCGCCTACGAGCTCCATGACTTTGACAACGGCCACATTCATCACCCCTTAGTCTTTTGTCGTCAGGTCTTCGTGAACAGAAGGCCTTTCGGTTTCGCTCATCGCTTCCTCGAGATATTCTGAGCTGAACGCGGAGTACTTACTCAGTCTCCTGAAATGAAACCGAAGAAGGCTTGAAGAAGGCTTATAACGGCGATAGGCTGGTGCGAAACTGCGCAAAAGTTTTGGGTCTTTGGGAGCAATGGTCCTATCTTTGGGGGCAATGATCCTAATTATTAACCCCGAGTCCGAACGGTTCACGGGGTACGACTTCGGGGGGAGCAATGCTTTTCTTATGTAGATCTTTTATTACTAAGATTAATGTGTAGGCTCACTGATTAATTTGCAGGCTCACTGGACTTTCGCCCTGATCTTGGAAAGAGCTGCCTTTTCAATTCTTGAGATCTGCGCTTGAGAAATCCCTAGCCTCTCGGCGATATCAGCCTGTTTTCTATCCCTTAGGAAGCGTTCTATTATGACGAATCGCTCCCTCGGTTCGAGCTCTTCCAAAGCCTCACTAAGGGATGCTTTTTCGGCCCAACGCGACTCAGGATCGCTTTCATCCGTCAACGACCACTCCAACGGGCGACCGCTTCCTTTGCCACCCGCAAACTCCGGTTCATCCGCATCTCCGACATGAATGGACAAGGGCGGCCGGTAGGCTTCCAGAAGATATACAAGCTCGGAGACGTCTATCCCGAGCTTCCCGGCTACCTCTTCATTGGTGGGTTCCTGACCCAAACCGGCGGACATTTCAGACCTCAACTTCAAGGCACGCTTAAGGAGGTCCGAAGATGCCCGTGACATACTTACGGGGGTTTGATCGCGGAGGTACCTCCTTATTTCGCCAATTATGAGAGGAACCGCATATGTCGAAAAACACGTGCCGAACCCAGGATCGTATCTCCGGGCAGCCTTGATCAAACCGATGGACCCCACCTGAATAAGGTCTTGGACGTCATGCCCATAACCGGCGAATCGCCGCGCAATGTTATATACCAATCCCATATTCTCTTCGATACGGCGGTCGTATGCTGAAGGCGCGGGCTTTTTCGAAAGCCCCTTATCGCGTCGACGTATCGAGGAGAAAGGCTCCTTCCCCTTCTTTCCCTCATGCCGGGGCATAGGTCAATCATCCTCGCGTGTACCGCGGTCATCGCCGGGGCGACATTGGCCGCGAGCGGCTTCGGGCTTTTTTCGCATGATGATCTTGGTGCCTTTGTCCTTTTGCGACCTGACCTCCAACTCGTCGACAAAGGCCTCCATAAAAGAAAACCCTAGGCCCATGCGCTCCGGATCGGTGGTAAAAGACGGTTGACGCGCTAAGGCCACGTCTTCTATGCCCTTTCCAAAATCTTCGACGCTTATGATTAAACCGCCGTTTTCTATGTGCCCCTCGAGTACCACAACGCCTTCGGCACGCCCAGCGTACGCGTGTATCACCGAATTCGAGACCGCTTCGGAAACCGCCACTTTCACTTCCTCGATTTCGGAAAGGGTAAAATCGATCTGCGCGGCAAAGGAGGCCGCGGTCAATCTCGCTATACCCACATTTTCAGGTCTTGCCAAGATCTCAAGCCTGAACCTGTTTCCCTCCGACAAACCCGTTACCCCCCTCCAGCGCCCCTAAGGCGGCCGCCTCCGAGTCGTATACCGGAAGAAGCCTGATGATCCCGGAGATTTCAAGCACAGGCAGTATTTGGGGCGTTATACCGACGAGAATCATGACCCCTGCATTTTTCCGCAGGCGTTTGTACCTCCCCAATATCGCTCCTATCCCTGAACTGTCCAAAAACGAAACGCCCCTCAAATTGAGTATCACGTGTCGGACCTTTTCGTTCTCGAGGGCCTCGTCGGCAACCCTTCTGAACTGTTCGGCCGTACGAAGGTCGAATTCCCCTTCAAGCCGCAAGAGGAGGACATTTCCGCGGACTCGCCACCCGATTTCCACTAATGGACACACCCCTCACTCTTTGAATTCGTGCGACGTCTTAAGATCTAACACCGTTAGATTCGGACACCGTTTCTTGACTATTCATCGTTATCCAAGAATTTCCTGCAAAAACGGAAAGACCACCGCCGCATTACGCGACGCGATGGTCTCACACGGACACGGATGAGGGGTGTTTATAGTGCACCCATGTTAAGGCAAGAGAACCGTGTAAGCCTATCTCACGGCAAGAAAACCGTGTAAGAACCTGGCGAATAACGCAAAGAAGCTCGCCGTCGGTACGTCTTCTGAAGCTATCAGGGGGATTCGCCCCAATTCCTTTTGGCCTTTAAATACCGAAAGGACACCAAGACCCTGACCTTTCTTGACGGGTGCCTTAACTTCTCCTTCGAGCACCATCCTCTTTTCTAACCCTTCGGACTCCCCTTTTGGGAGGGTTACATAGAAGTCATCAGAGGCGAGGGCATGTACCTGTCTTTTTGCGCCTTTCATGACTTCAACTGTTCCGACCACATCTCGTTTCCTTGCGACTTCGACGCTCCTAAAATTGGAAAACCCCCAGTTCAGGAGTCTTTGGGCGTCGGCCATCCTGGTTCCAGGATCGGGAGCCCCGAGAATCACCGCCACCAGTCTCATCCCGTCCCTCAAAGCCGTAGCTGAAAGGCAATACTTCGCCTCCTCCGTAAAACCCGTTTTCAGACCGTCGGCGCCCTCGTAGAAGTTAACGAGTCTATTACGGTTTACGAGCCAGGTTTTTCCACCTCTCAAGTACTCTTGGTAAATGGACGTCATCTTAAGGAGGTCAGGAAATCTGGTAGCATAGCTCGATATTAAAGCCATGTCCCTTGCAGTAGTATAGTGACCCTCCTCGCTTATGCCATGTGGGTTTTTGAACGAGGTGTTCACCGCGCCCAATTCTCTGGCCTTATCGTTCATCATCCGGACAAATGCTTCTTGGCTACCGGCCAAATGCTCTGCCAACGCCACCGAAGCGTCATTTCCCGAAGCCACGGCGACGCCCAACAGTATATCTTTAAGACTCATGGTCTCGCCAACCTCGAGAAAGATGGTCGTGCCGCCCGGCTTCCTCACCTCTTCGCTGGCGGTCACCAAGTCCTCGAACCTCGCCTTCCCCTCCTGGATGGCCTCGAAGGCCAGGATCAGGGTCATGATCTTTGTAAGGCTGGCCGGTGCCCATTTTTTATCGGCGTTCTTTTCATACAGGATTTGCCCGCTTCGTGGGTCCATCAATACCGCGCATTCGGATTTAATCTCTACGTCCTGGGCAAAGACGGGCTCCTTCCTGAACTGTAAGGACGCCGATGTTATAAGTAGCGCAAGCAGGACCGAGGTCAGTACCGTGGTGCGAAACGCCGAACCACGAACGTCACTCACCTTCGACAAAAATACCACCCCCTCGACATATGATGTATCGAGGCGGGAGGTTTTAATCCTCGCCTTCCAATCACGACCTATGTTGGGTTTTTTGAAGCTTCTTTTAGGAACGGTTTTCCAAAGGCTGTGGGCCCCAACCCGAAGAATTCGGCTATGGTAGCCCCGACGTCGGCCATCTTCCTCAATCCGAGCATGGTAGGAGCTTTTTGGGGTTTATAGTCTCCTTCTTCACACTTCCCCTCTCTCTTAGGAGGTCCCGGAGGGGGTTTCGGGCTCCCGTACACCAGGAGAGGAACGTCTTCACGCGTATGATCGGTCCCCGGAAAGGTCGGATCACAACCATGATCCGCGGTAATGAGGAGCAGGTCGTCGTTACCGAGGAGGGATATGATCTTAGAAATGGCGTCATCGAATTCGACGAGGGCACGATAAAACCCCTGTACATCATTTCTATGACCGTAGAGGGTGTCGAAATCCACTAGATTGCACGCTGCAAGCCCTTCTTTACCTTCCTTCAAAAACCGCTTGCATAATTCGATACCTTCATGGTTGCCGGCAGTGTGAAACGATTCCGTGAGGCCTTCACCGGCGAAAAGATCTTCGATCTTCCCGATACCCCATACGTTAAGCCCGGACTCTTTCGCCAGATCGAGAACGGTTCTTCCCGGAGGCTTCACCGAAAAATCCCGCCTCTCGGGCGTGCGCCGAAAAGCACCTGGAGCACCGACGAATGGCCTCGCTATCACTCGCCCCACGAGATATGGCCCAACGAGGATTTCCCTGGCGATCTCCGAGATTCGGTAAAGCTCGTCCAAAGCGATTACGTCTTTATGCGCGGCGATTTGGAACACACTATCCTGTGAGGTGTAGACGATGGGGGACCCTGTCGAGATGTGCTCCCGGCCGAGGCGTTCGATGATCTCGGTACCCGAGGCCGGAACGTTCCCTAGAACCTTACGGCCTATTCTTCTTTCGAATTCGCCTATGACCTCTTGCGGAAAACCTTGGGGAAAGGTCTTGAATTCGAAATCCACTTCAAGGCCGGCCAGTTCCCAATGTCCGGTCATACTATCCTTGCCGGGCGAGGACTTACGCAGGCGGGCCGTTGCCCAAAACCGGGGACAAAGAGAAGCAAACAGCCTGTAGGACGTACTCTCAGTTACAGCGCGGGAAGTTGTCTGCCCAAGACCAAAAGAGGAGTCCAAGAGATCGCCCAAACCGAGCGCCTCAAAATTCGGTAAGTTAAGGACGCCGATCTCAGAAGCTATATGACCCAGAGTGTTTGAGCCTTCATCTCCATACCTTCCGGCATCCGGAGCCCATCCGATTCCGACACCGTCCATTACGATCAATAAAACGCGTTTCAATACCGCTTCGCTCCTAGGCTAGGGCGCCTTTGCCGTTTCCTGCCTCCGGTTTCGGCATCGAGGCCGCCTTTCTACACCCATGGCGCGGGTTTATGCACGTGGGTGCGTCCTCGCGTAAATCTCCTTGAGTCTGCCCTTCGTCACCTGGGTATATATTTGGGTGGTAGATATGTCGGCGTGCCCGAGCATCTCCTGAACCGACCTGAGGTCCGCCCCGTTTTCGAGAAGGTGGGTGGCGAAGGAGTGTCTCAAGGTATGTGGTGTTATGTGTTTTCTAATCTTCGCTTCCTGCGCGTACTTCCTCACAATCTTCCAAAACCCTTGGCGCGTGAGCCTCCGGCCGTGATGATTCAGGAACAGACTGGGTTCTTGAGTATTACTTCCGAGGATGCGCGGCCGCCCCTCTTGTAGATACTGACGGACGCTCTTTAACGCCATTGAACCCACGGGGACTATGCGCTCCCTCGCCCCTTTGCCCCGGCACTTCAGAAATCCCATCTCGAGATTGAGGTCGGATACGTTGAGGGAGATGAGCTCCGACACCCTTATGCCGGTAGCGTAGAGGAGTTCCAGCATGGCCCTGTCGCGTAGCCCGGTAGGCGTAGTCGGCTTGGGCTGTTTGAGGAGCATATCTACTTCCCTTACGGTCAAAACCTTCGGTAAACGCTTCTCGAGCTTGGGCGACTCGAGATTCGATGTGGGGTCGTTCTGGAGGAAATTTTCCCGCACCAGGTACTGATAAAATGCTTTGAGTGCAGCCAAGCGGCGCGCTATGGTGGCCGGGGCTCTACCCTGTTTTTGCAGGTGGAGGAGATACGCCACGATAGTCGCCGGTCCCGCGTCCTCAATAGACGTCTTGCCCCCGTTTTCCAGAAACGTCTTGTACTGCTTCAGATCCCTGCCGTATGAGTCCAGGGTGTTCTCGGCAAGACCCTTTTGCTTACCGAGATAGTCGATGAAATTACTGATCAAGTCGGCCATCAGAGAACACCTTCTCCTCCGTGATTCCGCTTCTACCCGTCACCCCCGAGCTACACCGACTATGATTGCTTTGGGCAGTTGGCACTATTCCACATAATTCCGGGAAAATCCTTCCCTATCTGTTAGATTGACCCAAGCTCGGTTATCGAGCCTCCATGGGTTGCGAGAAGATTCAGCAACACTAGACGGAAAAACCAGGGCGCGTAAGGGTGAACTCCGGGTGGCGCTTTTGGCTACGTCGCATTCACGGGGACTTCGCCGGATGCATTCCGTCAATGCTACGTCCCAATGTTCAGTATCAATGATATGTGAATACCGAAGGGCATAGAACGCTAAAGCCTCTACCCCGAATTCAAATAGAAACCGCCTTCCGACACGGTGGAAGGAAGGCGGTAATAACGTTATCCACAAGATCCACAAGGCATCATCGGGGAGGAACGGCTCGCCTGGATCAGCCTATCACTTCCTCCAGAGGCGTGTACTCTAGCCCATGCGCCTCGGCCACGGCCCGATACGTCACGGCACCGCGGTACACGTTGACGCCTCTGGCCAGCGCCGCATCGCACTTAATCGCGGCTTTCACCCCCATGTCTGCGATTTTTAAGGCATAGGGCAGCGTCACGTTGGTGAGGGCGAAGGTCGAGGTCCTGGGGACCGCACCGGGTATGTTGGCCACGGCGTAGTGGACCACCCCGTATTTTACGTAAACGGGGTCGGAGTGGGTGGTTATGCGGTCTATGGTCTCTATGGATCCTCCCTGGTCTATGGCCACGTCCACGATGACAGAACCCGGCTTCATGTCCTTCACCATTTCCTCGGTTACGAGCTTCGGGGCCTTGGCGCCGGGTATGAGGACTGCGCCTATGAGGAGGTCGGCCCTCTTTACGGCCTGTGCGATGTTATAAGGCGAGGACATGAGGGTCACGACCCTACCCTCGAACACCTCGTCTATGTAGCGGAGACGGGAGGGGTTCACGTCGAGCACCGCCACAGAGGCTCCCATGCCTAGGGCTATCCTGGCGGCGTTTACGCCCACCGTACCCCCGCCGATTATGACCACGTTTCCAGGGGGAACCCCCGGGACCCCTCCTAGGAGGATACCCCTTCCGCCGTAGCGCTTCTCGAGGAAGTGAGCGCCTATTTGGATCGACATTCTGCCGGCCACTTCGCTCATGGGGTGAAGGAGGGGCAAGGAACCGTCTTCGAGCTGCACGGTCTCGTATGCTATGCCTATCACCTTCGAGTCGATCATGGCGCGAGTGAGGTCGGGCTCGGGGGCGAGGTGAAGGTATGTGAATATGACGAGGTCTTCCCTGAAGTACGGGTACTCTTCACGCAGGGGTTCCTTCACCTTTATTATCATGTCAGAGCGGGAGTATACCTCCCTTGCGGAGGTGAGGATTTCCGCGCCCGCTTTCACGTACTCCTCGTCGGATATCCCGCTTCCTAACCCGGCGTCTTTCTCGATGAAAACCCTATGTCCCCGCTTCGCAAAGGCGTCCACCCCGGCAGGGGTTATCGCGACGCGGTTTTCGTCTTTTTTGATTTCCTTGGGAACGCCGACGTTCATGATTTATCACCCATTCTCCTTTCGCCTTCTCGCCTTCTCGCCTTCTGACACTGAGCGACATACATGGACCGGGATATCTGTTCCGTCTTTTCCCTGCCATTGTGTCTGCCCTGCACATCACGCCTTTGGCCCGACTTTCGTGGGCGTTTTAGGTTAGTTTGGTGTCATCCGTGATTAGATGTACTACAAGATTTAGGAAAGTCCTTTATTTTGACTAAAACAAGTGCTTGATTTCACAAGCACAAGCACAGCACGAGCAGGGCGTTCAGGGGCACGCGAACAGTCTTAGTCACTTGAGCAACGAAGATGCGTAACGCATCAGGATGGGCGAAATGTATGTCTCAATGGCGGAAGAAAGCACTAACAGTAACCCTAGCAAGAGAAAGAGGACGGTATATCCCGCCACCAACCTGCCCATGGCCGTGGTACGCCAAACCCTCCCGCGAGCAAGGAATAGGGAGAATGACGCCGCTATACCGCCCAAAGAAAGGTATGCGGGAACGAATACGATACTGTGCGGCAGAATCGATGCCAACGCAAAAAGGGCTCCTCGTGCGCCGGCCTCCTCTGCGAAAAAACCTATGACGAAACCGATGACGAAACCCCTGGCAAATACGAAACCGTATATAACCGGAAAACCTACAATGGTTAAACCCAAAAACCAGAAGATAAACACCGCTTTTAGGTTCGAAAAGAGAGATGAATACAAAAGCACACCCAGATCGAGCATTCCCGCAGGGTCCATGGACTCGAAGAAAGCCTTTACGTAGGATAAAAGGGCGGTCTTCTCACTCGGCGCAAGCGCCGACGCTGCCATCCCGCCGCAAACCAGACCGGCCACAAAGGCAATTATTACAAACGAGTAGACGAGGAAATTGTCTTTCACGCGAAGACTCCATCCGGTGGGTGACCAGCGCCTTAAAAAGAGCGGCTTTCTGAATGCCAAGTCATCTCACCCCGACTTCGGGCTAGAGAGGCCACCGTGCGGATACTGCCTGCCTATTGGCCTTTATGCGGCCGGTCTTTTACCTAGATATGTTTTGAATGCGGTAAATATGTCCACACCTCCCCGTACCGGCCACCACCCCCCTCTTTTACGCCATACCTCCCTGCGCGTAAGGCCATGATCGTATCCGCTACACGAACACCTGCGACTCGAGAAATGTCGTCGTGGCTCGAGCCGTGCAATACGCCGATTTCACCCCCCAAGGCGTGCGACAAACGACTTGCGGTAACCGGACCTATGCCCGGAATCATGGAAAGCGGGACCTGGTAAATGTAAGGGGGGCGTCCCGGGGGGTGGTTCCCTTCCTCGAGGTCGGCGATTTCATCGATGCGTTCCTTGACGCCCTTTACGAAATGCGGCCTTTTAGCGCCGCAAGCAGGGCACGTTCCGTTTGCATAGGCTTGGGAGTCTAAGAATGAACCGCACTTACCGCAAACGCTCCTATGGTACTTTCCGAGCCTCGGGTCTATTCCCACATTGGCCACTTGGAACCTCATGCTCCCTCCAAACAGGCTCGATTTGACCCCCTCAAACGAAGGGAGCTCCATATAAAGTACGGTGAATTCCCGCGCGATCCTCTGTGGAGAATGGGCGTCAGAACTTGACAAAAACGGAAATCCGTGTAATTCGCTAATCCTATCGGCCATAGTGGTATCGGCGCTCAACCCGAGCTCTAAAGCGATATGGCCCGTCGTACCCTTTCCGAAAGGGCTGTACGATCCTGGTTCTAGCATCGGCAAGAACCCATAAGCACGTTCCAGCCAAGGGGAAAGCCTCGTGCCCGCGGACCCAAAGTATCCTTTGTACGGAGTGAAAGCATGAGCTATGGCTGAAAAACCTCCTAGGCTTTCCACCTTTCGCAAAAGCGAGCCAGGGTCGATATTCACACGAGGAGTGCTCATATTGACGTTGGCACAATGAGGCATGAGGAACGCCGTGAATTCGCGGCACTGTACAATACCGGGGAAGAACGCGACCAAGTGAAAGGGGCGTCCGTCTTTATCGATTTCGACCTCCGCGCCGGGGATTACCAACAACTTCTTCCGCCAAAGGAGGCCTCCGCCTTCGACTTCCTTCAAGTCGCCTGCTTGTATCAGCTCGTCCAAGTCGGCGACGACCCATCGAGAGTTACAATCCACTATTCCTAGAGCATCCAAGCCCTTATCATACAGGGCCGCCTCGAGAATGCGGGGAACGGTCATGTCGCACGAAGAAGGTATCTTTACGGGCTTTCCGCACGCTTTTCCCACGTGAATGTGGAGGTCGATCCTATACTCACCCGATATGCATTTACCCGGCCCCTCCGCGTCGGAACCATTCCCATAAGACTGCCACCAGTGTCTTCGCATCTTTTATCCCGCCCAGACGTATCGCCTCGAGGCATTCCTTCAAAGGCACCCACCTCACGAGAATGCGCTCGTCCTCATCTTTAGCCACTTCTCCCTGCATCTTCGAAAGATCAGCCGCTCTATATACCACGAGCCTTTCAGTCATGATGCCCGGACTGGAATAAAACTCCGTAATCCTCTCCCAGGACCTGGCAGCTACACCAACTTCCTCCAAGAGTTCCCTCCTCGCCGCCACCCATGGATCTTCACCTTTGTCGATTTTTCCCGCCGGTATCTCCCAGAGGATCTCACCGGTCGGATACCTGAATTGCTTTACGAGTGCAATCCTTCCGGCGTCATCGACCGCCAAAACGGCGACAGCCCCGGGGTGGACGACGACTTCACGCACCACTTGTCGGTCGTCGGATGTAGCTGCCCTATCGACCCGTACGGAAACGATTTTCCCGGAGAAAACCGTCTTCATTTCTAGCGGGCGCTCGACGAGGTCCTCATCCAAAACCGCTTTTTCCGAAGGTTTTCCCCCATCGCCATATGGGAAAGAGCAAAAGCTGCCGTAACTACTGCGCTGCTTTTGCTCCCGTTTTTCCTCATCGCCAACTTGGAAAGAGCTCATTCGTGATCCCGCCTTCGTTATCCCGCCTTCTCCTTCTGGCCGCCAAGGCGAGGACGCCGGCCACGTCCCCGCACGCCGCCGCGGCCTCGAATAAAAGCGGCTCTTGTTCGTATGACCGACCCATCGATTGTAGCTCAAACCCCATGTCTTGCAGTAACCTTGTGCCCAGGACACCGTTTCCCATAATAAACAGGTGTTTTCTGTAAAGACCCTCGCGGCGAATCGTCTCGAACACCGTATCGAGCGATGGGCGGGAGATTCGGGGCAAGCCTACGATACACGGGGGGTATACCACTTCTTTTAATACCGTAACGGTATGATGACTTAGCCCATAATGCCTCGTCCTCGTATCCGCGAAACCGATTCGCGGGACCGCTATGGGCTTCCCTCCAAGGGCAAAGGCGGCGTTGATGGCTTCACCTTGCGATATGGCCGTCGTACCAAAGGCGGTTCCGGTACCCACAATGCCCGGTCCTATACACACCACCGCTACATCGGCCTTGCTGACATGCTTGGCGGCGATTAAGGCACTGTACACGTTTATGGCTTCCAAGTCCCCTCCGAAGGCATGCCCACATGTTATGGTAGTCCCGACCAGACCCCTTTCTTTGAGGAAGGCCACGGTTTTCGATATGGCAAGGGGTAGCGCACCGCCATCCGTCATTATGTAGGTTACCCGGGGCGTGATCCGGCGCCCCCGAAGCCGACACCATATACCGGCAACAGCGGGCGCCACTTGGCTATGGAGCTCCCCCACTATTACGGGCATGCCCTCGAGATCGGGCCTTTGCAGGGCATCACGCCGACCGGAGGCTTCTTCTTCCACTGCCAGACATCGGAACTGCAAAGGAGTATACCTGAGCTTCATGATATGCCCCTGTTCTCGTCCGGCAAACCCCGCTGTCATAACGCCGTTCGGTATCGGCATCGTAATCCCATTTGGACATGTTGCCTGACTTGCTGCCGACGATTCCCTGGGTTGGCCTTTCCCTCGAGGAACATCGGTTTTTCGCTGCCCGGCGACATTCCCATCCAGTCCAAGGGGCCCGAGGGACTTAATTACTTGGGCGACGAAGTCGTATCCGCCACTTCCCAAACCCAAAGCCCGTGCAGTGGCATTAACCACGACTTCATCGCCCTCACTTACTTCACCGGTCAATTTGACGAAGTTAAATGCGAGCGATTTCTCTTCTCCATAACGTACCTCAATCTCTTGTAAGTCTTGGGTTCTGCTCACTATTTCTTCAACGTACCCGCGCAACCACACTATGTCGCGCCCGCCGTATGACTCAGTCTTCATGATCTCTCGTCGCCGCTACCTCGCGTTTGTCATGCGTCATACCCAAGGACCCTTGTCGCGGATCGTCCAGTTCCTGGTGGGCAGCCTTCGGAATGGAAGTCCTCCCGGAGGCGGCTATGAGTTTCGGAAGCCTTCTGTTGACGGCGTCAAGCGTCGCCCTGACCGCTGCGTCCGCCGGATCCCTTCGTACGCAAACCGCGCCCACTAAGATTTCTTCGTTACCACGTGGCGTTATGGCAACTAATACGGCAATGGCAATATCGCGCTGCCCCACCCTTACGATACCGATATCCTCGAGGGCCAAGAGGTTTTGCGGATCGCACGCTTGACTCAAAGCGGCTACTGCAGCTCTTGAGAATATCTTAAGGGATGTGGCGGCCGATGAAGCGCCCTCGGCAGTACCTTCGTACGTCGTACTGTCGTCGTCGGATCTGCCCAAGACTACTTTCGCCTTGAGGCTTCCGCGGACGGTATCGGTGGAAACTTCAAGGCTCAGGAGCTTTAGACGAACATAAGGTAGGGGCCCCCTTATCCCGGTGAGTTGAGCAACGCTTATTTTCTTATGGTCCACGTTTAAATTCCACTTCGCGGCGAGGGAACTCTCTACGTCCCTCACTATTTGCTTGGGGCTTCTCTCGGGACCGGCAAGAATGTGTATTTCCTCAATGGCTCCCCAATCATTCACGACCACCCTGGCGGATATAACACCCGCCAAGAGCCCCAACAGGTGCTCTATTTCCTCTACAGTTACTACGCTACGGGGCTTCCCCCCTGCCTCAGCTCCCAAGCTCTGCCCCCCTAACCTATGATTTATGCCCTACAGTAAAAGCACTTACGGCAAAAACGGAACAACCCAAAATAATATCGAGATACGGCTTTTTGCGGTTAAGCGATAATATGTGGTGTCTTGAGCCGGACTCGACCTTCATTTGGGTCCCATAAATAAGGGAAGGGGAACTCAATGAACTTTCAACGTGCAGGAATTGTCGTCCCTTTGTTTTCCTATTCTCGTTCCCCGTACAAATTCCTTTTGCTGGCGTTTTGTCGCCTCCGGTTTTGCCCTGCCCCTTGAATCCCTCCGAGAGCATCTACCCACCGTAACATCCGAGAACGCTCGACCAGATGTGAGACTGAGGAGACCTCGATGAGGATCTGGAACAAAAAAAGCGTCGCCAGTATGAGCGTTCTTAAACCGGGTGAAGGAGCGAGGATCAAAAGCAGACCCAGGGAGGCGCCGATGGTATTGGCGCCGGCGTCCCCCATCATCAGCCTCTCCTTTAAGTCGTATAGACCATAGGCCGCGGTGGAGGCCAAGACCGGTAGGGTGAGCATGACTCCTTCGTCCGTAACATTCCATTCCGTGAGTAGTCCGAGGCAGGTCAAGGCAAAAAGGGATGAAGCCCAATATGCCTTCAGGGCTCTTCCGGGTCTGACATCCAAGGCATTGAAGGCGTTCGTCGTCAAAGATACGATGGCAGCATTTCTCCAAAGATCAATCAGCCCTTCACTTTCCCCAAAAGCCGCTATAAAGCTAATGAGGACTATAAAAAGGGCTTTCAAGGCCCCGGTTGAAATGTACCCCTCCAACGCCTTCGAAAAATGCCCTTTTATCCCCTTTATCCCCTTTGCTTGGCCTGTCCCGACCATATCGTCCAAAAGACCTACGAGACACACTCCGAAGAGCGTCATGCCATAAATACCGGCACGTCTGGGCTCAACCAACCCGAAGGCGAGCATAAAGGGTAAAGCGAAAGCCCATGCGAACACGAATGCCAACCCTGCTCCATAAGGCAAGACCACACCCCTATAATTGCTGCGGACCAGTCCCCCTTCCGGGAACAACCTCGCGAATACGGGCACCAAGATCCGAGTGACCAAGACGGCCACCGCTACAGGTATGCTTATTAAAATTCGGATTCCCTCCGTTTAGCGCGACCAAACAGCCTCGGAAGCGCTGCGTAACATATGTGTAAGAGCTGTATACCCCTGTGAATCAGACCACGAAGGCTCTTACCGTCTCCCGAATGCATCATATCCGTTTGTATTTCCCGTACCTTAAACCCCGCGCGGATAGCGTCTATCGTCAAGGCTATCTCAAAACCAAACCCCAAAGCGACGGTATCGAGTCGCGACCATACGGACGATTTGAACGCCCGTTGCCCCGATAACGGCCACGTTACGTCCGTGCCGGTAAGGAATTTCGTGATGCGCCGCGCTATAGCGGCGACGAGTCCGAAACCCCCGGTACCCTCTTGGACCTTCACCCCACCTATAACCATGTCCCCTTCGTCCGCCAGCAGGCTGTTGAGAAGCCTCTCCGCTTTCTGTGCTTCGGCGCCCAGGTCGGCGTCGACCAACAAGAAGGCATCATAACCTTCCAATGAGAGACACTTCAGCGCAAGCCTCAGAGCGCCCCCTTTTCCTCGACGGCGGGCAAGGCGCAAAACCCTGACGCCACGGGCCTGGGCTATGGCCTGGGTTTCGTCCGATGAGCCGTCATCCACAACAACGATCTCCAGGTTGCCAGGTATTCGCCTTAACGCATCTATGGTAGCTCCGATGCTCTGGGATTCGTTATGGGCCGGCACCACTGCCGCTACGGTGAAGGGAGAGTCACCAATCCGTGCCATCGCTTGGTTCATCGCTTTGAGTATCCTGCCCTGGGTTTACCCAATACCTTCCCAATGAAAAATTCCCGGAATCTCCGTCGGCTATGAGTGCCAATGCGAGCCTGCCCGCAGGAAGATCGACACAGTCTACGCTCGATATGCCGATTTCACCTAGCCTCTTACCATCAAGCGGAAGGGCCGACACTGAGGTGGACACCACCGCCAGCCTTATTCCTATCTCGCTTGCCAATTGCCTCACCCGAAGAAGCGTATCCATAGTGACCCCACATCGTGAAACCAGTCCGGAACCGAAGAGCAACAAAACGGGTCGTCCTTGGCCAAGACTTTCGCGAATGCCAAGAGCCATGCGATTCAGGTCCACTTTCTCCGGAAGCGGTGTAAAGACCTGGGGTGTTTGGGTACCCCCTTCCTCGCGAAACTGTGTAAGGACCTTTACCACAGCAATCAGTCGCTTGTCGTCAAGTCCTGAGTCATCGGGAAAAAGAGCCATAAACTCGTGGGAGAGCCCTAGCTTGGATAACACTTCATCTTCGAATTCACCGTCCAAGGCCAAAAGAAACAAGCGCTGCTCTCCGGAGTACTTCTTCACAGCCCGGGAGATCACCGTTTCGTCCAGTCCTATGAGGGTCTTCAGGTTTTCCCGCATCAACTTCGTTTGCCTTGAGGCAGCCTTGATTTCCATCATCAAGTTGTCGACATCTTGTTCGAGCCTTGCCACCATCTTCTCCTGGGCTTCTTGAAGCGTATCCCCGCCCACGACGATTGATCCGACGAAAATTCCAACCCCCAAAGCCAAAAAAACCGCAATCAACGATATGATGTGCGTCTTTATGTCGATGATCAATGGAGGAACCCTCCGAGTCCGACCTTCATCCTGAGACATAAAAGGCGTAAACATGTCTGAGTCAAAGGGGAAGCCGTCGCCGCCACTAGTAGAGCCAGGAGCGCACCCGCCACGATCTCGAGAACATGGGCGGGGCGAACTCTCGCAGCATAAATTCGGCTGACTCCCTTCGCATCCACCAAGATCGGCCCCACCTTTATCCTCGTCAAGAGCGTACTGGCCATTCCCGCTCTTCCTTTTTCGAGGAAGTCGGTCATGCTGTTATGCGTCCCGACGGCGACGATCAGGCACGCTCCGGCCTCGAATGCGAGCATCAAGGCTAAGTCTTCGCTGGTGCCGGCGGCCGGAATGACATGAACCTCGACACCGAGGTTCTTCACGCGTTCCAGGCCGGGGGCGCGTCCGTCAGGGTAAGCGTGGACCACCACCTCTGCTCCACACTTTAGGGCTTTATCGCTCACGCTATCCATGTCCCCGACGATCATATCCGGCTTCAACCCGAGTTCCAAGATTGCATCGGCGCCACCGTCCACCCCTATAAGTATTGGCCGGGCTTCTTTAATGTACGGCCTAATGGTGTCGAGATCTTCCTTATACGTCCTCCCTCTGATCACCACCAGGACGTGCTTGCCCTTTATGGGCGTACGGATGGGTAAAGGTCCAAGGCCTGATACGAGGCGGTGCTTTTCCAAATTGGCAAAGGTGAGGGTATTATCGATGAATTCAAGCAGTGCGTCTTTTACATTTCTTTCCGCTATGCGAGCGGCTTTCTCGACATCGTCTGGGCCTATGAGTTTCCCCGAAGCGACTACCATACCGTCGACGATGACTTTCCCCGACCTTATCTCAGCCGTGGTACCGTCCGCAATATCGAGAACTTCTTCTCCGGCCTCGTCAATGAGGGGGACGTCTGCGTTTACGAGTATTCTTGGGCCGTCGTTAACGTACCTGGGCGAGAACGAAGAGGATACGTTTATGACGGCTTTGACGCCTTTACTCAAGAGCGCACGCGCCGATACCTCGTCAAGCGCAGGGTGATCGATGACGGCGATATCCCCCGGCTTAAGCGTCCGAACAAGGTCTTTCGTGCGACGCCCTATTCTGATGCGACCGCGAACTCTCATCGTCTATCTCCTCAAGGATTAGATTTCACTCAAACCCATTTAAAAATACAAAGGTTGGATACTTCATCCAACCTTCACGCAAAGGCGAAAACCACATAAGCGATTCCGAACGAAAAAGTCATTGTGCCTTACAACTTGGCCTTACCATAAAACCCACTTTATCTCGCCATTACCGACCAAGAACCAAGTCTCAGCCGGTCTGCAACCATCGCTATGAACTCCGAGTTGGTCGGTTTGCCCTTCTCCTGATTTACCGTGTGCCCAAAGATTTCATTGATGATATCAAGGTTCCCCCTGTTCCACGCGACTTCGATGGCATGCCGTATGGCCCGTTCCACCCTGCTCGGGGTGGTCTTGTATTTCATCGCTATTAACGGATACAATTCCTTGGTAATGGCACCCAAGAGCTCCACTCTTTCGACGACCATCATTATAGCATCGCGCAGATATAGGTAACCTTTTATGTGCGCCGGGATGCCGATTTCGTGAATTGCCCGTGTGACTTCCTGGCTCAGATCTCGATGGCCCTTCGAGGCGGCTTTTGGGCTGGGATTGATGTTGTCGCTCCCTACCAGTTCGCGAACCCTTTTTCCCAGAATTTCTAAGTCGAAGGGCTTTAAGATATAGTAATCCGCTCCTAAACGCGCCGCTTGCTGTGCGACTGTTTCTTGACCGAAGGCACTCAAAACCATGATCTTTGGCCGATGGCTGATACCCGATATTTTTTCCAAAACTCCGATTCCATCGATTTGAGGCATGATTATATCGAGTATGAGGACGTCCGGATTCAACCGGTTTACCAAGTCGATGGTTTCCGGCCCATTGGACGCAAACCCCACGGGCTCCATATCGTCCTGAGATGCCAAATATTCTTTTAATATGTCACGAAATTCGCGATTGTCATCGGCAACCAATACTCTAATTTTATCCACAGGCCTTTCCTCCTTTTTGTCATTGGCAGAAAACAAATTCGACGTAAGCCAAATATTCCCTTCAAGGAGCTGACAAATTTTTCCTTAGTAAGGAAATGACGAGCTATGCATTTTACCCGTCTACGGTGGCCAAATAGGGGATATGGCACCCTGAAAGGGTAAGACGCCTTCTTATTCTGGCTCTTTCCTCATCATTTAAAGCATCGCTCGGGTTTAGAATATAAGACGCCCTTCTACTGGGCGTCTGAAACGTGAACCTTTAGGCAATTCTTCTTGCATGAAGTCTTTTTCCTTGGCCGACGATGTCAACTTGGCTATCCCCGTAAGCTTCCCTCAACATCCACTCAGCGAAGACTCCGTATCCCTTTGACGGGTCGTTGACGAATACGTGGGTAATAGCGCCCACTAGCGTACCATCCTGAACCACGGGGCTTCCGCTCATGCCCTGTACTATCCCACCCGTTTTGGCTAACAATTCGGGATCCGTTATCTTGATTACAATCCCCTTGGAGCCGGGGTCCGATTGCTTCTTAACCTTCAGGATCTCGCATCTGAATCGGCCAATTTTTTGCCCCTCTACCACGGTAAACACTTCGGCAGGCCCTATTCTCACCTGTTCCGGCAGGGCCACGGAAATGGGCTTTTCGAAGAACGGATTTACGGGCTCTACGTTCAAAGTGCCTATGATACCGAACCTTGTGTTCCGATCTATACTCCCGATGACGTCGCGCTCGTCCACGAACACCCCGATTTTCTCCCCCGGACGCCCCCGTCGCCCTTGATCGATAGCTGAAACCGATGCCTTGACTATTCTTCCTTCCCGGATGTCTACGGGCCTTGACGACTCGAGATCCATGACGGTGTGGCCCAGGGCCGCATAACAACCCGTATCCGGATCATAAAAGGTCAGAGTTCCCACTCCCGCCATGCCATCTCTAACCCATGCCCCTATCAAATAACGGCCCGTTTTCTTGCATTTCACCGGTTTTACCTTAAGGTCAAAAGTGGACCCGTCGGGGTGTTTCCCTTCGAGACGGACGTAATTTCCGGACCTTCCTGCCTCCTCAATCAAATACGATAGATGCTCGTCGCTGTTTATGCTGACACCGTTACATCGCAAAATCACATCCCCCAGCCGGAGGCCGGCATCACCCGCGGGATCGAACCTCTTTCCACTTTCGCCCTCCACCGGTACGACCTTTGATACGGTTACGCCCTTGGATTTCAAGACCAACCCTATTGAATGTCCCCCGGGTATCACTTTGGTTTCCGGGACCACCGCCAGCCGTACCTGTCGTAATGGAATGAGTCCGAGAAACCTCACATCAAGAGAGGCGACACCTGTATCCTGACCGGTCACCTGGATGCCCTTGTTGCGCCCGAGCGGCTTTACCACTATTTCTGGGGAGCGTCTCTCCCCTGGACCCGATCGATCCGGCCCGACGCTCACCCCGAACGGTGGCTTGAAATCCAGCGTATATTTGGCCCCTTCTTTGATTCTCAACTCTTCAGGAAGGCTCCAGAGGCTCCTTTGGTAAGGGGAGAGCACGCCAAGAAGGATGAGGCAGAGCAGTACCAAAGAGCTGTATCGACGTATCACGGTATTTCACTCTCCCGCTCACCCTCCCCCGAAAGGATCACCTCCTATCGCGTCTTCGCTTGAACGAACAGGCGTGGATGAAAAAGGACTCTTGCCTGTTTTTGAAACCTCGATTTTTGAATGCTGACTTTAAATGCTGAGTTTAAATTGCCCGCACCCGAATCCGTTTATCCAATGAGGTAAACATAATATTCAACCATTAAGTGTCTAAAAAAGAAAACGACGAATATAACCCCAGTATATCCGTCGCATGCCATTGCTCGCAAAGGTGCGTAGGTTACATAATGCTTTACGTCCCTTGCGCCCTCTGAAGCATCTCCCTGGCGTGCTCTAACACCGCAGGGCTAGGGTCGACCGTCCCGAGCATCCGAGCGATTTCGAGTACACGCTCCTCGCCGGTCACCTCCTTGACATCGGTAACGGTACGACCATCCTTGACATTTTTTGAAACGCAAAAGTGCGTAGATGCATTGACCGCAATGGGCGCAAGGTGCGTAACACATATCACCTGATGGCGACCGGCTATCGCCCGAAGCCTTTCTGAAACGGCCACCGCCGTGGTTCCGCCTATACCCGCATCGACCTCGTCGAATATCACGGTGGGAACATCGTCGGAGGATGCGGCGATAGACCGGATGGTGAGCATCACTCTGGACAGTTCGCCCCCAGAAGCGATTTTCGAGAGGGGGCGCTCGGGTTCGCCCGCATTGGCGGAGAATAAAAACTCGATTCTCTCAAGGCCCCGGGGGCCTAAAGCCACTCGCCTGCCCTCAAGGTCCACTCCGTCCTCATCATCCTTATACGAGACGGAGACGGTGAATGAAGCATCTGGCATGCCCAATGAAGACAGGCCGGACTTGACTTTCGCCTCAAAGTCGGGTATCAGCCCTCTCCTGATGCGAGAAAGGGCAAGGGTTGCGCCTATCAGCTCTTCTTTCAATTCTTTCCGCTTTTTCGCCAGCGCGTCGATGTTTTCGGTGGCCTCCTCGAGCGACCTGATCTCTTCGGTAATGCTATCGGCGTAAGCGAGCACTTCCTCGAGAGTTCCTCCGTATTTGCGTTTCAGGGCTTTCAGAGTATCGATCCTCTGCCTAACTTGGTCGGCCCTCTCGGCACTGAAATCAATGGTCTCGAGTCGCTTTCTCATGGCGCTTGCCGCTTCTTGAAGCACCAAGGAGGCTTCGCTTAGGTCCTTGTAAAGCGGTAAAAAGCCCTCGTCTACGGAAGCGGCCACCTCAAGGTCTCTACGGGCCTCCACGACCAGGTCGTACGCCGACCTACCGACGGAATCACCGTAGATGAGCGAGTAGCAATGCGCAACGGCAGTCCTAAGCCTCTCCGCGTTGGCCAATATGGCCTCTTCCTTTCGGAGATCTTCTTCTTCTCCAGGGGAGATACCGGCCTTTCTGATCTCGTCGAGCTCAAACCTAAGTATGTCAAGCCTTTTTTGCCGCTCTTTGGCGTTACTCGACAGCCCCGACAGATCCCTCTCAACGGCGGACAGCTCCACCCACAGGCGGGCAACCTTTTGTCGCAGTTCCCATACCATTTGTCCGCCCAAGGAATCGAGGATATCGATGTGCCGCTCGGGTTTCAGTAGAGATTGGTGGTCGTGCTGACCGTGGATGTCGACGAGCCTCTCGCCGATTTCCCGACAAAGGGACGAAGGGACCAGTTTTCCGTTCAGCCTCGTGGAGGAGCGGCCCTGCCGAGGGATTTCGCGGCTGAAAACCACGATGGGTTCCTGACCATCCTCAATGATCCCAAGCTCGAGGAGTTGTGCGATTACCTCCGCTTGGCGCCCGACGTCGAATACCGCGTCGATCCTCGCTTTCTCGGCTCCGGATCTTACTTGGTCTTGGGATGCCTTTCCGCCTAACGCGGCTTCCACCGCTTCGACCACAATGGATTTGCCGGCTCCCGTCTCACCCGTGAATACCGTAAGCCCTTCTCTGAATTGGAGCCTTAGCGCGTCTATTATGGCGAAATCCTTTATTTCCAGCTCGACGAGCACTATAGATCCCCCGTGTCACCTAAAAGCGGATCGACTGTCGCCTAAGACATGAGATCCCTCAGCCTACGCACCACCGCAGGCGCCGCCTCTTTGGGTTTCACCAGCACAAATAGCGTGTTATCGCCAGCCACACTACCCACTATCTCTTCCCATCCCAGGTTGTCGATGGCTTCGCCTAGGACGGGAGCCGTCCCGGTATAGCCCTTTATGACGATGATGTTTTCGCTGTATTCGATGCCCGTACAATTCTCACGGAACACGCGTCGTAATCTCATGGAAGCCTCGGTATTCTCCGGGCGCCCTCCGGGCGCATATACGTAGCTCCCGTTACCTGCGGGAACCTTGGTGAGTCGCAGATCTTTTATGTCTCTGGAAATCGTGGCCTGAGTGACGGACAGCCCTTCCTCCCTGAGCCTTCTCACCAGTTCTTCTTGTGTCCTTATGTGCTCACTCTTTATGATCTCGAGAATCTTTGCCTGGCGTCTGCTCTTCATTTTCTCCATCTTACTCCCCCAAGCGGGTCTTCTCTATCGCTCCATAGCTTGACATGAGCGTCCGCGTCACTTGAGTCCGGGACGAGCTCGACGCCTACCCAGCGGCCGTGATCGTCGGCCACCGTCCAAGCAGGGTTTACGTCACTCGCGTCCGAGAACGCCCTCCCTATCCCCTTCTTTAAGCTTCTTTCTCAGCACTTCGTAGAAATTCCAGGTCTTGGAGCGCATCAAGTAAGCCTTGCACTCCGCCCTCCGTATCTCCACATGCTGGCCGGATACGAGCCTCACCCCTCTTTGCCCGTCAACTGTCAACATGGTATCCGGGTGCGAGCCCCCTATTAAGACCTCCACAGTTTCGTCGGGAGGAATCACCAAAGAACGCCAATACAACGTATGCGGACAGATGGGGGTGAGGATCATGACTTCCAGTGCCGGATCCACTATAGGGCCTCCCGCCGACAGTGAATACGCCGTGGAACCCGTGGGGGTAGCCACGATCATCCCGTCGGCAGAGTACGTATCGACGGTGACGGACCCCACCTTCACTTCGAGGTTGATCAGCCTGGCAAAAGGTCCCTTCGTTATGACGATCTCATTCAGCGCGTAAAGTCCCGGATCCTCTTTTCCAAACGGTCGGCTCGAAGCCACGGGCTTGTCCTCTCCATCCTTGATGGTGGCTTTGAGCATCATTCTCTTTTCGACCTTGTATTCTCCCCTTATGAACTCCTCCATGGCTTTCCAGAGGTCGTAGTATTCGACCTCGGTCAAGAAGCCGAGGTGACCGAGGTTGACGCCCAAAACCGGGATCTCGGCAGGTAAAAGCGACCCCACGGCGTTTAAGAGAGTCCCGTCACCACCCAGTACCACCACGAAATCCACCGACTTCCCCCACAAGTCCAAAGGAAGGGGACCGATGCCTTCACCCAAGAGCTTTGCGGTCTCCGCGGTGGCGACTACTTCGACGTTTCTATCCTTCATCCACTGCGAGATCTTACGTGCGACGGGTACAGAATCTTGCTTGTCCAAGTTAGGAAACAGTGCCACCTTCAAGCCTTTTGTCTTCCCTTTGCCCTATTTTGGCATGCGCTCGCATCGGGGCCAGCATGACATGGAACAGGTCTTGCTCCCTTTGCGAGCCTCCCATGCACTCATCACGCATTCCATTTACTATTCCTTTTACTATTCCTTCTATTCACGAGCGGATTTAACCTCTTCGTCTTCGAAAAACCGGGTCGCAATGGACACCACCTGGGCGGCCCAGTCTTTCTCGCCCGCGCCGTCTCCAGCCACACTCGCTGCCGGCCGGACGCCGGGTTTTACCTCCCCCCGCACCTCAGCCAGCCCCCCAACAGTCGCCACCGACTCTAGCGGCTTTACGAAATGGAACCAGAATTCCATATTCCCCTTAGAGCCCTTAATCGGCGAAAAGGTCACTTGAATGGGGATCAGGCTGCTTTCAGACCCGTACGATGCCACCTTTTTGAGCACTGACCTTTGGACACAAGGATCCCTGACGATACCGCCTCTGGGTACCTGACCTCGACCCGCTTCAAACTGAGGCTTTACGAGGGCGAGTATATCTCCCCCCGGACGCGTTACATCGCTAGCAGGCCCGAGAATATGCTTCAGGGATATAAATGACACGTCGATGGTGACGACATCGACATATTCTCCGATGATCTGGAGTGTCAGGTGCCTCGCGTTGGTCCTTTCCTTTACGATGACCCTCGGGTCCGTCCTGAGTGACCACGCGAGCTGCCCGTAACCCACGTCCACTGCGTATACCTTCTTTGCTCCCCTTGACAAGAGGCAATCCGTGAAGCCGCCGGTAGACGCTCCTATGTCGAGGGCTACTTTGCCGTCTACTCTCAATTCGAAGGTGTCCAACGCCCACTCAAGCTTAAGGCCCCCACGACCCACGTAAGGCAACGGGTCTTCCCTGACGAAGATCTCGGAGTCCTCACGCACCCGTTGTCCCGGCTTTACGGCTTTAGCGCCGTCCACAAATACCGCACCCTCGACTATGGCCGCCTGCGCTCGTTCCCGGCTGGGAAACAGCCCGCGTTTCACCAGGAGGATATCCAATCTCATGGTGTCATCTGGGCCGCCTGCAATCCGAAAGGAGACGGTTCCAAGAGTTTCAGGGCCGCCGCTACGATCCCCCGGGCATCAAGTCCCAAATCCCCGAGGACCTCTTCCCTTTTGCCGTGTTCTATAAACCTATCGGGGAGGCCAAGGCAACGTACCTTTGGAATATCGGCTCCGGCGGACGCACTATCGTGGAGAAAACCGAGTATCCGGCTGGCCGCTCCACCGGAGGTGACGTTTTCCTCCACCACCAAAAACGCATCCGTCTTTGTTCTGAGGTCTCGTAGCAACTCCTCGTCGAGTGGCTTCACGAATCGCCCATTCACCACCGTAGCGTAGATACCGTACCGCTCAAGTTCATCGGCAGCCAAAAGAGCCTCCTGGACCATGGGGCCGTATGCCCAAATGACGAGATCGGTTCCATCTCTCAATACCACCGCTTTGCCCCAAGGGATTTCCTTAAACGGCACTCCGTGTTCGAATCCTTCCGGGACGCGGGACTTAGGATACCTTATCGCCGTTGGGCTTGACCTATGCAAAACTGCGGTATATAGCATGTCACAAAGTTCATAGCCATCCGCGGGCACGGCGATCGACATGTTCGGAATATGCCCGAGGTAGCTCAAGTCAAAAGCCCCCTGGTGGGTGGGCCCGTCTTCGCCTACTATTCCCGCACGATCCAAGGCGAATACCACCCCTGCTCCCGGAAGGGCTACGTCATGCACCAACTGATCGTAAGCGCGCTGCAAAAATGTGGAGTATACCGCGAGAACCGGCCGCATTCCGCGTGAAGCCAGTCCGGCAGCAAAGGTCACAGCGTGCTGTTCGGCTATCCCCACATCGAAGAACCGCTCCGGGAACCTCCTTGAAAACTCCGTAAGCCCAGTTCCCTCTACCATGGCGGCGGTGATGGCTACTAATCGCGGCTCCATAGATCCGAGCTTTACCATGGCCTCGCCGAATACCTGGCTATACGTCGGGGCATGCCGGCCCGAATGCGACTCACCGGTGGCCAAATCAAAAGGGCCGATGCCGTGAAACCTCGAAGGGTCGTTCTCGGCGGGAGGGTACCCTTTGCCCTTCTGCGTGACCACGTGGACAAGGGTCGGACCCTTCTCGTGCTTTGCGGCTTCGAAGGTGCGCGTCATCGACGAAATGTCATGACCGTTTATGGGGCCGAAGTAACGAAAACCCAGTTCTTCGAAGAACATTCCCGGAACGACCAGGTACTTCAGGCTATCTTTTAGTCTCTCCACGGTTCTCGAAACGTTCTCTCCCACGAACGGAAGTCTCAAAATCATTTGCTCGAGATCGCTTTTCACCTTGTGATACGCCGGATGGGTCCTTATACGGTTCAAGTAGGAGGCAAGTGCGCCTACCCTTTGAGAGATGAACATCCCGTTATCATTGAGCACGATTATCAGCCTCGAACCCTTTTGTCCCGCATGGTTCATGGCTTCAAAGCTCATGCCCCCCGTAAGGGATCCATCTCCCACTACCGCCACCACATGATGGTTCTCTTTCTTGAGATCGCGGGCGCACGCCATTCCCAAGGCCGCCGAGATAGCCGTGCTCGCATGCCCCGCTATGAACTGATCGTGTGGGCTCTCGGACGGGTCCGGATAACCTGAAAGCCCACCCCGTTGCCGTAGGCTCGAAAACCTTTCGAATCTCCCCGTCAGGAGCTTATGTGCGTATACCTGGTGCCCCACGTCCCAAAGAATTATGTCTTTGGGTGAAGAGAAGCTCAAATGAAGGGAAATGGTCAGTTCCACCACGCCAAGGTTGGATCCCAGATGCCCTCCGTTTTTTGAAACCGTCTGGGCTATCACATACCGTATTTCTCGAGCCAGGACCTCAAGCTCGCCTGAATCCAGACGCCTTATGTCTTCCGGCCCCTTTATTTTCGGAAGAATCGACAGCACTTTTTCCAACTCCCATTTATAGTTCTTCTCGATAAGTCCCCTTCGTTTTTATGGGTCTCCTTTATAACTCTTCTGTAACTATATAACTCTTCTGTAACTCGCCTTTGTTTCTCGGAGGATCGCCCCTTGAACAGCTGTTGAAGCGCTCAGTTTCTCCGGGTCCTTCGCTGTCTTGGAGACCCTTTGGGACCAATGATACTAAACCCCGTATACTTTTCAATCCAGTTCAAAAAGATCCCGACGCGCCTCACTATCTCCTCCGCATCGTTGATACCGATGCCCTTCGCGGCCGCCTTACCGCCTACTGTCAAACCCGCCACCACACCGACCATCACGACGCTCACCACGGCCTCGTTCAAGTCCGGTCGTAGCCGTTCGATCTGGAATACGATGGCGGCACCGAGGGCACCGCTTACGGTTCCGCATATATCTCCCACGATGTCATTGCAAAAACTGGTGACCTTCTCTGAGTACCTGACGAGTCTCAACCCTTCCCTGGCGCCCCTCACCTTCTTCGCCGCCATTGCATGAAGCGGCGCCTCGTCCGCAACGGCTGTAGCGATACCGATTACGTCAAAAAAAATACCGGCCCCGATGATCAAGGCCAGTAAAAACAGAGAAAGGCTCAAACTGAAAGTCCTCGTAATGTGCTCTGAGGGAAACGCCAGACCGACGGCCACCACAAAAGTGACGAGGCCGGTCGCAAGACCCCGGCGTAACGAAGCACTCGTCCGGAGCCTTCTCGGTTTCGGAGGCTCCAAGTACTTCACCTCTTTTGTCTTAGTCGTTCCACGATAGGCGTGCCATGAGAATATAAGTTTTCGGGTAGGTGGCAGACACCGAGTAAACGTTGCGGCTTGAGGTCTAGCAGGCTTTCCCGAACGATCACCGATCCGTCGCCGGCTCGGCGGTTTCCCTTTACGACCGTTCTTGCGTCGTCGCCGATGGCAAGGCTAGATTGCCACTTAGGTCGCACTGTAATCCCCGGTGCCACTCAGCATCGAGCCGAACAGCCTAGGAGCTTTCCTCAACGGTTTCTCTACTCCCTAGCCTCTTTTGCAGAAATGATTTCAAGCGGCCTCATGTAAAACCGACAGACCGCTATCCCTCATCCCCACTCAAGGCAGGCTACGCTGCACCCAGTGCATTGACACCGGATGCAGGTGTTCCCTAAACCGCAGAAGCCGACCGGCCCCACGGGTTTAGGCCTCAGCGGAACCGGGGTCAACGCCTACATGCCTTTGTAGATCGCCCCGAATTCCTTCACTCCCTGCATCAGCCCCCGGATGGGCTCCAGCAGCCAACACAAGAAGCTTCATCGATATGCCATTGACGGATTTTTAGGCCCGTCTTTAGGAGCAGTGACGCCGACTAGGATACTGCGCCACCCACCCTTTCAATTTTGGACCGTCGATAACGGCCCCAAACCGTTCATTCCGGTTTTTAAGGGCTCTTTCCCCATACAGGTCTTGATTGCATTCTTGACCACATTACATAACATTAGATTTTACATTAGATTCTACATGAAGCTTTCCTGCATGGGCCCTCCGCGTTTACGCATTATAACACCTGCCGCCCTCTATTTCAAATACGCTCCCGCACGGTCAGTGCCGCAAGACACTGAGGGCCACTCGTCTCGTCCCTTTATACGCTGGACTCTTTCCAAGACTCTCGTTGGCAGGCTGGCGAGAAACCAGGCGCGCTCCCCAAGCGACCTGGCGATGCGCACACAATGCCCGACTTCCGACTTCAAATCCTCCGCGGCGACGGAAAACCCGAGGCTCCTCACGTAATTGGGCCGCGAGTCCTCTGCCCCAAAGCCGTAATCGGAAATATCATCGGCGATTTGGTACGCCAATCCGAAATGATAACCGTACTGCCTCAAGGAATCACATACGTCGTCTTCCGCCCCTGCTGCAAGCCCCCCGAGGACGACTGACGCCTCGAAGAGTTTCGAAGTCTTTAGGGCATAAGTGCGACGCAGGAAAGCCCTTCGGCGTTCCATGGTCTTAAGGTGAAGGTCCGGGGAGAATGAGCGGCTCGTAACGGCTATGTCCATCCCCTGTCCGCCGAGCATTCCTCCAAACCCGGCGCTTCTTGTCACTTCCGCGATGATGGAGTGCATGCGCGAGGCGAAATCGTGCGACAGGGTTGATATGGCTTCGAAGGCTAAAGTCAGGAGAAGGTCACCCGTCAAGACCGCGACCGCTTCTCCGAAAGCCCTGTGTAACGCAGGCCGGCCTCTGCGAAAATCGTCGTCGTCCATGCACGGGAGGTCGTCGTGTATGAGGGAATACGAGTGAATGAGTTCGATGGAACACGCAAGAGGTAAGGCCGCCTCGGCAAAACCGCCGGCCACCTCGCAAGCTTCTTGAAGCAAAACCGGTCTTAACCTCTGACCTCCGGGAAAAACCGCATATCGGACGGCGTCTCCAAGTGCAGGTATTCGATCGTCACCGGCTTCGGATAACCTTTGATGCAAAAACACTTCGAGCGCTCGGTCGACGCGTCGCCGGTGCTCGTCATAGCGCGTAAGGAACCTACGCTCTTCATCTGACCTGACGTCTCCGCAATCACCCAACGTTCCCGTCCCGTCCTTCAATTTTAATTCCCCAGTTTTTCATTATCACCCGGGTCAGAGAAGTCGGCCTCGATTTCCTCGATGGAATGTTGGGCCTGGTCGAGGCGCTCTTGGCATATCTTGACAAGCGCCATCGCCTGTCTATAAAGCTCAAGCGACTCCTTCAACGTAAGCTCGCTCGTCTCCAGCAAGCGTACGACGTTTTCGAGCCTCTTTAAAGCCTCTTCGAAATCGAGCGTCTGCTCGGCTCCCTCAAAACCGAGCGTTTTTTCGCTCGCGGTATCCCGGGGAACGGTCCGGGAAGTCACCAGGTCATCCTCCATGAGACTCGGGATACCTCCTTTACCGTCGCATCGACCCGGCCGTCCTTCAGTAATAACAATATGCCGTCTCCTCTTTGTATCATATCGACCGAACTAATTGGGATTTCATCCGGCTTTTTCAGGCAAAGGGCGTATCCTCGCATCAGCGGACCATATGGGTCCAACGCTTCGGCCCTTCCCAGGATACGAAGATACATGGCTCGCTTCGTTTCGAGGATTCGTTTCACGGAGCCCGCCGCCCGGGCCTCCATTCCGTCGATTCTCTGTCTTAATCCGAAGACGAGTTGAAGCGGACGTGAGAGCGGGGGTCGTGATCGAAGGAGCATCAGAGAGTATCCCGCCCTCTCCATGCGGCGGTGCACGGCTGCACGTGCTCTCAAGTATAGGTTTCTAACCTGGAACTTCAAGTCCTCAGCCGACGGAAACACCATTTCGGCCGCAGCGGAAGGAGTCGGCGCCCTGACGTCCGCCACGAGGTCCGAAAGCGTAACGTCCACCTCATGCCCCACTGCTGAGACCACCGGCACCGAAGACCCGTAAATCGCCCTGACTACGCGTTCGTCGTTGAACGCCGAAAGATCCTCTTCGCTTCCTCCGCCTCTGGCCACTACGATCACGTCCACTTCGGGCACCCGTTCTAGGGTTCGCACGGCTTTACAGATCATATCTGGGGCAGCGCTTCCCTGCACTCGAACGGGCAAGAGCACTATCCTGCAACCGGGAAAACGACGCCTCGCCACGCTAGAGATGTCATGAATGGCGGCGCCCGTCTTTGACGTCACGATGCCGACCTTCCGCGGAAGCAGGGGAAGACGGCGTTTTCGGGCCGGGTCCATAAGGCCTTCGGCTTGCAGTTTCTGTTTCAATTCCTCCAGAGCCACATGTAAGGCCCCGAGCCCGTCCTGACGCATGGCATCCACGTAGAGCTGGTACGTACCGTCCCGTTCGAAGACGTCCAAATAACCGAAGGCCACCACTCGCATGCCATCCTTGGGGGTAAAGCCTAACCCGGACGCCCTCGAACGGAACATGACGCTTCTCAGTGAAGCCCTTTCGTCCCTCAGAGTGAAATAGATGTGACCGGACGAGTGCTTTCTGAAATTGGCAATCTGTCCCCTCACTCCAATACCCGAAAGCACGGGATCGGAAGCAATAGCACCCCTCACCCGCTGGGTCACTTCCCACACTTCGAGTATCGGACCGATCACTTTATCTAACCCCTCGCCGCTTCGATGGCGTTCTTCAAGAGCATGGTGATGGTCATTGGTCCTACGCCGCCGGGTACGGGAGTGATGGCACCCGCCACCTCAACCGCACTGTCGAAGTCGACGTCTCCGACGAGTTTCCCGTCCACCGAATTGATACCGACATCGATGACCGTGGCGCCAGGTTTTATCATGTCTCCGGTTATGACTTTGGGTTTGCCCATGGCGACTACCAATATA
Organism: Clostridia bacterium; assembly: GCA_012842575.1. Lineage (GTDB taxonomy): Bacteria > Bacillota > Sulfobacillia > DUSP01 > DUSP01 > DUSP01. The sequence continues at coordinate 30,174 of DUSP01000057.1, forward strand.
TCCGCCCTCTTCGTATGGAACGCGAGATCCCGAGTCCGGGAATGGCAGGTGGTGACGGTAGCGTGACGATGCATCAGCAGCATACCCACGGGTTTCCCGACGATGTTAGACCGCCCTACTACCACGGCCTCGGCTCCCTTTATAGGCGTACCCGTCCTTTCGATGAGCTCGATGATACCGTTGGGCGTACACGGTACGAAACACTTTTCGCCGATCTGAAGGCGACCCACGTTTACCGGGTGAAATCCGTCGACGTCTTTGCTCGGATCGATGGCCTCGATACAAGCCTTCTGATCGATATGATCCGGGAGGGGAAGCTGAACCAAGATGCCGTGAATCTCCGGCTTGCGATTCAGGGTTGCTATCAGGTCGAGCACCTCTTCCTGGGATGTGCTCTCGGGAAGCCTATGTACCTCCGAGTAAAGACCCACCCGTTGGCAGGCCTTTTCTTTGTTCCTCACGTATGTCTTGGACGCCGGGTTGTCCCCTACGAGTATCACGGCCAAACCCGGCACAACCCCTTTCGCCTTTAGATCCGCCACCTCTGCCGCTAATGCCTTTTGAATCTCCTCAGCAATCGCTTTTCCGTCAATGATCTTGGCTGCCATAGCAACCAGTCGCCGGAGAACGGGAAATGAGCCGCATGGCTCTCCTTCGTCCTCCGGCGCTCACCCCCTTTCTGGCCTGCTTTCTCGCTTCTGTCACATCGACATCAAGTACTCGTGAATGGCGGCCGCCGCTTTCTTCCCGGCCCCCATCGCGAGTATTACCGTGGCCGCTCCGGTCACGGCGTCACCTCCGGCGTACACCCCCCGACGAGAAGTAAGTCCGGTCGCCTCATCGGCGATGATGCCTCCCCAGGGCTGGGTGCGCAAACCCGGCGTAGTCTTGGACACGATAGGATTGGGACTTGTCCCGAGAGCCATGACAACGGTATCCACATCGAGGACGAACTCCGAACCCTTAATCGGCACGGGCCGCCTTCTTCCGGATTCGTCGGGTTCTCCCAGTTCCATTTTGAGACATTCAAGCCCCTTGACCCAGCCTTTCTCGTCGCCCAACACCCTGACGGGATTGGTCAGGAGATAAAACTTAACCCCTTCTTCTTTGGCGTTTTCGAGCTCTTCGAGTCTTGCGGGCATCTCGGCCTCTGATCGACGGTATACTATCATCGCCTCCTCGGCCCCCAGGCGCAGTGCGCATCGCACCGCATCCATCGCCACGTTACCCCCGCCGACAACCGCCACCCTCTTTCCGCACTTGATGGGCGTATCGTACTCGGGAAAGAGGTATGCCTTCATGAGGTTCGTCCGCGTGAGCCACTCATTGGCCGAATAGACCCCGCAAAGGTTCTCCCCCGGGATCGACATGAATTTCGGCAATCCCGCGCCTGTCCCGAGAAACACCGCCTGATATCCCATACCGAAAAGGTCGTCGACGGTGAGAGTCCGACCGATGATCACGCTAGTCTGTATCTCGACGCCCAGGGATTTCACGTAGTCGACTTCACGAGTCACTATGGCTTTGGGCAACCTGAACTCCGGTATGCCGTATATGAGCACACCACCGGGGGCGTGCAGCGCTTCGAAGATCGTCACTTGGTGGCCTAGGCGGGCGAGGTCGCCCGCACACGTCAGGCCGGCCGGGCCGGAACCCACTACCGCCACCTTTTTACCCGTAGGAGGGGCGCACTCGGGTTTATCGATACCCGTGGCCGCCTCGAAATCCGCTACGAAACGCTCGAGCCTCCCTATAGCCACCGGTTCGCCTTTCTTCCCCAGTACGCACAGTTGCTCGCACTGCGTCTCCTGCGGGCAGACCCTACCGCAGATGGCGGGAAGGCTGTTGGTTTCCTTCACTTTCTTCGCGGCGCCCCTGTAATCGCCTTCTTTTACGAGCTTGATGAACTCGGGTATTTGTACGTTTACCGGGCAACCCTTGATGCAAGACGGCTTCTTGCATTGAATGCACCGCGAGGCCTCCGTACGCGCCATTTCTTCGGTGTAGCCGAGGGCCACTTCGTTGAAATTCCGTATTCTCTCCTTGGGATCTTGCCGCGGCATTTCTACTCTTTTCGTTTTTGCGGTCATCGACAACCACCCCCGTGCGCGCACCAAGCCTCAAGCGCGGTTCGTTCTTGATCGAGATACATCCTGCATCGGCGTATAGCTTCGTCGAAATCCACTTGGTGACCGTCGAACATGGGCCCATCCACGCAAGAAAACTTCGTTTCTTTGCCGACCGTGACGCGACAGGCGCCGCACATTCCGGTTCCGTCCACCATAATGGGGTTCAGGCTCACCCAAGTCTTTACGCCATAAGGGCGCGTCGTTTCTACGCAGGCCTTCATCATCAGCATGGGTCCCACCGCTATGATCTCGTCGAAGTGCTGGCCCTCGTCCAGGAGCTTCTTTATCAGCCCGTTGGCGAACCCGTGAAATCCACGGGACCCGTCATCCGTGGCTATGTAAAGCTCCGACGATACGGCCCTCATTTCCTCTTCCAGGATAATGAGTTCTTTGGTCCTCGCGGCTATGATGGAGATGACCTCAACGCCATTTCGGTGCATCGCCTTTGCCTTCGGATATATGGGCGCCACACCTACACCGCCGCCTACACATAAAACCCTGCCCGAGGTAGGGAGCTCGGCAGGTACCCCCAATGGCCCCACTATGTCAAGAAGGCGGTCTCCCTCCTCGAGGAGCCCAAGGGCTTTCGTGGTCTTCCCCACCTCTTGAAACACCATGGTTAAAGTCCCCTGGTCGGCATCGTAATCGGCTATGGTAAGGGGGATTCTCTCACCGTTTTCAGAGATCCTCACGATTACGAACTGCCCGGGTTGGGCTTTTGCTGCAACCAGCGGTGCGTTGACTACATACAGCTTCGTCGATGGTGCCAATGTTCGCTTTTTCACAATCTCGTTCACTGGTACTCTCCCCTGTCTTCGCTATTAATAACCAAACAAACGGGTTGGGCACACCCGTTTGTTCTTCGACAGAAAAGCGCTTATTCCTTCGCTTTACAGCCCACACCCTCTATGGGTTTTCTTCCTGCTTCTCTTGATCTATCTCTTGTTGATTTATTGATCCGAGAATGCCGTTGACGAATCGAGCGGCCTCGTCGCCGGAATATCTTTTAGCCATCTCCACCGCTTCATCAATACTCACGTTTTTCGGAATATCGGGTCGATAAAGGAGCTCATACAGTGAAAGGCGGAGGATATTCCTGTCGACCGTAGACATCCTGTCCACTTTCCACTCCAAAGATCTTCCGGAGATCATCCGGTCGATTTCCTCTAAATGTTGGAGCACCCCTTTAAACAACTCTCTTGCGAAAGACTCCGCGTCGGGGGTCAACTCGTCGAGGGAAACGGCAAACTCAATGGCGCGCCGTGGATCCGACCTCACGAGATCTACCTGGTACAACGCCCTGAGCGCTGCCTCTCTCGCCCGCCCCCGCATTGTACGGGATTTACCTTCCATTTCCTCTCCCTTTGCCCGCCGCAAAACTCACCTGAAACTCCTCCGAAGCTCATCCGAAGCTCATCAAACTTACTTGAAACTCATCCGAAACTTGTCTGAAACTTATCCGGAGTCACTTGTCATGGAGGGGAAAATACCTCTCCAGGATCTCCGAAAGGCCCTCTTTTTCCTCATCCATCCGCTTACCGACAAAATAACCCACAAGCACACAGACGCCGATGAAGAGGGTCCAAAAGAGCCCGATGGCCATCACGGACACACCGAAGATGAGCCCTATGAGGGCCCCGATCACCCTGCCTCTTCGGTTTTGTAAGAACGAAAGAAACCGGTCTAAGCCCATTTCCTCTCAGACCGCGCTCCCACGTGATTTTTTGCTTTCGGTCGTAATATTTTCGACGACCATTTTAACTTCATTTACCTCGACGCCCACGACATTCTTTACATAAGTCTGGACGGTCTTTTGCAGGTCGCGCGTGAGGTCGGGAATGCTCACGTCAGGACTTACCGAACACCGGACAAATACCGATACCGAGTCCCCGACATTTGAAATATGAGCCTTCACCTCGCGCACACCCGGAACTTGACGGCAAACCCTCTTCACCAAGTTCTCTATCGCACCTAAGTATACCCTGACTTCGCCCAAAGGACCTTGGTGAGCCACCGCTTTGCTTCCGTATTTCCTCCTGAACGTAAGTATGAAGAAACGTACGCTCAGCAAGAGGAAGGCAAAAGCGACCACCGAAATGGCAGTGCGCCCCTCTGGTGATTTCTCAATTGAGGCGATTATCTTACCGGGCACCGCCCATCCCACCATTGAAAGAAACGTCATGCCGAAGTGCACCACGAGCCCGCCGGCGAAAACCGCCAGCAGCACCCGGTCGCCTATCTCCATCAGTCCCCGCCCTTTCCTTCCTGCGAAAACGTTATGCCCTGAACGTGAATGTTGACTTCCACCACGTTCAGCCCGGTCATATTCTCTACCGCTTCCTTCACCCTTTCCTGCACCTGTCGGGCGACCTCCGGGATCCTCGCGCCATATTTTACGACCATAAAAAGGTCTATCGACACATCCCGCTCTCCGACCTCGACCTTAACGCCTTTTGAGAGGTTCTTCCTTCCGAGAATCTCGGTAATATCGCCGACGATCCCCCCTGACATGCCCGCAACCCCTTCGACCTCAGTCGCAGCTACACCCGCGATGACCGCTACAACGTCGTCCGATATCTTAAGGCTACGAGCGTCGCCGGCATCCTCCTCGCCAACGCGGTCGGTCCCCGGAAACCCTTCTGCCTTGGGGTTCAATACCCACACCTCCTAAAGGCCTTACCATCACGCCTAATTATACCTGCCCTGCCTCCCATTATCAATGAAACGCCTGATTCGACTGCGTCAACTTCATCCGGATATAGGGTCTTGCCTTCCGAGTTTCATAAAATCGGGTGAAGGTCAGAACCGGAAATTCGGTAAGTTGAGCACTTGCCCGGTATATACCTGCGGGCCGGTCTTAAGTATCTCTCTTGCGACTATGCTTAACTTATTCTAACTTAAGGAGTCACCCCTCGGGTTTGGGAACCACCGAAATGCCTTCGGGGCCAAGACCGAGAGTCCGCATCACGACGTCGGCGATCCTGGCAACGTCGCCCTTCTCGAGCGCACCGGCCTTGACGAAGACCACCGCCCCGTCTTTTGTCGGTGATACGAATGCGTCCTCGTAGCCCAACTGCCTGACAAGGTCTTCGGCCATTTTCGCTCCGGTCCATTCTCGACCCAGTTTCATCAGTCTGGTAAGCGCTTCGCTTTTTACCGTTTGATCGGCGTCCGGGTCTTCGGCGATGGATTTGAGCATCTCGCTCTCTCTGCTATACGTCCTTTCGCGTTCCATTCGCGACTCCTCGAAAAAGCCGTCTTGAGTCTCCTTACCGGTTCCCTCCGCGAACACACCATCGCCCTCGTCTTCGAGTGCGCCCGACATCTTTACGGACGCGCCGGCACCGGTCCGGGATGTCCCCTGTGCCTCCTCCGATACCCCGTTTTGTGTCTTTGAGTCTCCTTCTACTATCAGACGCTCACCTGAGGCCGGTACGGAAGCCTCCATATCTTCCCCCATTATGCTCCTTTTCTCGAAGGCTTCTCGCCTTGCACCCACATAAAAGGCCAGGGCCGCTACCACTACCACTAGAATCATGAATCTCAACACGGTACTCTTTCTGACAGTGACGCTCAGCATTTGTCAGCCTCCTTTCCTCGGTAACACGATGACCTTATGCGCCGGTATGTCAAGGAGGGTACGGACCGCTTCTCCCAACATGCTTTTTGTACGCGGATCCGCCGCACCATCCGCCACCACCATGACTCCGGCTATCTCAGGCCTTGATTCCTTCACGGCCATAGGTGTATTACCCCCAAAACCCGCCGGTTGGCCCGCCATGACCACTCGTACGTCCTCGGTGTTTTCCGTAATGCGCCTCGTCCCGCCCCTCTCGTCCCTCTCATCGGTACTCCTCTGGGAGCGCGTCCGGTCCTCGGCCAGCTCCTTTTGCGGCCCTGCTTTCAACGACACGCGGACCAAGACTCTCCCTGCACCATCAATCTCGGAAAGGATGGCCTCAAGGTCATTCTCCATGAGCCTTTCATAGGTCCTAAGCGCGTAGGAGTCGGCCCCCGGCGAAGAGAGGACGCCTCCTTCCTTCTCCGACCGGCTCGACAAGGTCCCGCTCCCGGCCGAGTCATATCCGGGGTTTTCCTCCGTCCTAGAACGGTCCATAAGACCCCCTATCAGGATGAGTGCTATGCCTAATAACGCCAGTGCGATTATCTTGAAATCGAGTTTGAACCCGAATTTACTCAACCTCCACACCGATTTCACCTCCAACACTACGTACACTGCATACACTGCGTACACGACCCATACGACGTGCGCGACGTACGCGCCACACAACCCCGGTGAACGCACCCGGGTCGTATTCGCCTAGCCATTCGCCCCTACATCCCCCATCCGGATCTCGACGTTTTCGGGCGAGACGCCCACTGCCTCCCCTATAACAGTCAGGATGGTCTGTCGGAGACTTTCGTCCTCCGCCTTACCCTTTTCCCCATCGCGACTGTGTGCATCACCGATACGTTCCCCCCGGGCATCGGGCAGCGCCGTTTTGCCCTCTACCCCTTCGATCGGCGCGTCCTCATCCTTTGCGACGATGGGCGGTACCCGAACTTCGATCCGGCTTTGGCTACCGTCGGTCTTTGACGTGGCATCCGTGTGATCCGTCCTGCCCTCTGGGCCGCCTTCACCCGCGGCCCCTGTGCCGATGGGAACCGTCACGAAAACCCTATCCACTTTCCAACGACCGGTCCGGTCGTCCCTGGCCACGCTCACCTTCACAGAGGCTTCGCCGAGACCCTGGATGCTCGAAAGGCGAATCTTCAGTCCCTCCTCTACCACACGGGATATCAGTTCCGTACTCTGTTTTTCATATTCGCCCGCCTGCACCCTCCAGCCGTAGTCTTCAAGTGGCCCGCCGAGGGGAGCGGCGGGCAAAGGCAGTAGTAACCGGCCTCCCGCAAGGCGTACCACAGGGTCGATTATGGCAATTACGACGAATACGCCTAGCACCAACTTGGCGTATTTCTTCATATCACCTTCCGGCATGAGCATTTCCGCCACTACGGAGAAGAACAGCACCGCGCTAATGGTTCGTACCCAGTCTTTCGCCCAATCCATGAGGTCCACCCTCTGCTCCACTCCCTTCGGCCTGCAACCAATGGGCCCTAGAAAGGACGAGCGAGTCCTACCAAGGCGGTTACGGATAGGAATGCCATGATGGAAACGGTGAGCACCGCCGCCCAGAGCGTCATGATGGAGCTCGCCAGGGCGTGAAGGCAATCGCTCATCCTGTTCGAACCGATGGGTTGAGTTAGGACTCCTGCCAGCCTATATATGGCAGCCAAAGACAGTATCTTCAACAATGGCACGACCACTATGGCTACAATGGCTATCATGCCGGCGATCCCCACAGCGTTCTTTAAGAGCAAAGAGGAACTGAACACGAGTTCTGTGGCATCCGACACCATCTTGCCCACCACGGGAATGAGGGAATTGCTGAGAAACTTGGCCGATCTCAGTGCCATGTTGTCGCTGACCTCGCCCGCCGCCCTTGAAACCGCCACGACGCCGAGGAACACGGAAAGGCCAATGCCCAGGACGAGCATGGCGGCCTGACGTATGAACCCGGATACATGATTCAGACGGAACGTGTCGCTCATCGCCCCGACAATGTCGAGGGAAGCCGCCAGCAAGAGGGCTGGCAGCACGTACGTAGAAACCACGTAGGCTACGCCGCTTATGGTCATCACCATGGTGGGTTGGAGTATGCCCGCCGAGACCGGCGCCCCCGAACCCGCAAGCAGCGTCGTCATGGTGGGGAGGAGGGCAAGTATCGCTTGGTTTAAATTCCTTACCGCCTCCGCGGCAACTCCGGAAGCTATCCTGAAACTTCCCATGACCAACACCGCCAGTGCCAGAAAACACGCGCCTTCGGCGACTTTTGTGACCGCGTCCGAACCGAATGCGCTGCCAATTGGAGTGACCAAGGCCATGACGAGGCAAAAAAGGATCAGCTTACCCAGGAGCACGAGGTTTGACCTCACTTCCGCCAGGAAGTATCCCATGAGGTACCTAGAAAGGCCCCTGATGTCCAGAACCGGCTCTCCGCGGGAGACCCTCTCGACCGTCTCCTTGACGCTACCTGGCGCCCAATCTAAAAGGCCTCGGACCTTGGGATCGGACATGACCCTATCTATTTCAGGCAACGAAATGGATTGGAGGCTTTGTTCCATGATGTCTTTCACTGTCGTCGCCGAGTACGGCGAGGGTTCCGGAGGGAGAATGGAGGCGTCCTCGCCCTCGGAATGAGGGATGGGTTTACCCTCGGCGCAAGCGATGCCCGTTCTATAACCCACGATTCCAAAGGCAAGAGTTGCCGAAGCGACCATCATTATGAGTACGGCAAGCACGATCGCCGTTTTCGTCTTCATCCTCGGTGGTTTCACCATCGTAAGCACTTCCCGCCCTTTATGGACAACGGCCACAATCTACCCAAGAAGCCCCGAAAGAGTCTCCAAAACCGCATAAAAGACCGGCACCGCCGCGACAAGGATTAGGATTTTGCCCGCCAACTCGACCTTTGAAGCCACCGTCTCTTCGCGGGCATCCTTGCATACGTGAGCGCAAAACTCTGTGAGATAGGCTATGGCCACGATTCTCAGGATGGTCGATACGTACGCCAAGTCGAGGTTGGAGCGTTGTCCCAGATTCTGAAAGAACCTTACGACGCCCACAACGGGACCGGCCAAGTTGATGAGAATGAGGCCGCCCACCAGTATGGAGAGCACCGTTGCCACTTCGGGGCGCTCCCGGCGAATGACCACGAGGAGCACTACGGCCATCAACGCAAAACCCGTGATTTGAATGAAGCTCATGGCGAGGACCTCGCTTTGACGCTGACCTAATAAAGTTGAAACATCGCCCGGACGGTGTCGAAGAGATCCCTTATGACCCCGAGTACCATGCCGAGGACCACCACCACGCCCACGAGGGTGATTATGTAACCGTGCTCTTCCTTCCCCGCCTGCTTCATGACCATGTTTAGTACGGATATGATGATGCCTATACCGGCGATTTTAAAGACCAAATCGAGATTCATGGCTCTACCCCCTAAATTATGGCCAAAGCCAACGCCAACCCCCCGAAAAGCCCCAGGATCCTGTACAGGCGAGCGTTTTTCTCCACTTCAAGGGCTACCTTCTCCTCGATAACCTTCAGACGTTCTTCGGCCAGCCTTACATGCCGAACCTGATCCTTGACATCAGAGACCCCTATGCTGAAGGAAAGAGCTGACAATACCTCAAACTCGGGTTTTCCTATTGGAGACCTTCTTTCCGCCTCTCTCAGAGCGGCGGTAAAGGCCTCCGGGCCGGTAGTCCGCGTGTCCCCCCTTAGGGCCGAAGCGGCGGTCTCAAAGAAGGTGGCCGCTCCTCCGTCAACAGCCGCAGAAACCCGTTTTAACGCCATATCGAGCGGGGTGGCACCGAAAGCGATTTCCGTTTCCAAGACCTCCAGCCCCGACCTAAGCCCTCTTACCATCTGGAGCCTCCGTTCTAAATCGACGGAGGCCAGATGACCCATATAAGCGGTGGATCCGACCAGGATCAGGCCGCCTGTGATCTTCAGCCACACCGTCCCAGCCCTCCCCTTTACCCCGACCTTCTCTTGACGCCGGCGCCAGAATCGGCAACTCGACGGACGTCGGCCCCACTCGGATCCGGCGGCTATCGGCGAAATCCCCCTCAGTACAGGGGGTCGGCGGCCGAGCGGACGTAGACCCCAGTTCCACCCGGCGGACGGGCCACGACACCGCCGCGCCTCGTCCCTCTTTCGAATCCCGTTCGTGGCGTAGCGTGATGTCATATACGCCCTCCACCGTCCCGGGACCGCGCCTGCGGGACAGTACGACCGCTCGTTCGAACCAGCCGTCTTCTATGAGGCCGAAAAGAACCGGCCTTTTAGACAGGTCGTATAAGTCATGGGCATGGACCGTGGCCAGCACGGTCACGCCCGCGTGGAGAGCGTCCTGAAGCGCTCGGACATCCGCCGGTTTTCCCACTTCATCTGTGGCTATCACCTCAGGTGACATGGAACGGATTGCCATGATGATGCCAATCGCTTTGGGGCAGCCATCCATCACATCCGTTCTCATCCCTACGTCCTTTTGAGGAACGCCTTGAAAACATGCTGCGATTTCAGAGCGCTCATCTATTAGGGCAACTCGCTTGCCGGCCAGCCCGATTTGACTCAAGCCATCGGAAACCACTCTGACCACGTCCCTCAAGAGCGTGGTCTTGCCACACCCGGGTGGCGACACGATGAGCGTGTTACAGAGCCCTAAGGAAGGCTCGCCGTCGTTTTGGTACGCCACCGAAACCTTCCGAAGAATCTGCGGTAAAATTTCTTCCCCCGGACCTTTTACTTCCCGCGACAGTCTTACGTTGATGCCTGACACCCACTTTATGGTACGCACCCTTCCGCCTTCGAGCACCGCTTTTCCGGTGAATCCGACCCGGTGTCCCCCTCTCAACGTCACGAAGCCTTCGCTTATTTCTTCTTGCCATGCGTATACCGACGAGCCCAGGAGCAGTTGAAAGGTTTTGGCCATATCTTCCTGTGTGACTACGTATACCCCTCTGGGATCCCTCATCGGGCGGCCGTCGGGAGCCAAAAAGACGTCGCCGACGGCAAGCCCAAGGGCCAGAGGTCTTCCGACACGAAGCCTTACCTCCTCCACGTTCCTCACGTCAACGATGCCCGGGCGCATTGCGCCTTGCAGTGCTTTGCGAATACCATCTGAGAAATACGGTAAGATCTCTTCGATTGCCGAGTACACGTTTGTCCCCCCATGCTTGTGTCACTCACATAGATATTTCCGGGGCCGGGTTATTATGCCAACGCTTTTACGTAAACGACCCGTTTGAGCTCAAAAGAACGGGAGGACTTCGCTACGGCCCATTCAGGCGATGAAATATGTTTCAGCACCTCTGAAGCGGCCGACCGCGGCCGACCCGCCCACTTCGCTACGGCCCATTCAGGCGATGAAGTCTGCCGGACCCAAAAAGCATATGGAAGAAGAAAAAGGAAATGGAAAAAGAATAGATGGCCTTCGACAAAAGCCATCTACTCAGCACCATTTCTTATGCTCGTCTGAGGTTTCCTCTTGCGCCTAAATATCCTTAGGGCCAAAGCCAGGGGTTCATCGCGCTGGCCGGTAATCTTACGCGTTCATGATTTCTTCTTTCCCTTGCCCTCCTTGGTTTCGCCACCCTTGCCCTCATCCTTCTCGGCGCTCTTTCCCGACTTCGAAGCACCGCCTTTGGACGTTGGAGGGCTCACAGCGCGCAATTTCGGCCTGGAACCTTCCTCTTCCTTTACGCTTTTTATGTCCATATCCGTAACGCCGGATAAAGCCGTGTCTTCTTCGTCGGAAATACCCTCTTCTTCGTCATAGCAGATGATCTCGCCGCAATTTGGACACACGAGTTCGAGGGTCTCTTCGTCCTCGGCCAGGTCGGAGTCAATGCATATCACTTCGCCACACTTGGGACATTCCACTTCGGCGTAATCGTCCTCCTCATAATAGTCGCTTTCGAGGTCCGCGAGGTCTTCGTCGATGCTCGAGACGTACTCTTCCAGCTCTTGGTGTTCGTCGGAGAGCTCGTCCAGCGCGTCGGATATCTCTTTCAGAGCATCGATAATCCCTAATAGAATCTTCCCCTCCTTGGACTCTTTATCCAAATCCATGCCGTCTGCGAGGCCTTTCAGGTAAGAAACCTTCTCTCCATAAGTCGTCTTCACAAGATCACTCCTTTCTTTCTCCTGGAGGCCCGTCACGGGCGTCGGCGCCTTCCCCTTTCTCCGTGATGGTCATCTTCTCCCGAGCGGTGACCGTCAGGTCACGCGTTCGATGTACTCGTCGGTTCTTGTATCCACCCTTATTACGTCACCGACTTCCACGAACAGAGGAACCTTTACCACGGCTCCCGTTTCCAGTTTAGCGGGTTTGGAACCACCCGCTGCAGTATCTCCCTTAACTCCGGGTTCTGTTTCGACTACCTTCAACTCCACGAAATTGGGAAAGTCCACTCCGAATGCCGTGCCTTCGTGAAAGAGTGCCCAGATGGACATGTTCTCTTTCAGGTATTTCACCTTTTGCCCTATGTCATCGGCCTTCAGCGTCATCTGCTCAAAGGTCTCGGTATCCATGAACACATATTCGTCCCCTGTATTGTAAAGGTATTGCATTTCCCTCCTATCGATGTGTGCCCGCGGCAGTTTTTCGCCCGCCGCGAACGTCCTCTCCAAAACGGCACCGGTTTTCAAGTTCTTCAACTTGGTCCTAACGAAGGCGGAACCCTTCCCCGGCTTGACGTGCTGGAACTCAACCACGGAGTAAATCTCTCCGTCGACCTCTATCGTCACACCGGTATGAAATTCGTTCGTGGAAATCACACTTCTCCCTCCTCCTGACTATAGCACCCAGAGTTCCCTCGGGATATCGCTCAAAGCCCTGGCACCGTCTTGGGTCACCACGAAGGTATCCTCCAGGCGAACTCCTCCCCAATCGGGAAGATATATACCCGGTTCGATGGTAACTACCATACCGGGCTCGAGGATCATATCCCGATCACCACGGGCCTCTTCTTCTTTACCTTCTTTATCCGGCCTCCTCAACACAGGAAGCTCGTGAACGGCAAGGCCCACCCCGTGCCCCAACCCATGGACGAAGAACTCGCCGTAACCCGCCTCTTCAATCACGCCCCTCGCTGAAGCGTCTACAAGAGATGCCCTGACGCCCGGCCGCAGGCTAGACGCGGCCGCCTCGTACGCCGCTTTCACCACCTCGTAGAGGGCACGCTGTTTTTTTGACGGGGGCCCGATGACCGCTGTCCTCGTAAGATCGGCGCAATACCCATCGTAAATGGCACCTATGTCCAAGACCACAAAGTCGCCGCTTGAGGGAGTCCTGCTGGACGGCCAAGCATGCGGCATCGCCGATCTAGGTCCCGACGCGACGATGGGTTCAAAGGCGACTCCCTCCCCGCCGAGTTCCAACGCACGCTTCTTAATCCCTATGAAGGTCTCTTTCTCCGTGGCTTTGCGCCTCAGCAAGGTAAACGCCTCGAGCATAACACCGTCGGTTATCCTTGCCGCTTTGGTTATGAGGTCGATCTCGCCGGGCTCTTTCACCGCCCGCAAAACCTTGACGGGAGAATCCTCCAGAAACAAAACCTCCACCACCGCGCCCAATCGGCGCGAGAAGGCCTTCCACATAGAAGCCGAAAACCCCGACCCCTCTACCCACAGGCAACTTATTCCCTTGGCGGTCAGGAGGTTTCCGATGACTTCCACCTCGGACGGCCCCTTCCCTCCGGGTTTGATCGGTACCACCTCAAGTCCGCGCGTCGCCTCCTTTGCCGCGCCCAGGTTCAGTGGGTCGACTAAAATGACGTCTATAGCTCCGAAATCAGGTCCGAGGAGAATCCGGGCGTCCCCTCTGAAGCCCGTGAGGTAGTTTATGTCCTCGGGTGAGGTGATCAGCGCGGCGCCGACGGCCGCCTCCTTCAGTCTCGCTTTGAGGCGGTGTCGTCTCCCTTCGTACGGTTCTAATTCTTCGATCTCGCCGTTGCCTTTGATCTCACTTCTCTTTTCTGCCATTTCGCCTCGTTACGGCCTCCGCTCGCAACTTAGAATTCCCCAAAGGTTGTGGGCATTAAAAGTAACCGCGCCGTTGAAGAACGTATCAAGCGACGTAGCGGACAATCGAAGAGACCACCTTCCCTTCAATACTCTCTTTTTCGGGGAATTCCTGCCAGCCACAAAGATGGCCCAAAAGACGGGACCGCTGAAGCGGAAACCGCAGCTTCTCCTATTTCGGCCGGTCATAAAGATGGCCTGAAAGTCCTCCAACCCCCCCC
>DUSP01000074.1 GCA_012842575.1 Clostridia bacterium
CTTTCCCCAAAGGGATGGTGTATTCCCCTTCCGGTACCAGCCCCGATGTTCCGTAGAGCATTTTGTGCTCGAAGAACAGTACGGCGTTGTCATCCCTTATTGCCGATTTGAGTAGCCCCTTGGCATCTGCCGGCGTAGACGGAGCGACTACCTTCAACCCCGGAAAGTGACAAAAAACCGCCTCGATGCTCTGGGAATGGTGGGCCGCTGCTCTCAGCCCGGCCCCCGTCATAGTTCGAATCGTAAGGGGCATCTTTATCTTCCCACCGAACATGTACTTCATCTTGGCGGCTTGATTCACGATTTGATCCATACAAACCGGAATGAAGTCTGAATACATGACCTCGGCAACCGGTCGCATGCCCATTGATGCTGCCCCCACGGCACAGCCGACAAACCCCGTTTCGGATATAGGTGTTTCCAGGACTCTTTCTGGTCCAAACCTGTCGATTAAACCTTTGGTCACTCCAAAAGGTCCGCCTAGCTTTCCAATATCCTCACCCAGAAGAAAGACTCTTTCGTCCCGTTCCATTTCTTCTATCAAAGCTTCTCTAATGGCCTCAAGGTACGAAATCTCCCTCATCTTACGGCCTCCCTTCTTCTTGATTGTCCTCCAGAGTCATTTATGTAACCCAACCAATTCAATCGGTATAAATGTCAGTTAAAGCCTCAGAAATGTCAGGTTCAGGGCTATCTTCGGCAAAAGCAATGGCCTCTTCGATTTTTCGCCGGGCTTCCTCATCAATAGCCTTGACTTCTTCTTCCGAAATATATCCTCTCTCCTTTAATTCCCGTTCAAATGTTACCACCGGGTCCCTTGCTTTCCACATTTCTATTTCCTCTCTGGGCCGATACAGCTCCTCCGTCGCATCTGGGTCGCCTTCCCAGTGTCCCCTGTGCCGATACGTTTTGGCCTCGATGAGCGTGGGGCCATCACCCTTTCGCGCTCTATCCAAGGCTCTTCTCACTGTTACGTATACCTCCAGCACGTCATTTCCATCTATCGTCACGCCAGGCATACCGTAACCCACGGCGCGGTCGGATATATTCCGGATGGCCTGGTGATATGACTGTGGCACCGTCATTCCATAAAGATTGTTCTCGCAAAAGAAGACGACCGGGACTTTCCAAATTGACGCTAGGTTCAAAGCCTCATGAAAAGCACCTTGGTTGCTGGCCCCGTCTCCGAAACAGCAAACCGTAACCGCCCCGGTACCCCGCATCTTATCTGCCAATGCAACTCCGACGGCATGCGGTATACTTCCGCCTACAATGCCATTCGCCCCCAGCATACCAGAATCAAAATCGGCTAAGTGCATCGACCCACCCTTGCCACCACAGTATCCCGTTTTCTTGGCAAACAGTTCCGCCATCATCTTCTTCATATCTAGCCCTTTGGCGATGCAATGGCCGTGGCCACGGTGATGAATCGTTATCCTGTCTTGAGGCTCGAGCGCGGCACCTATTCCAGCAGCAATCGCTTCCTGGCCGATAGCTGAATGCAGGAAACCCGGGATTTTCGCAGCATAGAACAGCTCCACCACCTTTTCCTCGAATCTCCTGGCCTCTACCATCTTGCGATACATATTAAGGAGTTGATCCCTTGACAAGAGCATTCGTACTCCCTCCCACCCGATTATGGAATTCGTTGAGTGATTGCCGTGATATCCTACTCATGACCGACTTCTTCAACTCCAGTGCGTTCCCTACTGTACACCGTGCCAAACAGGATCACATGCTTTTGTACACTTGCGCACTACTATATGTCATCCGATGTGAGGCCGTGACTCTAAACGTAAAGCGCCTTGCCGACGGCCGCGCGAACTGCCTCGATTAAGACTTCGCTGAGCGTGGGGTGGGCGTGAACCACTCTGCCCCACGCTACGGCGTCCACTCCCATACCAATGCAACAAGCCGCCTCAGATATCAGTTCAGTGGCACCATGGCCCATAATGTGAACGCCCAATACTCTTCGGTCCCGCTCGTCCGCTATCACCTTCACAAGGCCTTCGGCTTCGCCAAGTGCAACAGCCTTTCCGCTTGCCGCGAAAGAGCAGCGTCCCACTGATATCGGAATACCCTCATCTATTGCCGCATCTTCCGAAAGACCCACCCAGGCCACTTCTGGATACGAAAAAACGCACGAAGGGATGCAATCGTACGACATCCGCGCATCTCCACCCATAATACTGGTCGAGGCCACTTCCGCTTCGGCCATGGCGACGTGGGCCAGCATAGGCGCACCAACGCAGTCACCAACCGCCCACACGTGCGGTATTCTTGTCTGCATTCGTTCGTCTACGATTATCCCGTTCGGTGACGATATGCCGAGCGCATCGCCTAACGAAGTATCCGGGATCCTACCAGTAGCCACCAAGATCCGGTCGAAATCAATCGGGCCAGCCGTGGTTATTGCACGCCCGTGAGACACCTCCTCAACCCTTGTAGACAGATGCACTGTCACTCCGTTTCTCTGAAGTGCATCCACAAGGTATCCCGCGATTTCCCGATCGAGACCCGGTATGATTTGCGCCTCCATTTCGACTACGTCCACCCGGCTCCCTAGACCTGAGAAAACGGATGCCCACTCTATCCCTACGACACCCCCTCCGACGATCACCAGTCTACCCGGGATACTTATTGGTCCCATCAAGTCGTCGCTGGTGATGGCAGTTTCTGCTAATCCTCGTATTGAGGGCATCGACGCCTTGGATCCAGAAGCTATCACTACGTCTTTGGCGATAACTTGCTTCCCGTCCACAGCAACTTCGTTGGGCCCAGTCAAACTGGCATGCCCTTTTAGCAGCCGGATGCCGAGTGAATCCAAACACAAGGTGAGCGAAGATCTCACGCGCTCTACGGTGAGGTCGCGCATTCGAGCAAGCCAGTCTAGGTTTACGCGGACGCCGTCGGTGACGATGCCGAACTCGGGCGCCTTCTTTATCTTCCTCAATAGCGAGGTAGCAAGGGCCACAGCTTTTGTCGGAACGCAGCCCCTGTTGACACAGAGGCCCCCTACCTCTCGTTCCTCGATCATGACGACCGATAACCCGTACCTCGCAAGCCTGATCGCCGCGGCGTGACCTCCTGGGCCTGATCCGACCACGGCCACATCACATTTGACCACGTACATCCCTCCCCATCCTTCCCTCAAGATTCCACCAATCCCTCGAGTATTTTGTGTCGAACAGATTCATCTCCAACTCCATCTCTTCTCGAGAAGGCTCTGTGGGTATAGCATGCGAACACAAAACCTTTTCAAAACCACGAACGACGAGCGCCTCAAGGCGGGGCACATTCAGTGGACACCCGATCACCTCACTCAGATTAGTAACGGGGACACGGCGACTTGCGACACTTCCCGCTGGGCACTCGTATTCTTTTAGAGGTGTCAGGACACGCCATAACATCGTCAGGTCGGCATTGAGGAGCAAAGTGCCGTGAAAAAAGAAAGCGGTCTCACCCAGATGGGCGCTCGAACCGCCTACTTTTGTGCCTCCCACGAAGACGGAGTTTGTATCCCGAATATCCGCCGCAACCCCCAACTCCTCGAGTGCGAGCAATACCGGGGCAAGCAGTCTTCGGTATACGCTTGACAGCTTGCCCTTTACTATTCCTGAAGAGCGGGGCACGACAACAGAGTAGTTGAGGTTGCCGTAGTCATGATACACTGCGCCCCCACCAGTGTGACGGCGGACAACTTGAACTCCATACTGCATACACGTCTCAAGGTTTACCTCCGCCCTGGCAAATTGGGCATATCCTATCACGGCCGTCGGGGGATTCCTCCACAGCCGAAGCGTCGGTCCCCCCGAGGCCAAACACATGGCTTCTTCGAACGCCAGGTTATGTCGGGCATCTTTAAACTGAACACGGAGGAGACGCATATTACTCCTTAAGTCCGCCTTCCTTTGGATCCTCAAGCCTATTCTTAAGATCGGCAAGAAACCGCGCAGCTTCGGCACCATTGATTGCGCGATGGTCGAAAGCCAGCCACACTTCCATCACTTGCCCGATCCCGACGGCTCCACCTCGAACAATAGCTCTTGGCCCAATGCGCCCAACCCCGAGTATCGCGGCCTCCCCCGGGTTAACAATGGGGATGAGCCGGTCAATCCCAAGGGTACCCAGGTTTGAAACCGTGAAAGTGCCTCCCGTAATGTCAGTTTCTGAATGACTGAACTCCTGCACTCTTTTGGTGAGGTCCGCCCTGAGGGCCGCTATTTCGGTTACCTCTTTCTTGTTAGCCTCCGGGATAACAGGAACCATAAGTCCTTTGGGGGTATCAACCGCGAATCCCACGTTAATTTGCTCGAAGACCTGGACACAGTCGTCCAGCGCGACCGAATTCACCACCCTGTTGGCCTCCAATGATCGTGAAACGGCCCATATGACCAGATCCGTCAGGGAGATCTTCTTGCCCGCATCCGCCATTCGTTTCCTTATCGAAATAGCCTCGTCCATGAGGATATCCAGTCCAACTGCAGCTCGAGGAGATTTTCTCGAGCTTTCAAGCATCCTGTGAGCAGTTACGCCTTTAACCCCTTCAAGCGGGATGGAATACATTACTGTGCGAGCTGCAATTCCCCTCTCTTCATCCGCCGGAACGTGGACGGTTGCGGCTTCTCCCTCTTGAATTATCGCAACGACCTGCCCCACCGGTACCACCGATCCTTGAGGATGAAGAATCCTTACAACGACCCCCGATACAGGAGACCGAACCGTATGCGTGACCTTCTCCGTTTCGATTGTGAAAAGACCTTCGCCGGCCTGCACATAGTCGCCTTCGGCTTTTAACCACTTGACGATTTTTCCTTTTAGCATGATCCCAAGCTTAGGCATAACTATATCCATTGAACAATCCTCCTCGAGCTTCCGTAACTGAGGATTTACATACCATCCAAGCGAACTCGGTTCGCTTGGATGCATCCCGTTCCTTCCCCGACGCTGATGTCTTGACAACACCAGTGACCTTCCCGTACCTCACACATGCTACGCGACTCGACGGCTCCCGGTTAAGTTGTTTTCTTATGAGGTCTTTGAAGAGTTCATGACTCTCCAGGTACAACTAAGATCTTTATGTGACGATCCTTGTGATGTACTAGCTCTTCAAATCCCTCCTTAACGATGTCATCCAGTCGGACGACTTTCGTAATGAGGGGTTTCGTTACCATCCGCCCGTCTTGAAGAAACCTGATGACCGTCTCGAAGTCGCCCGCGTACGCTCTACACCCAACCACGTCTTTCTCAAGCAAACTAAAGTTGTTGCAATCTACCTTCACATCTTTTTCGTACACCCCTACTACCACCACTCGCCCGCCTCTGCGGGTCAACGTGAGTGCATGCCTAAGTGCCGTTTCGCTTCCAACACACTCAAAAACAATGTCAAACCCAACGCCTTTCGTTGAGGCTTTAAGAAACTCGAATGTGGCGGGATCGTCGAAATCGACCACCGCCGTGGCCCCCAGCATTTTGGCGACCTCATTACGGACGGGTGTTGGCTCCGCGACAAAAACGCTGTGCGCACCGGCGATGCGCGCGGCCTGTAACACAGCCAAACCTATCGGTCCAGCTCCTACGATCAACACGCGTTCCCCTTGTGACAACTTACCCCTTTTTACAGCATGTACCCCCACAGCCAACGGCTCCACGAGCGCTCCGGCCAGGTAATCGACGTCCTCCGGAAGGGAGTATAGCTGGTACGCCCTCACCACAACGTACTCGGCAAAAGCACCGTCATCGGTAAGTCCTGTACAACCCAGCATTTCGCACTGGTTGTAATTGAACCGTTTACAGGCGTAGCACTTCCAACATGCTATCGCCGGATCTGCTACAACCCTATCGCCTACCTTCCAGCCTATGACATCCCTACCCACTTCGACTATTTCGCCGGAAAACTCATGCCCAAGCACAATCGGAGCCATTCTACCCGTCAAGGGATCCGGGCTCGTCGGTACCATAATAGGGCCCGCGGCGTATTCATGGAGGTCAGACCCACATATGCCGCATGCCTTTACCTTTACTCTCACCTCTTGGCGAGCTAAATCTCTCGTCGGGTACCCTTCCACTCTTACGTCCTTGCTGCCGTACCATACCGCAGCCCTCATACTGAAAGCCCCCTTTCAGATCTCCGCACCCTCGAGGGCCGATCGGACACTCCCTCAAACCGGAAGGCAACCCAAGTGACCCAGCAGCTTGAGGCAGACCTGCAGTGCAATCACCATGGCACGGTCGTGAAATGCAAATCTCGGACTGTGCAAGGGGTACTGTGTGGTGTCAGGTATCCTGCCCCCCACCCAGAAGTAACAGCCCGGAACTTTCTCCAAGTAAGCGGAGAAATCTTCAGACGCCATAGAAGGTGATAATCCCCATATCACCGAACCCACCCCGAGCACTTCCTCCGCGCATTCGCGGACGATCCCGGCGACTTCAGGAGAATTCACGGTTGGCATATAGCCGACCGAGTATTCCACATCTGCATGGCCTCCATATACAGCCGCTACTCCCTGAGCGATACGGCCTACTTTTTCTTTGAGCACGACGCTCAGCTCGCTATCCAAGTACCTTGCAGTCCCTGAAAGCATCACGGAGTCTGGCACGATATTGGGGCAAGTTCCACCAGAAATCATGCCAACAGACAACGCTACTGGCGTTTGGGGCTCTATTTCCCTGCTGACGATTGACTGAAGTGCGAGTACGCTGTGACTTGCAATAAGAGTCGCGTCTATTGCGGTATGAGGGGCGCCACCGTGCCCACCCCGACCCTTGAACGTTATCCGAAAGGCATCTCCTCCGGCCATTACTATACCGGGGTTAACGCCAACAGTGCCGACGTTGAGATCGGGCCATATATGGAATCCGATGATGTAATCCACTCGAGGGTTTTCTAGTACGCCTTCAGATATGAGAAGGCGGGCACCTCCTTTCGGGATCATCTCCTCGGCAGGCTGAAATATAAACGCCACATTCCCTCTTAAATTAGGGCGTCTATCCGAAAGGTACTTACATAACCCCAGAAGGACTGCCATGTGACCGTCGTGCGCACACGCATGCATACGCCCTGCTATCTCCGAAGCGTAATCTAATCCTGTTTCCTCTTGGATGGCAAGTCCGTCCAATTCGCACCGAAACGCCACAGTAGGGCCCGGCTGGGCTCCTTGAAGGCATCCGACAACACCTGTGCTACATACTCTACGCACAAAGTCGCATTTGCAGGTTTTGAGTAACGCGGCCACAAACTCAGAGGTTCTGTGCTCCTCATAACCTATCTCAGGGAATCTATGTATCTGTTTTCGCCATTCAAACATGTAACTTACTACTTCATCCCAATCCATATATGCGCGTCCCCTTTATTCGGTCTTGAGTTTTAACGAGGGTTTTCCCCACCCTCCACCAGCCACCCCAGCGACAGCATCTTCAACCTCTCGGGGGTGGGGGCGCCGGTCTTTTTATCCCATCCCGCGAAGGCGTAGTAAAGGTCGACGGCCTCCTCGAAGCGGGCCCTGTCGAGGCGGACGCCTTTTCCGGGTCCCTCGGGGAGGGGTTCGAAGAACCTCTCCGGGAGCCTGTCGTCTTGCCTCGTGAAGCCTTCCCTGTAATTGAAGAACCTCATCATGTTTATGCGCCTCTCCCCTGCGAGCATGAGCTCGAACAGGGATGTCTCCCAGCCTATTCCGGAGCGGCAGAGGGTCACGATATCGGAGGGGCCGTACAGCTGCCAGGCGGGCCCCCATACGAACTGGCAGAGGCAGAGGGTATCGAGGATCGAGTAGAACCTCTGGGTGTAATA
>DUSP01000031.1 GCA_012842575.1 Clostridia bacterium
CGCGATACCGGTATTTCCGCTGGTGGGTTCGACGATCACCGTCCTGGGCCCAAGAAGGCCTGCCTCTTCTGCCGCGTCTATCATCGCGACTCCGATGCGATCCTTGACGCTACCGCACGGATTAAACGACTCCATCTTACCCAGCACCGTCGCCACCGCGCCTTGGGTTACTCTGTTTAGCCTTACGAGGGGCGTGTTGCCGATTGTTCTGGTTATGTCTTCCGCAATTGGTCTTGGTCCCATTCGCTTTACCTCCCTTGCAGACTGCCTTAACCCTCGCCTGATTCTCCAGTAATCCTACCCTCTCGGATGATCGGGCTCATCCCGTGAGTGTAGGCCTCGAAGACCACCGAGGGATAGGCGTAGCATAAGAGTCCCGCGCAAGACGAAGGGCGCATGGCAGTTCAAGAACGGCCACTTTGTCCAAAGCCCCATTCTCGGCCATCGCCGTAAGGATGCGCTGCACTTCTCCCAGGGAAAGGCCGGGTCTATACGGACGATCCTCAGAAAGGGCGGAAAAAACATCACAAACCGCTACGATTCTTGCTTCGGTGGAAAGCGAGGAGCCGTCAAGCCCGAAAGGATAACCCCGGCCATCCAAGCGTTCATGGTGGAAGGAAGCCCATTCTTTGATGCGGCTAAAGCCGGGGATATCCCCTAAGAGATGGTACGTCAAATACGGGTGACGCTTGACCACGCATATTTCTTCCTCAGTCAGAGAAGCGTTTTTGTCAAGAATGTCTTCAGAGACACCCATCTTTCCGAGATCATGGAGAAGCCCTGCTATCCGAAGTTCTCTACACGTCAAATCGTCAAGGCCAAGATGCTTGCCTAAAATGAAGGCGCACTCACCTACTGACCGTGAATGCCTGTGAGTGTAGGGACTTCGACGGTCGATGACCGCGGCAAATACCCGAGCCAGCGCTTCGAGGATTTCGATGACCTCAGTCAGTCGCGCCCCTCCCGCTCTCGCTGTATCCGCCCCAATCGGCGCCGAGAAACCCCCAACAGCGTACGCCGCAAGACTCTTAAACAGGAAGCTCGGTTCCAGATCAAACCAGAAGTTTTCAGTTTTGGCCAAGTCACGGAAGATTTCGACGAGTGTGGGGTCAAAAGCCCGGGCGCGTTGCTCTTCAATGGCCTTAAGTATATCGCCCTTCTGACAGTTAAAGGGCCTCGTTGCATCCAACAACACGGCCACCCGATCGGCAAGATGGATCACTCGGGATTCAGTGGGAATTGCGTCTTGCTGGAGTCTAGAAGGATTTCCACCCTCCCATCTGTCATGGTGATGAAGGATTATGACCGCATGAGGCAAAAACGGAAGTCGGCCTTCGTTCTCCGTTCGCCGACCTTCCAGAGCCGCCTCGGATTCATCGCCAGTCAGGATATGGTAACCGTCCCTTGCATGCTCGTACGGATCATTCAACTCGAACTCGTGGAGCTTCGCTCTGTCACCCCAAGTCCTCACCCCAAGGTCATGTATGAGAGCGGCCTGGGATATCAATGCGATTTTTCTTTCGGAAAGACCAAGACTGCGACCGATCCTCGAGGCAAGAACGGCGACTCTTATGTGGTGTGGCATTATACCTGTGTAGCTCAGGTCAAGGGCTTTGCTAACCGAGACGAGAAAACCCCAAAGAATGTCATTTACGGTAGTAGCGAGTGATGAGCTATCCGCATCTACACTGGCGAGTGGATCACAAGCTCTCTCGGGGTCTTGGAGGCGTCGTCTCCTGGGCCGGGAGTCCTTTTTCTCTATGTGACGATCATCCAAAGCATTCCACCTCGTTTGATCGGCGCTAATACCTCCGTGCATAGTAGATGTAATGCGCAAAGTACAGAACGATCGCAACCAGAAGAATTAAGCTGATGTCGAAGCCTTTGCGGTGCGCTCGTAGTACTACCCCGGCTCTCGGCACCAGGCCTATGGAGCCGACCTTGGGAGAAGGAAAAGGCACTCCAACTCCTCACTCCCCGGTCATTCAAAAGTAACTACTACCCTATAGGGTCTTGTTATGGCCGGACGGGCGTTAACGCTTCCGTTTTCGCCTTCGGGCGTCTGGTCCGTTAAACCTTCACTGGCGATCTCGAGCGCACGTTTTACTTCCGGAAAGGGGACCGTTACCGATACCAAATCCCGCACCTTCACGGTTCCCGCCGAAAGGAGGTCGGCCGCTTTTCGGAAACTCTGGCGGTCGTGCCTGTAACTACCAACGATCGCTATTTCGCGATAGTGTATATCGTTCAAGTCGAGGTTCATCACGTGCTCCGGGTGAAAAGCTCCGTATAGCACTAAGGCCCCGCCTTTGGCGAGACTCGCTAATGCATAATGTGCCGCCGAAGGGCCACCTGCTGTCAAAAAGGCGGCCGTGAAACCCAAAAAAGGCTCTCCGGAAATACCCCCGGGGCTCTCGTTCAGGACTGAGACGACATCCCCCGGTGGGACCTCGACGGGGTCGATACATTTCAAGGCGCCGTTGGCGTACGCGATGGAATGTCTTGCGTGATCGGGTTCCACGACAATGGAGTTCACTCCCATGGCGGAAAGGAGCTTCAAATGCAGCAAACCCATAACCCCGGCGCCCATTATGATAGCGGTATCCGAGGCTTGGATCCCTGAGGCCCGGACGCTGCGACAAACGCATGCGAGTGGTTCCGCAAGAGATGCTTCCACGAAAGGAAGGTTCTCCGAAATCCTGTACACTTCATAATCCCTTACCAGGACATACTCGCTGAAACCGGCCGGCCCCCAGGGCTCCTGCTTTTGGGCGGACTCCGCGGACCGGACGCAGAGGTTATCCATACCGCGGCGACAATAATAGCATTGTCCGCAGCGGGTCAGGCTGGCCACTACCGCGGGTTGTCCGGGTTTGAGATCCGGGGCCGCGTCAGGTCCCACGGCGGCCACGACGCCGGCTATTTCGTGGCCTCCTCTGACCGGGTATTGGTCAGGTGACACGCCGTCACCGGCGAAGAATCGCTTTTCCCAGGTGCACACGCCGCATGCTTTGACTTTGACTAAAACCTGGTTACCCTCTAGTCCAGGAACGGGCAGTTCCCGTATTTCGACTTTGCCCGGACCTTCGAACACTGCTGATTTCATGAGTTGTCGGTGTCCTCCTGTTTTTTATCTTTCCTGGATAGCGTGATGGTCAGGCTGTATCTGTCTCCACGATAGTAGCTCTCGACGAACTCGATGGGAATGTGGTTACGGGTGTAAGTCGTTCGGATGAAGTGGACGAAAGGCGCTCCTACTTGCACTTCGAGAAGTTCGGCGATCCGACGGGGCGCCTTTACGACGTTCAAAGTCTCGACTGCGAATAGCGGGGGCACCCCGAATTTATTTTCAAGAAGATCATACACGGATTGATTTTCGAGATCTTCGTGTAGCAAACCCGAGCAAAGGCGGCTGGGGTAATGGGCGATGTCTAAAGATATAGGTTCCCCGTTAGCGAGACGTACCCGTTCGATTTTTACGATGGATTCCTGTTCGTTAAGAGAAAGGGCTGCCTTAATTCTCTCGTTAGGCGGGACCGTCTTGATCGAGAGCAGCCTGGAGCCTGGACGGTATCCCTTTTCGAGCATGTCTTCCCAAAAGCTCTTCAGTTGAGCTGTGGAAGTCTCGACTTTGGGTTTACGCACGAATGTGCCTTTACCGTGTTGTCGTTCCAACAGACCTTCTCGTACGAGATCCAAAATGGCCTGGCGCACGGTCATGCGGCTGACTTGATATTCCTTACGAAGGTCCTCTTCAGACGGTATTTTCTCACGGGGCTTGAGCTTGCCCGAAAGTATTTTTTCCTTCAGGTCGCGCTTAATCTGAAAATATAGCGGCAAGGGACTTTCCCTTTCTAGAACCGACATAAATGATGCCTCCTGTAAGTGACCTGTCTTATCATCTCTTATGGAACCAGTCTTATTACCCGTCGGGTGAGTGTCTTTACACCTGTACGGCCAAAGCTCATATGCCCTCTAGGATGCGAACGGCCTCCTCCGGACTCACATTCTCGTGAATTATGGATGCGAGGGCCCTGGTCATGAGCGTTGGGTGCGGGGCTCCCCATACGTTTCTCCCCATGGCGACACCTTTTGCACCGGAATCCAGCGCCGCCCGCACGGTTTTAAAGAGCTCGAGGGCGCTGTCGCGGCGCGCTCCACCGAGGATCACCACGGGGACATAACAGGACGATGTCACTCTTGAGTAGCCGTCGACATACGGTGCCTTCACTATGTCGGCACCGAGTTCACAAGCGATCCGTGCGGCAAGAGCTACGTTTTCTGACGTGCGGGCCTCCACCGGCGAATCGAACCCGCCTGGAACCATCTCGGCCAAAAGCGGCATACCCCAACGGAAGCATTCAGAAGAAACGCGCGCGAGCTTCGATAGCTCGACGTGTTCACTTAGGCAACCCGGCCCGGACGTAACCGCTACCGCATCGGCCCCTATCCGTAGGGCGTCTTCTACGGAGAAATAAAGGGGCATCGGACCGGAAGATGGGTTAAGCTCAGTCGGCGCGCCGTCAAGGCGAAGGATTAAACCCATTCGTGACAATGCCTTGGAGAACCGCTGTGCGATACCGAACGTCGTAAGAATCGCATCCGCGCCTCCGCGGCTGATTTCCTCGATGATATGTGGAAGATTATTGAGTCCAGGAACGTTTTTCATGTGCGCGGCATGGTCCATGGCGACTATGAGGGTCCGTCCGTCTTCGCGGAATATACGACTGAGGCGTCTTGTCTTGTCCATTCTCCTGGGAGGTCTCCTCGTTTGAAAGGGAGCACCTCCTTTTCACTCCCCTTGCCTTGTATGTGAGCTCCTTGTATGTAAGCGTACAGACGTCTAGACGTTTACAGTGTAGCAAAGTGTTATTAAGCTTTAAAGAGGATGAATCCTTCCCTGTGTGTCAACATTATCCGATATAGGGGTAGGCTACGCCGGTTACATAGTCTCTCCGGAAGTGTTTTCGCCAGGGAAACGGAGTTAGTACAGGAACTGAGACCCATGTTACATAGTCACTCCGAAAGCGTTTTCTCCCCGCAACAACGCGAAGGCTGTTACAGGTGTGTACTTTGGAGGGACTTCGCTTTCCTTCTGGCAGGATTCTTCATCTCATACCGGATGATGATGCCTATGTCTTAGCGCTCATTACGGTTGCTTGTGGCAGGATTCTTCGCCTCATACGCCTAATTTCACTGTCTAGATGTCTAGACACTGAATAGATGCAACCCCTGTGATCCCATTTTTATGCCCATTACGGAGGGGACGCCATGCCCAAACGCTTATTCTTGGGGGTCGACATAGGATCGACTGGCTCGAAGGTCGCCCTCATGGATGACGAAGGCCGATGCCTCAATGCCCTTTCCGTAAAGCACGGCGTCCACCACGAGCGCCCGGATTGGTCCGAGCATGACGCGGAAACTGACTGGTGGAATGACTTTGTCGATCTCGTGCGTAAGTGCGTTTCCGTGGTTGGGATCAGGCGAGTAGAAGACTGGGCCGCCCATCCCGATTTCATCTTGGCCGCCTTAGGAGTGTGTGGGCTTGTACCGTGTCTTTTACCCTTGGGAGAAAGGGGTCAACCGTTAAGGAGGGCTATTCTCTATTCCGACAACAGAGCGGCTGAGGAAGCAGATTGCGCTTCAAGGGTGCTCAGTAAGCGAATCGGTACCGAGGCTGTAGTGCCGAAGGTCCTGTGGCTCAAGGCGCACGAGCCACAGATCTATCAGCAAACGCGGGTGGTTCTAACCGCGCATTCCTTTATCGTTTTCCGGTTAACCGGCAATCAGACGATAGATTTCGATACCGCCAACATTATGGGCGGGGTTTTCGATAATCAGTCACTGTCGTGGGGACCGGACGATTTATTCGGGACCCTTGGTCTTCGACAGGACCTCATCCCCCGTCCGTTGCCCGCTACAGCGATCGCAGGTCACGTTTCCGAACAGGCTTCGGTAGAGACTCTCTTGCCCGAGGGTACTCCTGTCATAACCGGCACCGGCGACTCCTATACGGCACTCCTCGGATGCGGTGCCATCGAACCCGGTGACGCCATGATATACTGTGGTACGTCTGGCACGCTTATGCTGTGTAACGTTCCACTGGAAAGCGTTGCATCCACCGTTCACGTGAGTGAGCCGCTTCATATCTCTTTCCTTCAAAACGTCCTCACGGCGGGAG
>DUSP01000168.1 GCA_012842575.1 Clostridia bacterium
GAAGCGACCACCGACGACGCGAGGGGTAAAAGGTTCGCAAGGAAACCCCTAACGTCCTTGTCTTTCAGCAAACCGATGACGAGGTGGATGCGACGGCCGCCGAAGAGATCGCGTATTGCACGGGATAATACCTTCGCACCGTCCTCGTTATGAGCCACATCCAGCAACACGGTTGGGGATTCCCGAACTACTTCAAGGCGCCCCGGCCATACGACCTTGGCGAGCCCGCGCCTGATCGTGTCGGGGCTCAAGTGAACCCTTCCGTCGGGCCTATCGGCAGCGGCAGCCGCAAAGGCTTGGACGGTCATGACCGCGGTTGCGGCGTTTTCCTGTTGATGGCGCCCGAGGAGGGGAAAATAGAGGTCCGATATGTCTCCAAACGGACCTCTGAAATCGAATCTCTGACCGTCGAGTCCGCTTGAGATCTCCTGCCAGCTGAAGTCCCGATTTCCGAGGTATAGATGTGACCCGTTACGGTCGCACACCTCCTCGATGACCCGGGAAGCCTCACTTTTCTGCGGGGCAGATACAACCGTGACGCCTTCTTTGATTATCCCGGCCTTTTCAAAAGCGATCTTGTCGAGGGTACGACCGAGCCTATCCATATGATCGAATCCGATGGGCGTAATGGTGGCAACTTCGGGCTTCTTTATGACGTTGGTCGCATCAAACCTGCCCCCGAGCCCCACTTCCAGGCAGACCACGTCGACTCGTTTTTCTGCAAAATAGGTGAAACCCAAAGCGGTTACCACTTCGAACTCCGTAGGCGACTCGCCGCAGGTGCGACAAGCGATTTCCACCGCCCCCCTGATCCTCTCCATGAGCCTTGCTACCGATGATTTGTCAATAGGGACGCCATTGATTGAGATGCGCTCTTCGAACTGCTCGAGATAGGGCGAGATGTATAGACCCACGGAAAGGCCCGCTTCTTCGAGAACTCTTGCACATGCGGCCGCCGTCGAGCCCTTTCCGTTGGTACCGGCCAAATGTATGTACTTGAGGTCATCCTGCGGATCACCCAGCGCCTCCATAAGGACCTTCATCCGGTTCAAGCCGAGTACACTCCCGAACTTATAGAGGCTTTCCAGATATTTTCGGGCCTCTTCATAATCCAAGCCGACCTACTCTCCCCCCAATATTCTCAGTCTCTGCTTCAAGCGTTCGAGTTTCTGCTCGATCTCCAATACGCGCGCCTTCTGTTTCTCTACCACCTCCTGGGGCGCCTTTTTTAAGAAGCCCTCGTCCTGCAGCCTCCCGATTACCCTACGGAGCTCCCGTTCTTCTTCGGCGATTCCTCTCTCGGCCCTTTCGATCTCTCTGGCCAAATCCACCGCGCCCTCGAGGGGTAAGTATACTTCGGCATCCGCCACTACGCTGACCAACGCCTGGCGAGGCTTTGCTAGAGCACCCGACCTTTTGATTTCCAGGGGGAGGGCCCTCGCGAGTCGCGATACGTCTGACGAAACCTCATCCAGCCATCTTTGGGCCCGGTCCGAGAGGGCGAGTACAACCACTCGGGTCTCTTGGGTCGGGGGAATATTCACTTCGGCTCTCAAATTCCGAATCGCCCTGACCACGTCCATGAAAAGGCGCATTTTGGCTTCCGCCTCGGGGTCCAACAGTTCCGGTGACGGGGCCGGCCAGGGCGCCCGTACGATCGTCTTGCCGGAATGCGGTAAGCTCTGCCATATCTCTTCGGTCAAATAGGGCATGAACGGGTGTAAAAGCCTCAACGTGCCTTCGAATACCTTCCAGAGCACGGTTTGGGTCTTTCGCCTTTCAGCCGCGTCGCCATGGTAAAGCCTTTCCTTGGCCAGCTCGATGTACCAATCGCACAGCTCGTCCCAAATGAAGTTGTAAAGGGTGCGAGCGCTTTCGCCCAGTTCATATTGCTCAAGGTACCCCGTGACCTCGCGGGCCACCGCGGTGAACCTACTCAAAATCCAGCGTTCAGCTTGATCCTTACCGCGAGTTTCGTCCCGGAAGATCCACGGCCCGAGTTCGGCCTTAACCTCTTCGGACGACGGCTTGAAATCTTTGAGGTTCATGAGGGTGAACCTCGAGGCGTTCCATATTTTATTGGCGAAGTTCCTGCTCGCCTCGACCCTTTCCCAATAAAAGCGCATGTCGCTCCCGGGTGTGTTGCCCGTCACCAGCGTGAAGCGCAACGTGTCGGCTCCGTACTTCTCTATCACCTCGAGGGGATCGATGCCGTTCCCGAGGGATTTTGACATTTTGCGGCCCTCGGAGTCCCGCACGAGTCCGTGGATGAAAACCTCTCGAAACGGCTCCTGGCCCGTAAATTCCAAGGCCATGAATATCATCCTGGCCACCCAGAAGAAGATTATGTCATAAGCCGTCACGAGTACGGACGTCGGGTAAAAGAAATCCAGGTCGCGCGTTCGCTTAGGCCATCCCATGGTGGAGAAGGGCCATAGAGCCGAAGAAAACCACGTATCTAAAACGTCGGGGTCTTGCTCCAACGACCTAGAACCGCATTTGGGACAAGTATCGGGATCATCTTTCGAGACGATCATCTCGCCGCAGTCGGAACAGTACCATACGGGGATGCGATGACCCCACCAGAGCTGTCTTGAAATACACCAGTCCTTGATGTTGGAGAGCCAGTTCAAGTAGATCTTGGTGAAGCGTTCGGGGACGAACCTGATGCGTCCCTCCTCGACCACGCGCATCGCCGGTTCCGTGAGGGGTTTCATCTTGACGAACCACTGCTTTGAAAGAAGGGGTTCTACGATGGTGTTGCATCTATAGCAATGTCCCACCGCATGCGAGTGGTCCTCGACCCGGACGAGTAGACCCGCCTGTTCGAGGTCTCTTACCAATGCCTTTCTGCACTCATAGCGATCCATTCCCGCATAGGAACCGGCCGCAGGGGTCATTTTGCCATCCGCACCGATAACCTTTCGCGGCGGCAGGCCATTCCTTTTCGCTATTTCGAAATCGACCGGGTCGTGGGCAGGAGTTACCTTCACCGCTCCCGTTCCGAAATCGGGGTCTACAGCCTCGTCGACTACGATGGGGATCACCGTTCCCACCATGGGCACTATTGCATGACGCCCGACAACGTTCCGATATCGCTCGTCGCTGGGGTGAACGGTGATGCCCGTGTCCCCCAATATCGTCTCGGGGCGCGTAGTAGCCACCGTGATGTATCCATCCGCATCGACAAGTCGGTATTTGACGTACCACAGATGGGAAGATTCGTCCTCGTGCTCCACCTCAATGTCAGAGAGTGCCGTATGACAAACGGGACACCAGTTTGTTATGTATTCGCCCCTGTATATCAGACCTTTCTTGAAAAGTCTGTAGAACACCTCACGAACGGCCCGGGAGCAGCCTTCGTCCATGGTGAATCTGAGCCTCGACCAATCACAGGATGCTCCCAGCCTCTGCAATTGGTTTACGATGGTGTTACCGTATTTTTCCTTCCATACCCAGACCCGTTCGACGAACTTCTCCCGGCCGAGATCGTACCGGCTCAAGCCCTCTTTGCGCAGCTCCGCCTCCACCACGTGCTGTGTCGCGATGCCCGCGTGATCCGTTCCGGGTAACCACAGGGTCTCGTACCCTTCCATCCTCCTCCATCTAACGAGAATATCCTGAATGGTATTGTCGAGGGCATGTCCCATATGAAGCGACCCGGTTACGTTCGGCGGCGGGATCACTATGGAGAACGGAGTTTTGCCTTTGCCGGGCCGTGCGCGGAAAGCGTCTAGTTCAAGCCACACCTGATACCATTTCTGTTCCACGGAACCGGGGTCGTATCTGGTACCGATGTCCACGGATCCTCGCTTGCCAGTATTATCGCCTTTACCGTTACCGCTATCGCCTTTACCTGAAACCACCTATTCTGACCTCCCGTCACGATGGACTCGGGGATTAACAAAAATGCTCTTCGCGCTCAAGACGAAGAGCCTAGTGCCTTACTTGCGAGAACTAAACCCCAGGGCCTATGGATCGGCACCTGCTCCAACCGAGGGGCTCCTCGCGACGAGGCCGGCCCGGCCAGACCCCGTCTGTCTTGCGTCATTCCGAAAAAACCCTGACCGCGCTCTTGGCTAGATCCAACAGGGCTTGCTGTTGACCCTTATCCATCCTACGTACGTTTTCCTCGTAAATCGGAACATAACTCTCAAAGTTCTTAAGGGCTATGGTCTGTGGTTGATTACTCCTCAGCACGAGCGCCAGGGCGGCTCCAGCCAGCAAAACTAAAACGAGCTGTGGGCCGGTGACCATGAACAAAAGATAACCGGCAATGGAACCTTCGGCGCCGTGCTCCAAGGCCAGGATCACCAGCACGAAAACGATGATCATGTACGCACAGAAAAGCAAAGGCGACTTTATGTTGCCGAGCTCCGACAGGGTTTCTACGATGACGGGTTTAACCCCGCGCTTTTTGGCCTCCTTAACCTTGGAGAGAAGATGTTCTTTGATGGATAGCCAGTCGTCCCGTACGCCTGTCGGTACCAATTGCGCCGTGGCGCCAAAGGCTCGGTCGGTCGGCTTGAATAGAACCATTGAACGACCGGGCTGCCCTACCTTTCTGTCCGCATCGTGTTCGACCTCGAGGTAGCCGGAGTCTGCCAAAGCGCAAAGAATGTCATAAGCAGTCCATTTACTCACACCCAGACGCTCTGCAACGGCGGTATAATGGACAGGCCGACGATCAATCCGATAAAGTTCGATGACTTGCTGTAAGAACTCTTCACGTCTTCGGGTTAGCATGGTCTACCACCCCGGACGTCCTGCGGTCTAACGGTCTATGAGAAAGGTGCCGCTCATGGGTTGCCGTAATCTACCGGCTAACCTCATTATACCACGTTCGGACACAATTCCATGAGCACAAGGTCTTTAAATTCTTCGCTTTCCCTGGAGCCCGCCCTCAGGACGGCGCGTTTTTTGAACCCACATTTCTCGTAGCAACGTATGGCGCGTTCGTTTTCGCGATATACGCGTAGGTAGACTTGGGAAATGGTGGTACTGGTCTTGAGAAACTCCAAAAAAGTCCTTATGGCCTCAGTCCCGTACCCTTTGTTCCTAAACGCCGCCTTCCCGATACAAACCCTAAGTTCGGCCGTGGCCCTGCGCCAGATTATGTCTATAAGAGCGATGTAACCGATGAGAAGGCCTTTTTCGTTCTCTATTCCGTATATGAAACAGCGGTTCGTCGCCAGGTGGGGGCCGTCCTCTCCCATCGCAACCAGCCCGCCCTTCCCGACCCAGCGTACAACCTCTTCGTCATCATCCCAACTGGAAATTTCCGCGAGATCTCGAGTGCTGAGAGGGCGAAGCAAGATGCGACGTCCTCGAATCATGGGCATGACCATACCCCGGCTCCCCCGTATTCTCGGTGTCTCTTGTGACTCTCACAGCAACACCACAGGAATTTCGACGGGGAAGCCGGGGCTCCTTCCGGGCAACATATGAAAAAATCGGCAGTGTGGTCAGGTCATGCGCTCTTCGATACGGCCTCGAATTCCATCCTTTCGGCTATGAGCCCCGCATCAAAGACCCGCCGGGCTCGAACGAAGGGTTCGCGCCCCATCCGAGCGTAACGCTCTATCGCGTGCTCGAGGATGGTGTTGACGAGGGTGAAATAGCTCATACCGCCCACCTCAGCCATTCGAGGAAGATCGCTGAAGCCCGGCGCAAGGCCAGGAAGGGGGTTGATCTCCAAGACATATACCACGCCGTCACAGTCCATTCGGATATCCACCCTACCTACGTCCCTACAATCTAAAGCGCGAAACGCCGATAAAGCTATGGTTTTGAGGGCTTCGGCAAGATCCCCGTCTATGGGGGCGGGGCAAAGGTAGTACGAGTCGTCTGACCATTGCTCCTTGAATAGCCGCGAATAGATGCCCTTATGGGGTTCGGGGCATTTACTGAAGTTTATTTCCATGATGGGTAAGAATCGAGGTTCTTCATTGCCGAGGATTCCTACGGTAAACTCGCGACCGTCGATGTACTCCTCCACGAGGGCTTCTTGTTTGTAAAGCCGATGAATGCGAGCTACTTCTCGGGCCAAGTCAACCTCATCGTACACTTTCGACGAAGGGGTGACGCCCATGCTTGAACCCTCGTGTGCCGGCTTGACAAAGCATGGGAACCTGAGATCTGTACCGAAAGGGCTAACTCCGGGCGAAAACACCTGAAACCTGGGAGTGTTGACCCCATGATACACGAACATTTTCTTCGCAGCGGGTTTATCGAGGCTGAGGGCAAGACTCAAGACTCCGGATCCGGTATAAGGTATGTCGAGCATTTCGAGGACGGATGGTATGTGGGATTCACGGCTTTCGCCGCGTAAGCCTTCGCACATGTTGAACGCGATGTCGATGGGGTGGTTCTTGATGGCTTCGAAGAAGGTCTCGTCTCCCTCGATACAAACCGGCCGGTGACCTGCTTCTCTGAGTGCTTCCGCTACGGCAAGCACCGTGCTCTCGGAGTCGTACTCCGCGCCACTATCGGGGGGTTCATCATCTTCTTCGTCGAATCCACTGGAATCCTCAGCAATGTCGACGCCGTTTCTGCGCCGGAGGTTGTAGAGTACACCAACGGTGTAACCCATTGCGCGTTCGCCTCCAAAGGTAAGGGTTTGGGTCGAGCATATTATAGCAGCGCCTCACCGTCTGTCAATCACAATTTTAGAAAGTCGGCCGGGCACGAGGGATCTGTAATCCACATAAGTCAATTACATAAGTCAATTGATTGCGGGCAGGATGTCACTCCGCAAATAGAGATTTCCGCCCCCCTCGACCGAAGACCGAGGGAGGCGGAAATTCCTAAACCGGATGAACTCCAAACGGATGATTTACCTTGGCGCTTGTCTTGGCCCCGTTACCGGATAGTCGACTGGAGCCTCTACGGGAGCGATGGCGGCAAGTGAAGGCAAAAGGGCCTCTTTATCCCTCATCTTGGTTCTTACGTTACGACGCGCCGGCTCCGGCATTCGTACCAGTGCGAGGCGTAGGACTTCTCCGATGTCGTCCACCATTTCGAACTTGAGCTTTTGTTTTATGTTCTGCGGAATTTCTTCCAGATCTTTTCGATTCTCTGATGGGATAATGACGGTCGTTATACCGGCTCGGTACGCAGCCAGCGCCTTTTCTTTGAGTCCGCCTATGGGTAACACTCTACCCTTCAGTGTCACTTCGCCGGTCATAGCTACGTCATGACGTACCGGAATGCCGGTGAGAGCCGAAATGATGGCCGTCGTGATCGCAATGCCCGCTGAAGGGCCTTCCTTTGGAACGGCTCCCTCTGGGACGTGTATATGTACATCGATTTTTTCGTGGAACCTTTCATCGATACCGAAATCCCGAGCCCTCGATCTGACGTAACTATATCCCGTCTGCGCCGACTCCTTCATGATATCTCCGAGCTTTCCCGTGAGGGTCAGATTCCCTTTGCCCTTCATGAGACTGACCTCGATCGGCATAAGGTCTCCGCCCGCATCGGTAACCGCCAAACCGGCCGCAATGCCTATTTGATCGTCCTTCTCTTTGACACCGTGACGGTAACGCGGTGCTCCTAGATATTTTCGCAGGCTAAACCGACTGACCCGTATCTTCCGGTCGGGGTTCTTCACCACCTTTCTTGCTACCTTACGACAGACTGTAGCGATCTCGCGCTCGAGATTCCTTACACCCGCTTCCCTTGTGTACTCTTGGATGATGGACATGATCGCGCTTTTCGAAAAAGTGACGTTTTCCGCGTTTAGGCCGTGCTCTTTGAGCTGCTTTGGGACGAGGAACAGCTCTGCGATTTTCTCTTTTTCATCCTCCGTATAACCTGGTATGTGCACGGTCTCCATCCTGTCCAAAAGGGGTTTTGGGATACTGTAGGACGTGTTCGCGGTGGTGATGAACAAGACGTTTGAAAGATCAAAGGGCAACTCCAGGTAATGATCGCTAAAAGCGTGATTCTGCTCCGGATCGAGCACCTCCAAGAGGGCAGACGCTGGGTCACCCCTGTAATCGGATGAAAGCTTATCGATTTCATCCATCAAGAAAACGGGGTTCTTCGAACCTGCCTGCCGCATCCCCTGGATGATTCTGCCGGGGAGCGCACCCACATATGTACGCCTGTGGCCCCTGATCTCCGCTTCATCCCTTACGCCGCCAAGGGAAATACGAACGAAATTGCGTCCCATCGCACGGGCGATAGATTTGGCAAGGGACGTCTTCCCTACTCCAGGAGGCCCTACCAGACAGAGAATGGGGCCTTTCATGCTCTTGACGAGCTGTTTTACGGCAAGGTATTCGAGGATCCGCTCTTTGACCTTCTTTAGGCCGTAGTGATCCTCTTCGAGGATCCTTTCAGCCAAATCTATGTCCAGCCTGTCTTCCGTCATCTTGGTCCAAGGCAACTCTACGATCCATTCGAGATAGGTCCGTACGACCACGGCCTCGGCGGACATGGACGGCATTTTCGCCAGTCTGTCCACCTCTTTTAGGGCCTTCTCCTCGATCTCCTTGGGAAGCTCGAGCTCGGCTATACGCTTTCTGAACTCCTCGGCCTCGCTGCCGGAGTCATCTTTTTCCCCGAGTTCTTTTTGAATCGCCTTTATCTGTTCCCTCAGGTAATACTCCTTTTGACTCCGTTCGATTTGCTTTCGAACCCTTACATTGATGCGCTTCTCGAGTTCGAGGACTTCGAGCTCCCGATTTACGATCTCAGCAACCCTCAGTAAGCGCTCCTTTACGTCCGTGATCTCCAAAATCTCCTGCTTTTCCTCGATTTTTAAGACCATCTGCATCGCTATGATGTCCGCCAGTTTGCCGGGCTCTCCTATACCCATGACCGAAACCAACGCCTCGGCGGGTATTTTCTTTCCGAGTTTAACGTAACGTTCATATTGTTCCGCCAGGCTCTTGGTC
Organism: Clostridia bacterium; assembly: GCA_012842575.1. Classification (GTDB taxonomy): domain Bacteria; phylum Bacillota; class Sulfobacillia; order DUSP01; family DUSP01; genus DUSP01. The sequence continues at coordinate 8,904 of DUSP01000168.1, forward strand.
AATGCGTCGATTTCGGGCGTTCTGACGACTTCGTCGGGCATTTCTTGTACGACCACTTTGAAGTGGGGCTCAACTGCCAAGTACTTGAGGATCTTTCCCCTTGCGAGTCCCTCCACCACGACCCTGCGTGTACCGCCAGGAAGCCTGGACATCTGTTTTATCTGAACGATCGTACCCATCAAATAGATGTCATCGGGGCTAGGCGAATCCACTTTGACTTCCTTTTGAGCGACAAGGAGAATGCATCGGTCTTTGGCCATGGCCTCTTCTAGAGCGCTGACCGATTTATCCCTGCCTACTTCAAGAGGAACGATCGTGGAGGGATAAACGAGCATGCCTCTAAGGGGAAGCAACGGTATCTCCCTTATCGGTGTCTGGTTTCGTCTCTCCACCATTCCTCTCTCACCTCGCGTGAGATTCACTTCTATCCCGCAACAGCAAATCCCTCTAAGAGGTGTATGGCTCATTTTCCCATAAGAAGTCTACTACGTATGGGGTGGCTTTGACATTACGAGAAAACGAAAGAATTGGGGGCTTTTTGGTTTCTTGAGGTTTGTAGGAAGACGTTTTCGGTAGGGTTTTACTCTTAAGGGTCTTAATTCACGGAAGACCGCCTTCTTTTACCATTACAGTTACAGACGTGGTGATAGTCTTCTCACGCAGGTTTTTAACTCATGGAAGATCTCTTTTTTCCTGTCTCAACGCAGGTTCGCGCGGTTCCTAAGAGGGCCTAGGACAGTATACCTTCAATCCTATCGATTTTCTTGATTTCCGTAATTTCCTCGATTCTCCCTATTCTTTTGATCAAGCCGTCCCGTTTCGATTCTAACGTATCTAACGTGATATCTCCAAAAAGGAGTGCTTCTTTTAAAGCTTGTTCGACGGATACCAATGGAATGACCTGGATGTCCGGGATATCCCCAAATATCTCCTGCCAATTCTCGGAGGGGATGAGGACTTTCCGGGCACCCGACCTCCGTGCCGCCTCGATCTTTGCGGGGACTCCGCCCACCGGTTTCACATAGCCGTGGATGGAAACCTCTCCCGTAATGGCCACTTCGTTGTTCACCGGAACGTTTACGAGAGAGGAAAATATGGCGCAAGCCATCGCCACGCCGGCGGAAGGCCCGTCTACAGGAACGCCGCCGGGGAAATTGATGTGGATGTCATAGGCGCGAGGGTCAAAATCAAGATATCGTCTTAGTACCGTGAGAACGTTCTCCACAGATCCCTTGACGAGGCTCTTCCTTCGCATGACGTGGCCACCTCCGCCGAATTCCTCTTCATCTACGACTCCGGTAACCGTAATCTTGCCTTCGCGTGTCCCCACCTTATCGGTAGTGGCCTCGATTTCTATGAGGGTACCCGCGTTGGGCCCGAGTACCGCAAGGCCGTTGACGTACCCTACCCTCGGTAGAGGGGGAATTTTCCTTTCGGGACGAGGGGAGTATTGACCCGCCGACACCACCCACTCGATATCCTTGACGGTGATC
>DUSP01000084.1 GCA_012842575.1 Clostridia bacterium
GCGGCTTGCCGGCCTGCCGGCTTGCCGCACAGGAATCGATAAAGCCGGCTGGGAAAGCCGGCTGACGTCCGAAAAACCTCGTTTCGTGCGAGCAGCTCCGCTTCCCTACGCTAGTATTACCTAGATCAGGTTCAGGGGTTGAGAGGTCGAGTTGCAGCCTCGCCTCTCTCTCAGCCAGAAGGCACCCCCAGCGGAAACATGGGATTTGAGGAAATTATACCATATCGGTTCAATATAACTTCAGGCTCGACCTTCAAGCCGAATTATTTCGGTTCCTCTTCATCCTCTCTTTTCCGTCTTTGACCCGAGGCCTTCGCCCTCGGCAGCCGCCCGCAGTCTTTCGTCGGATGTAAGGAGCGTCAACTCCGGGATCGCGCCCACAAATAATTTACGACAAATCTCTTGCTCGAAGGCCTAAATAGTCCTTTACAAAACCCGTTTCAAGATGATAGACTCTGATACAAATAGCCTTTGTATGTTTAGTTTGAGGTTCTTTTCACGAGCAAATCAGGTATTAAGTTCCTTACCGAATACGAATAGTCGCTGTAAGTTACGCACTTTCAGTCGGAACACCTGCGAAATAGCGCTATCATGGCGATGACGTGGAGCAGTAAGGCGACCTGCCGGGCGAAAGAGAGCCGGGGAAGCTGAAAACCGGTGCCGGGCACCGCCTGAACGTCGCCACTGAGTCGCGGGTCGAAAGCGACCGCCAAGGCGTCTACAAGGTGCTCGAGAAATTCCTAGAGCAAAGATTTAGAGACTTTTAGACGCCTGATGAAGCTTTGATGAAGCAGTGAGCGCGGTCTGCAAGTAGGCCCGATCGGGTCCGACCCGTTAGAAGTCGGGGGTGTGAGTCGTCAGTTGCGGGGTTTCAAGCCGATTTTGGAGGTCTGGCTTCGGCTGCTCCGCGCCGTAAGTTCGCCGTAGGCTCGCACCTACTGAGGTTGCCCTTGCAAAAGGGTAATGAAATAGGGTGGTAACACGGGAAGCTCCCGTCCCTAGGCTTATCTCGGAGATCGTCAAGTGACGGTCTGACGGTCGATGTTCCAGAGAGATTGAGCCGAGGACGGGAGTTCGTTTTAGTTGTCACGTAGAGCCGGATATTACGCTGGCTGATGTTAGGCTGATATGCTGATATTATCTTTCCCTGAGAGTTGTCCGGGGGTGATTTGAATTGAGGCATACACTGGCAGTACTCGTCGAGAACAGCCCGGGCGTTCTGGCGAGGGTGGCAGGCCTCTTCTCGAGGCGGGGCTATAATATCGAAAGCCTCGCGGTGGGCGTGACGCAAGACCCGAGGATATCTCGAATGACCATCGTGGTAGAGGGCGACGATCGCATCATCGAACAGGTGTCAAAACAGCTTAACAAACTCATCAACGTCATCAAGGTGAGCGATATCACGTCCGATCCGTACGTGGGCCGGGAGCTCAGCCTTGTCAAAGTGCATGCGGAACCGGCAACGCGCCCCCATATCATGCAGATCATCGACGTGTTCAGGGCAAAGGTGGTAGACGTCGGCAAGCGGAGCATCATAGTTGAGATCACCGGCGACGAGGAAAAGATCGACGCGTTCCTCGAGATCATGCGCGAATTCGGCATCAAAGAAGTCGTCCGCACCGGGAAAATTGCCATGGTGCGCGGCTCTAAAATAATCAAGTGCGAGAAGGGAGACTCCGAAGATGGCGAAGATCTACTACGACCCGGATGCAAATTTGGACTTACTCCGGTCAAAGCGAGTAGCGGTGTTGGGATACGGCAGTCAAGGGCATGCACAGGCGCAAAACTTGAGGGATAGCGGTGTCGACGTCATAGTCGGCCTGCCCGAGAAGAGCGCTTCCAGGGAAAAGGCGAGGAAAGACGGCCTCGAAGTAGCCAGTGTAGCGGAAGCGGTTAGAGCCTCGACAGTCATTCAAATACTCCTCCCCGATGAAAAACAACCGGCGGTCTTCAGGGAGGAGATCCTTCCGAACCTCGCGTCCGGCTCAGCCCTGGGGTTCTCGCACGGCTTCAATATACACTTCAACCAGATAGTCCCGCCCCCGGACGTGGACGTGTTCATGGTCGCTCCTAAAGCCCCCGGACATCAATTCCGAAAGGTTTTCACCCAAGGAGCAGGGGTTCCGGCCCTCTTGGCCGTTCATCAAGATTTCACGGGATCCGCTAAGGACATCGCCCTGGCCTACGCCAAGGGCATCGGGTGCACGAGGGCCGGGGTCATCGAGACCACCTTCAAAGAGGAAACCGAGACAGACTTGTTCGGGGAACAGTCGGTACTCTGTGGGGGTATCAGTGAACTGATCAAGGCTGGGTTCGAGACTCTCGTTGAGGCCGGTTACCAGCCCGAAATAGCGTATTTTGAGTGTCTACACGAAATGAAGCTCATCGTAGACCTCATGTACGAGGGCGGCCTCGCCTACATGCGCTACTCCGTAAGCGATACGGCGGAGTATGGCGATTACACCAATGGGAAGAAGGTCATAGGAGAAGAATCGCGAAAGGCCATGAAAGCGATCCTGGCCCGCATTCAAAGTGGCGAATTCGCCAGGGAATGGGTCCTCGAGAACATGGCAGGTCGCCCGGTGATGACGGCTGCCCGCAGGCGTGAGGCGGAACACCTCATCGAGAAGGTCGGCAAGGAACTGAGACGCATGATGAGCTGGTTGGGGAGGTAATTGATCGTGGATACGAATACGGGTGGTCGAATCATAATCTTCGATACCACCCTGAGGGACGGGGAGCAAACCCCCGGAGTCAACCTTACAGCGGCGGAAAAGCTTGAGATCGCAAAACAACTAGCCCGCCTTGGAGTCGACGTGATCGAAGCGGGTTTCCCCATCACTTCGCCTGGAGACACCAAGGCGGTGGCAGCCATCGCCGAGAACGTCGAAGGGCCGGTGATAGCTGGTCTCGCACGTACTAACCGCGAGGACATCGAACGGGCGTGGGAAGCGGTGAAGTATGCAAAGCGGCCCCGCATCCATACGTTCATCGCCACGTCCGAGGTTCACATGAAATACAAGCTCAGGAAAACGCCCGAAGAAGTCATTGCCATGACCAAAGATGCGGTCTCCCTGGCGCGGAGCCTGTGCGACGACGTGGAGTTCTCGGCCGAAGATGCCACACGATCCGACCCTGAGTTCCTCTATCGGGTTTTTGAAGAGGCCATAGCAGCGGGAGCCACCACCATCAACGTTCCCGATACCGTGGGCTACACCACGCCCAACGAGTTCAGAAATCTGATCGCCGGTATCAAAAAGAACGTCAGGGGCATTGATAAGGTAGTCATAAGCGTGCATTGCCATGACGACCTCGGCCTCGCCGTAGCCAACTCACTCGCAGCCATCGAAATGGGTGCAACTCAGGTGGAGTGCACCATTAACGGCCTCGGTGAGAGGGCGGGAAACACCGCCCTTGAAGAAGTGGTGATGGCCCTTCGTACTAGGCGCGATCACTTCAATCGCACTACCAACATTGTCACAGAACAGATATACCGGACCAGCCGCCTTGTCAGCGGGCTGACCGGTATTCCGGTCCAACCCAACAAGGCAATCGTGGGCGCAAACGCTTTCGCCCATCAGTCCGGTATCCATCAGGACGGGGTCCTGAAGCAGCGGTCTACTTACGAGATCATGACCCCGGAGTCCATAGGACTGCCGTCGAGCCGCATCGTCCTCGGAAAGGTATCAGGACGCCACGCCTTCCAGAAGCGCCTTGAGGAGCTCGGCTACTCCGTGTCGCGCGAGGACGTAGATCGCCTCTTCATCAAATTCAAGGAGATGGCCGACAGAAAAAAGGACATTTCGGATTGGGACATCGAGGCCATTGTGGAGAACACCCTGTACTCCGTTCCTGAGGAGTTTGCGTTGGTGTATCACCACATATCGAGCGGGAACCAAACCGTGCCGACGGCCACCGTCCGGATTGCGCGGGGCGACCAGATCGTGGAGGAGGCTTCTAGCGGCGACGGACCCATCGATGCCTTATTTAAGGCCATTGACCGCGTAACCGGCCTCGGCCCGAAGCTTGTGGACTACTCCCTCAAGGCCGTCACCAGCGGCAAGGACGCGCTCGGCGAAGCGAGTCTAAAAGTGGAACACGGTGGCAGGGTCTACAGCGGGCGCGGCGTGAGTCCTGATGTCATAGAAGCCAGCGCCAAGGCGTACCTGACTGCCATGAACAGGATATGGTATGAGACCACCGTCAATAACCACCGGAACGGTAACTCGCGCCCAGTAGGCGAGGCTACGAAGATATGAGCGATGTCGCCGGAATACAAGTCGTGTCGTGGCAAAAAGACCGGCCGCTCTTCGCGCAAAGTCATCGCAACTACGGAAGTCATCGCAACTAAGGTGGTAAAGGTATGAGCACGACGAAACGACCGATGACCATAACCGAAAAGATACTGGCAGCGCATGCGAAAAGAGAGTCCGTCGAACCCGGGGAGATCATACTCGCCCGCGTGGATCTCACTTTAGCCAACGATATAACGGGGCCCATCGCCATCAAACAGTTCGAAGAGCTGGGCGCAGGAGAGGTCTTTGACAGGTCCAAGGTAGCCCTGGTCCCCGACCACTTCGTACCCAATAAGGATATATCCTCGGCAGAGCAGGCCAAGCGTTTGAGGGAGTTCGCCTCAAAGCACGGCATCGTCCATTATTATGAGGTGGGACGGATGGGAGTAGAGCACGCTCTCCTGCCGGAACTTGGCATAATCTCCCCCGGAGACCTCGTGATCGGGGCCGACTCCCATACCTGCACCTACGGGGCGCTGGGCGCCTTCGCGACGGGTGTAGGTTCCACCGACCTGGCCTGCGCCTGGGCCACCGGAGAAGTCTGGCTAAAAGTCCCGGAAACGATCCTGTTCAGATATCACGGCAGACCGCGGCGTTGGGTGTCCGGAAAAGATCTCATTCTATACACCATTGGGGATATAGGAGTGGACGGCGCCACATATAAGGCTATGGAATTCGCGGGCGACGCCCTCTCTTACCTGGACATGGACTCGCGTTTCACCATGGCCAACATGGCCATAGAGGCAGGTGGAAAAAACGGGATCTTCGCCCCCGATCAAATCGTCTTCGAGTACGTTCGATCCAGAAAAAAGGCCTCAGGCGCTGAGCGCGCTAAAGCCGGGGAAGGTCCGGGGAAAAACGGCAGAGGCGGCGCCTGGGCCGTGTCAAAAGCCGCGTTACAGAGCGACCCCGGGGCATGTTACTGCGAGGTTCGCGATTACGACGTAGCTCAAATCGACCTGCAGGTGTCGTTCCCGCATTCCCCGGGGAATGCAAGGCCCATATCCGATGTAGGGGACGTAAAGATCGATCAGGTCGTCATAGGCTCGTGTACCAACGGTCGCCTCGAAGACCTGCGGGTTGCGGCGAAGATCCTGAAAGGCCATCGCGTTCACCCCGAGGTGCGCCTCATAATAATCCCGGCTACCCAGGAGGTTTATATGCGCGCGTTACAGGAAGGCCTCATAGAGGTGTTCCTTGAGGCAGAAGCGGCTGTCAGCACTCCGACGTGCGGTCCATGCCTCGGTGGCTACATGGGCATCCTCGCGGCAGGTGAGCGGGCGGTGGCCACTACCAACCGAAACTTCTTGGGGCGCATGGGTCATCCTTCAAGCGAAGTCTACCTCGCCGGACCCGCGGTGGCGGCCGCGTCCGCTGTCAAAGGGCGCATAGCGCACCCTGATGAGGTCGTGGGGACGACCGAGAGGGAAGTGTTTTCCATGTACGTGCAAAGTACAGACGGCACCGCGTGCGAAACGGACAGTGCCAGGACCGCGCGTGACGACGACAACGCGCGCGGGGGGAGCGATACCGGACATCATGATGGAGGCGTCCGCACGACGGAGGCCGTCCGGGGGGTCGGCGACGGGGCCCGAGCAGGTGCCGACAATGGGTCAGGTAAAAGTGACGGTACAAGTGGCGACACCGGTAACAATGCTACTGACGGTGCCATTAGCGGTAGAGGTGCAATGGCATTCACTACCGGGAGAGCGTGGAAGTTCGGTGCCAATATCGACACGGATGTCATCATCCCAGCCAAATACCTTAACACCTCCGACCCGGAGGAGCTTTCAAGACATGCCTTTGAGGATTTGAGACCCGAGTTTCGCTTGGAGGTGAAGGCAGGCGACATCATCGTAGCGGATACGAACTTCGGATGCGGGAGTTCCAGGGAACACGCGCCCTTGGCCATCAAAGCCTCGGGGGTTTCCTGCGTAATAGCGGCGTCATTTGCCCGTATCTTCTACCGTAACGCCCTCAACATCGGCCTGCCCATCCTCGAATGTCCGGAGGCCTCCGGAGGTATAAAAGACGGGGACGTGGTATCCGCCAATCCGGCCGAAGGCACCGTCGAGAACGTCACGCGTGGGCTTAAGTGGCGCGCGAAACCGCTCCCGCCGTTCATCCAAGAGATGATCGCTCAAGGTGGCCTCGTTCCTTACACCAAGAATCGCATCGGCCGAAAGGCCATTTAAATACAAGGCATTGGGTATAAGGCAGTGAGTATAGGCAGTGAGTATAAGCCAGCAAGCCAAGGCAGCGAATGTATGTAAGCCATTGAGTATTTGAGTATCCATCGAGTATTTGAGTATTTGAGTATTAAGGTATAAGAAGGTCCGGTCGCACATTACCGACCATACCAAGGGGGGTTTTGGGTGGAGGAAGTCAAAAGAAACGGGAGGTTTGTATACCTTGACGGCACATTCGTCCCTGTACAGGAAGCGAAGGTGTCCGTGTTCGACCATGGGTTCTTATATGGCGATGGAGTCTTCGAAGGGATCAGGGCTTATTCCGGACGTATCTTCAAACTCAAGGAGCACCTAAAGAGACTGTATGACTCGGCCAGGTCCATCAAACTCCAAATCCCGGTTTCAATTGACCAGATGGAACGCATCGTGGTCGAGACAGTGAGGAAAAACGAACTGAAAGACGCTTATATCCGCCTCGTGGTGTCGAGAGGGCCGGGTGATCTGGGTCTTGACCCACGGAAGTGCCCAAAGCCGTTTATCGTGGTAATAGCGGATTCAATCACCCTTTATCCGGAAGAGCTTTACCGCAAGGGCATGAAGGTAATCACTTCCGCCACGAGGAGGGTCAACCGGGATAGCCTCAACCCCCGGGTGAAGTCCCTCAACTATCTGAACAGCATCCTCGCCAAGATCGAGGCCACAACGGCGGGTTTTCCGGAAGTAATCATACTGGACGAAAACGGTTACGTCCTCGAGGGGTCGGGTGACAACATATTCATCGTGCGTAACGGGTCGATCATCACTCCCCCCGTTTACCTCGGGATTCTCGAGGGAATAACCAGGAACGTCGTGTTCGATCTGGCCAAGGAAATGAACGTTGATTTAAAGGAACATCCTTTCACGAGGCACGACGTGTACGTTGCGGACGAGTGCTTCATGACCGGAACCGCCGCCGAGATCATACCCATAGTGGAAGTGGACGGAAGAGTGGTAGGATCGGGAGAGCCCGGTAAAGTGACCGTCGAGCTTATGAAGAGATTCAAAGACCTGACCGCCACCAGCGGCACGCCGGTGTACGAGGAGTGACGATGGCGGCTGCTTGACGGTGAGGAGTGGCAACGGCGACGATATCGTACGACGATATCCACGAGGAGTGACGGTATGAAGAGCGACGTACTGAAAATAGGCCCGGCCAGAGCCCCCCACAGGTCGCTCCTGGCTGCGCTGGGACTGTCAAAAGAAGACATACGCAGGCCCTTTATAGGAATAATCAATTCCCACAATGAACTGGTCCCCGGCCACATACACCTTGACTCCATCGCCTATGCGGTCAAGCAAGGGGTTGCCATGGCCGGCGGGATCCCACTGGAGTTCCCGGTCATCGGGGTCTGCGACGGGCTCGCCATGAATCACACCGGAATGCACTATTCCCTGCCCAGCAGGGAACTCATAGCCGATTCCATAGAAGTGATGGCCATAGCGCACGCCCTGGACGCCCTTGTCTTTATCCCCAACTGTGACAAGATCGTCCCCGGGATGTTGATGGCCGCGGCAAGGCTCGATCTACCTTGCGTGTTCGTGAGCGGCGGCCCCATGCTCCCCGGCAGCTTCCCCACCCCTGACGGTCCGAAGGTAGTCGACTTAAACTCCGTATTCGAGGCAGTGGGAGCACATGCGTCCGGCCGCCTTTCCGATGAAGACTTGGAACTCCTCGAGGAAACCGCGTGCCCCGGGTGCGGGTCTTGCGCAGGCATGTTCACCGCGAACTCCATGAACTGCCTGACGGAAGCCCTAGGAATGGCTCTGCCCGGTAACGGTACAATACCAGCCGTATCGGCCGCCCGGATAAGACTCGCGAGGAACGCTGGTCGCGCGGTAATGGAACTTCAACGTTTGGGAATAACCTCCAGGAAAATCATGACCGAGAAGGCCTTCGAAAACGCCCTCTCCCTCGACATGGCGTTAGGGTGTTCCACCAATACCGTCTTACATCTCACCGCTATAGCCGTCGAAGCGGGAGTGGAATTCGACCTGAACACTGTTGAGAAGGTAAGTGGGCGGGTCCCTCAGCTGGTGAAATTGAGCCCCGCCGGTGAGCACCGCCTCGTGGACCTCGACAGGGCCGGGGGTATTCCCGCCTTAATGGCCGAACTCTTACGTGGAGAACTGATCCACCGGGATGCGCTCACTGTTTCCGGCTTGACCATGGGAGAGCAGTTATCGTCGCTCGCCCCTAGAATATCGAGGATGAATCGCGGCAACGTCATTCGCTCCTTGGAGAACCCGTATTCGCCCCAGGGGGGTATCGCCGTATTACGAGGCAACCTAGCTCCCGACGGCGCTGTAGTCAAGCAGGGCGCGGTAAGCCCCGAGATGCTAAGGCATCAGGGCCCGGCCAGGGTGTTCTCCTCGGAGGAAGAGGCCACAGCGGCCATCATGAGCAGGGCGTTCAAGCCCGGAGATGTCATCGTCGTTCGATACGAAGGCCCAAAGGGCGGTCCGGGCATGCGGGAGATGCTCACGCCGACTGCGGCGATATCCGGTATGGGAATGGACGACAAAGTAGCGCTCCTTACAGATGGCCGTTTTTCGGGAGCCACGAGAGGGGCCTCGATAGGACACATATCACCCGAAGCGTACGAGGGCGGACCAATAGCGTTGATCCAGGACGGAGACATCGTGGAAATAGATATCCCTGGTCGCCGGCTCGATGTAAGGGTGACGGATGAAGAGATGTCACGACGGAGGGCCGCATGGCAGAGGCCTGAACCCAAAATCAAGACCGGATATCTCGCCCGGTACATTCAGATGGTGTCATCGGCTGACCGAGGGGCCACCGTTAAGGGTTCTCGAAGAAACGGAGGTTATTCGGAATAACAGCCGCTAGGGCACGGCGAGGGTCATGCGGGGCGGTTCCAGGAGAAGCGGAGGTTAGACGGAATGAAAAAGAAGGGCGCTGAGATCTTGGTCGACTGCCTTGAAGACGAAGGCGTCGAAGTGATCTTCGGTTATCCGGGTGGTGCAGTGCTCGGAATATACGACGCACTAGCCAATTCCTCCATACGGCACATACTGGTTCGCCATGAACAGGCTGCCGCTCACGCGGCAGACGGGTACGCGCGCGCTACCGGAAAGGTCGGAGTATGCCTTGCCACCTCGGGCCCTGGAGGAACGAACCTCGTCACCGGGATCGCCACGGCTTACGTAGACTCTGTGCCCATCGTAGCCATCACCGGCCAAGCGCCTCTTGAACTTCTGGGTCGCGACTCCTTTCAAGAAGCCGATACCACCGGGATTACGATGCCCGTTACAAAACATAATTACCTCGTAAAGAACGTAAAGGATCTGGCGCGAATCCTCAAGGAGGCCTTCCACATAGCGAGAACTGGGCGCCCTGGCCCAGTTCTGGTGGACGTACCGAAGGACATTGCCGCCGCCGAAACCGATTACGACTCGCCGCCGGAGGTAAACCTACCGGGATATAAGCCCAGTTATCGCGGGCATCCGACTCAGATAGCCAGAGCATCCGAAGCGATAAACACAGCCCGACGTCCGGTAATCTACGCGGGTGGCGGCGTGATTTCCTCAGGGGCTTGGGAAGAGCTCCTCGCCTTGGCCGAAAAGGCCAAAATCCCAGTGGCCACGACTTTGATGGGGATCGGGGCTTTCCCAGGAGATCACCCGTTGGCCTTGGGGATGCTTGGAATACACGGCCTTTATTCTGCAAACAAGGCCGTAACGGAGTGCGACCTCGTCATCGCGCTCGGGGCAAGGTTCGATGAGCGCGCCACCGGTCCTTTGAGCGAGTTCGCTCCGCACGCGAAGGTAATTCACGTCGACATCGACCCGGCCGAAATCGGCAAGAACGTACAAGCACATATACCCATTGTCGGTGACATCCGCCTCGTGCTAAATGACCTGTTGCCCAAGGTCAAAGAACGCGAGTACGGTTCGGAGTGGCATCGGCTAATAGAGGAATACAAGAAGAGCACGGTAGTGGTTTCACGTATGCGATCCGAGGGAGATGACCGCACGGCAAAGGACCGTCAAGGTTGTCTTGACCCTATTCGCGTAATAGATGTCATCCTGAGAACGGCCGGTCCAGAGGCTATCGTCACCACCGACGTGGGACAGCATCAGATGTGGGCAGCACAACGGTATCGGTACTTCGCGCCTCGTCACTTCATATCCTCGGGCGGACTCGGGACGATGGGTTATGGCTTCCCTGCAGCGTTGGGAGTGAAGGCGGGCTTGCCACATACCAGGGTCGTAAGTATATCGGGGGACGGAAGTTTTCAGATGAACATACAGGAACTAGCTACTGCAAGAGCCCACGACCTCGGGGTAAAGGTATTCATACTAAATAACGGCTGTCTTGGTATGGTAAAGCAACTTCAGCACTTTTTCTGTGGCGGCCGGTACTCGCAATCATGTCTCCTCCCTAACCCCGAGTTCACCAAGATCGCAGAGGCATACGGCGCTAAGGGCTTCGTCATACAGGAGGAACGAGATCTCGAGGAAACAGTAAGGGAGGCCATGGAGACTCCAGGCCTGGCCATAGTCGACGTGAGAATCGATCCGGGTGCCATGGTCTACCCAGTGATTCCTCCGGGGAAGGGTTTGGATGAAGGAATCTTTTCCTGACCTCCTGACCGGGCTCTGAATAGCCGGGAGAACAGCCTGGGGAATGGTGAAGAATATCAATTTGGCGAAAAAGGGTCCGATGAGCTGAAAGGCTCTGACGAGGAATATTCTACCGATTGCCGCCAGTGCGACGGAAGTAGTCAAAGAGGTAAAGCTGGACGAACCCTGCGTACGGGCCCCAGCGGTCGGCGGCAAACTGTATGATGTACCCGACGGGCCGTTCTTGTCCATCGAAGTAGAGTGTCTCTACGGCGCGTTTCACCCACACATCTACCGGGAAGACTTCCGTTCGACCGTATGCGTACAGGAGAACGCAATCCGCCACTTTCCTCCCCACGCCTGGAATGGACATCAGCGCCGACCGCGCTTCCTCAGTGGAGAGATCGTTCAGCGAGCTGAGATCCACCTCACCCTTCACTACCACAGCCGAGGCCGCCTTGACGTACCGGACGCGAAAACCCAGGCCCGCTCTGATCAATTCCTCCTCCGCCGCCTCACCCAAGACCTGGGCGCTCGGAAAGGCATAGGCTTTTGCGCCCGGTACCAGTGGAACGCCAAAGCTCGCCTTGAGGGCAAGAACCGACTTACATATCCTGGGTACGTTATTGTGCGCAGAGATGATGAAGGAAATCAAGGTTTCCCACGGGTCCTGCCTTAGCAGCCTGAGTCCCCGACCTGACGCGATGACGGGTGCGAGGGTAGCATCGAGGACAATCAGTTTGGAAGCGAGGGCGGAATAATCACGCTCGAGATCAAAGTAATGGGCGATCACGGCGGTGTCTGTATCGGTGGTGATGGGTGGGGCGGTGGCCGCGCTGGAGCCTACACCGGAACCCTTGAAGATACGACAACGAAAGAAACCTTCTCTGGGCTCACGGCATGTGACGGCCATCCCCCTAATCTCACCGGAAAACACACTCCTTGACCCAGATACACGTGTCCACCCGAAGGTTTGGCCTGACGTCAAAGTCCGTGTGAGATCGAAGTCTTTGACCCGGTAGATCACCGTCTTAGCGTTGGGCAAAGTGATCACGCCCCAGCCGTTTCCTTTTCGTGATGATGGACTGGCAAGAACAAAGGTATGGGTATTGAAACCACCAATATGGGCACCAGCGACCAAAGGGCTGCACCTAAACCGTAGAGATCGCCGATGAGGCCCGTCAACGCCGTAGCAAGCCCTGATAAACCCCAGGTGAAACCGAGCGTCATTCCCGAGGCAAGGCCAGCATTTCGGGGAAGCATTTCCTGAGCCAGTACGACCGATATGGGAAGAGCCCCGTTCATCCCTGCCCCTGCCAGGGATAAACAAACAAAGGACCAAAAACCCGAAGTTTGCAGGAACATAGCCAAAGCGAGAGCGGATACCACTCCCGACAATACCAGCGCTTTAATACGGTTTCTTTTATCCCCGAAGGCTCCACAGATCAGACCTCCGGCAACTCCGGACATCAGAAAAAGCGAAAGCCCGAGTCCATACCCCTCCTCCCCCATACCTAAGCTCTCAAACCAAAAGGACACGAAGGACATTACGGCGTGCTGCGCCCAGCTCCGCAAGAAAAGCACCAAGATGAGGAGCAAGAGAGGCAAAGACGCCCGTAAATCCCATCTCTCTCCAACGCGTACCCCGTCGCAGTTGCCCGCGCTGTTATCCTCTCCCTTCACGGCATACAGCCATCGCCCTCTAAAGGCCACCATGATGCATACAAGCAGTGCTCCCAGGGAGCCTGCGTAAAAGAACCCGTCGAGGCCCCAGGTGAGCAACACGAACACTGCAGCAAGGGGCGATACAGCGGCCCCGAAGCTGCCAAAGGCCGAGTAAATCGAAACCGCCGTGGCCTTTCTGTTCTGCGCCCGAATCAAACGCGTTGCTACAGCCGCGCCGAATGGATGGTAAAGAGCAGAGCCAATTCCCCCTCCCGCCGCCAACAACATGAGCAGGGGGTAGCTTTTTGCGCAACTGACCATACTGACAACACAGGTGGTCAGCAACGCCGCAGCCGGAAGAAGCCAGGGCGATCTAATCCGATCGGTTACCGCCCCGAAAATGGGTTGCGTGAGGGATGATGCTGACGCAGCCGCCCCCACTAGAACGCCTGCCTCCGTCAAGTTTAACGCATAAACACGTGATAAGTACGGCAAAAGCGGCGGGAAAAACCCCATGTAGAAATCTACGGTGAAATGACCGAGTCCGATCAGCGAAATCAGGAATATCTCTTGCAGGATTGTCATCGGGCTCCTCCTGAATTATAATCCGCCAAGTGCTCACAAAAGCGCTTTCACACCATGAATTGTCTTCGGCCGAGTACAGGTCTTCGCTGCTAAAATCGGAGGTTTTCGGTTTAAGTTCCAAAACTCACAGTGTAGATCTATTTCCCCGTAATGATTTCGTTATCTATGACCACTCCGACCATTGACTCACCGTCAAGAAAGACTGAGAAATTTCCGTCGTAGACCCTTACTGCGGGGTGATTACCGTATCGGCATGGCACGTTTTGGAACCATTTGACGTTGAAGGTGTTCGTCTTTATGGTATCAAACACGGGGAGATACAGTATACCGTGAAGGTCGAGGTCGGCGAAAAAGTGCGTCCCGTACGAGAGTTCTGGAACGAAGTCTTCTTGCCCGATGCCGACTTCTACCAGAACGCCGCAGTTGGAAATTTCACTATACTGAACCGGAACACCCGACAGCGGGTCGTTAGAACCCCACCGACCCGGGCCTACGAGGATGTACCTCGTACCCTCAAGTTGCTTGTTGACCACTCCCACTTCCCTCGCAACGGCGTACTTGTCAACTTCGTCCCGGTAACGTTCATGATCCACAAAGACAAGGTGCCTTACGTGTTCTATGGCACCGTTCGTCAGCATCCTGTCTCCTTTTAGGATAATGCTTTCCTCGGGAATGAATTTCGGGAGAACGACGCGACGGTACTCCTCCTGGCTCGACAGGGGCCGGCACTGGACCAGCGCAAAGGACCGATCGAGGGTCTCGAACGTGAATTCGATGTCCACCGATGTTCCCATGGCGTCTTCTAAAGCCTTGAACATGAAATCGACCGTTTCAAATATCTCCGGGAAGAATGAATCGAGGTCCTGGAATGTGAATATGCATTTAATCCTCGAACCGAGGTACTCGCCTTCGAGGAAACGACTGATATCGAACACGCTCAACAATGCGTTTTCGCCCGCATCGTACAGCTGGGCGAATCGCCGAAAGTTGGGGTGATGAACGGCTATCTCCGGTTTCAGGTTTATATTGAAAGACTCAAGCTCGCCGGTCTTCAGGTTGAACAGGTCTACCGTCTCCTGAGAGTAACGGGCTATCTCCCACGGGTTGTTTCCCTCAGGACGGAGTTTCAGGTTCGTCGGGGAAAAGGTACGGGCGTATCCGCGGCCCGTACATCGGGTTCCTATCCCGAACACGAGGCGGATTATCCCATCCTCCTTCTTTATTCTCTCAGTCCATCTCCGGTAGTTTTTTGAAAACCCCACACCCGAAATCTCCGGATAAAAGTAAGAGCCTCGTTCCTTGCCGATGAACCGCTGTACTATGACGGCCATTTCCTCCTCAAACAACCTGTGTTTTCTCCTGTATTCCACCGCGCTCGGTCCATATGTAGACGCATAAATTTGCTTGATGGCGGTTTCGAGTTGCTTGACCCGCTCCTGTATCGACCCCCGGTTCGGAATGAACGACGTAAGGTACTTACCGGCGAATGAATACCGGACGCTGTCTTCCAGACGAGATGAAGACCTTACCGCCAATGGGAAATCCAATTCTACGACCAGTTTTTCAAGGTCCTGCATAAGACCGGGGGGGATACGGGCCTTGATAAACGCTTTCTTTATGTGTTCGTAATCGGCTTCGGAACACTCTCCGGAAAGCGGAGCGACCAATGTATGGAGATGATTGTCTTCCATAAACTGAGCGAATACCTCTGTACTGATGAATCGACTCTCGGGAATGATAATACTGGTCGTCTTAGATAGATTGCCGATATTGGCAACGCCGGAGTCTTCGATTTTCTCCCTGATGACCTCCCGGGCAAATATTAGTCCGCGGGCCTTGCCTCCGATATCACCAGACCCGATGGTCGCTTTTTCGTACTCTTTGATGTGGCTCGGATCAAATTTGGAGAAGGAATAAGGGCTTGACATCCGGATAACCTTCCTTGACCGATCCTTTCGCGACATTTTCTTCGTCGCTCCCTTATTATATACTTCAATAGGACGGTTCCGAAGCCTTTTTGCTTTCGTTGCTTTCGCAGGCCTTTCGCATCCGATACTGGGATACCGGAAAGGTCCCCTACCGCCCTGCCCCCCAGGGGCTGATCAACTATCTGATCTGATAAGGAGGCAAATACCCGGTCTAAGACCCGGCTTGACTAAAGCAAAAACAGTCAAGCTTTCCAAGCCAGGACGGTCGTCGGACATGAGAGCTTCGACCCAAGAGGTACAAAAAACCTATGAAAAAACCTATGATGTAATCATTGTCGGTGCCGGCCCGGCGGGCTCCACAGTCGCACGTCTCTGTGCCGCCGAAGGTCTCGAAACCCTGCTTTTGGACAAAAAGGAGTTCCCGAGGGAAAAACCCTGCGGGGGAGGTTTGACTCTCGCCGCCGTCAACGAGTTGGAGAAGACAGGGCTCGATTTACCACCCGACATACCCGAGGCAAAGGCGTACATGTTTCGAGCCTTCAGCGGTCACCGTCGCATAGAGGTATCTTTCGCCGAACCGTATTGCTACCTCGTCAAACGGGCGACTTTTGACGCCTTCCTTTTGGAAAAAGCGCGTGCGGCAGGCGCTTGTTTTATGGGAGGAATAGATGTCACTGAGGTTGCAAGCGAGACGGTGCAAAGACCGCCCCTTATGCAAGTAAGGGCTTCGAACCGACTTCTTTTCAAGGGCCGAGTCGTAGTAGGAGCGGATGGCGCCCTTAGCAAAGTTGCCAAAGCAATCCGGCGACCATTACCCCCAAAAGACACCGGCTTTTGCCTCTCTGCCGATATACCAAAAGAAGATTTCAGAAATCCAATCAGTACGGATACAGGCCTTGATATTTGGTACGGTTTTGTACCCCATGGCTATGGCTGGGTTTTCCCTAAACGTGAAACTTACTCCATCGGTTTAGGTGCGTCATTGAGTTCTTTCCGTAATCCAAAGGCTGCTCTAAGAGAGTTCTTGCTGAAACTCAAGGGAAGTGATAACGAAACGACGGGGGAAGTCGAAGCGCTGGCGAAGCGCTTCAAGGGGCATTTCATCCCGATCGGCGGGTACATAGAGCCTGTCGTCGCAGATGGTATCGTATTGGTGGGTGACGCAGCGGGTTTTGCGGATCCCTTTACAGGGGAAGGGATAAGGTATGCCATAACATCAGGGAGGCTTGCGGCCGAAGCCATCATTTCCTGTTTGAAGAAGGGTCTTCCTCCGACCCGGTATAACCTGCTACCCTATGAACGCGCCGCAAAGACCACAATAGGGCCCAACCTTCGCTACGCTAAATGGCTCGGGGCGGGCTTCTATCGGAGTCCGGGGCGCTTGCTGGACATATACTTCTCCGATCCGGAGGCCTGCCGCGTTTGCTTAGGGATACTGACCGGTGATACGACCTACCGAGCATTACTGAAGCCCCTGATCTTAAAGGTAGGTAGACGGCTAATTTTATCAAGATGACCAAAAAAGCTGCTCAGCTCACTTTTCTCAAAAGCACTTGTTCCATGAGAGCCTGCCGACCCGCAACCGCCCAAGCGTCGTCCGCAATCCTTCTGATGGTCTTTATGGATTTGAGCCTGCGGGCGCTCCTGGCTTCGTCCGCTGTTTGCTTCGTATCCTCTCTATCGTGAATCTCTTCGCTCTCGAGATAGCATGTGACCGCTGCCGCTATCGCGGAGACGATTTCGGGGTCCACGCTTTGCTCACAAGCGCCGGGGCTTGCCGCCGCAGTTTTACCATGACCAATCGCAAGCGCTCGCCTCATTACCCCAATTACCACCATGAGCAGCGCAAGTACGCCGAACACTATGCTCATGGAAATCGCCGAAACCTGAAGGCCTAGGACTACATCCCCCATAGGAGACCCTCCTTCATTCATTCCCCCGTCAACGTCTCTCGGGCACGGACAGATGGCACTTCACAAGGGAATATTCCCGTGCTTCTTGCCAGGTCTAATCTCCCTCTTTAGCCTGGCCATCTCTAGAGCGTTGACGAGTCTGGGCCGCGTATCCTGCGGTTCGATGACAGCGTCGACATAGCCTCGCTCTGCTGGAACATAGGGGTTGGCAAACCTCCTACGGTACTCCGCAATCTTTTCCTCAAGGGCAGCCTTGGGGTCAGCCGCCTTTTCTATTTCGTCCTTGTAGATTATGTTTGCCGCTCCTTCGGGCCCCATAACAGCAACCTCAGCGGTAGGCCAAGCGAGTACTTGGTCTGCGCCCAGGTCGCGGCTGCACATGGCCAGGTATGCTCCTCCGTATGCTTTTCGGATTATCAATGTGATCTTAGGAACCGTCGCCTCTGAGTAAGCGTGGAGCATCTTGGCTCCGTGGCGGATTATACCACCGTACTCCTGGGCGGTTCCGGGAAGAAATCCAGGTACGTCCACCAGCGTGATGATCGGAATGTTGAAGGCATCGCAGAACCGGATAAACCGTGCACCTTTGTCCGAAGCGTTGATGTCCAAGCACCCGGCCAACACCGCCGGTTGGTTTGCCAAGATCCCGACGACCCGACCCGCCAGGCGTGCAAAGCCGGTGATCAGATTGGCAGCATAGTCGGGTTGAAGTTCAAAAAAAGTTCCTATGTCTATGACCGCCTCGATGATCTTGTGCATATCGTAAGGTCGGTTGGATTCCTCGGGTAAAACATCCAGCAGTGACTCCTCTACGCGACCGGGGTCATCGAAAGCAGCCACCTCACTCGCAGCTCTACCCTCACCCTCACCAGGCGCTACGGCAGACGATTGAGCCAACGTCGTCTCAGCCGAGGACGACAAACCGGTTCCATGAGGCGTACCCCCAGTGACGGCCGGTTCCGATCGGAAGCTTATTGCAGGCGGTTCCTCCATGTTGTTGGAAGGAAGGTAACTTAAGAGCCTCCGTATATCCCTAAAGCATTCGTCTTCGCTGTCTGCCACCCGATGCACCACGCCGCTGACTCGGGCATGCGTATCGGCCCCCCCTAACTCCTCCTGGGTTACGTCTTCTCCCGTAACCGCCTTGATGACTTGCGGGCCGGTTATGAACATATGACTTATTCCCCGGACCATGAAGACGAAATCGGTCAGCGCAGGTGAATACACGGCTCCACCCGCGCAGGGTCCAAGAATGACGGAAATCTGTGGAACGACACCAGAAGCGATGGTATTCAGGTAAAAAATGCGACCGTATCCCGTTAGCGCGTCGACTCCCTCTTGAATCCGAGCGCCCCCCGAGTCGTTTAAGCCTATTACCGGCGCGCCCACCTTGATGGCAGTTTCGAGGATTTTGGCGATTTTGGCGGCATGCATTTTTCCGAGAGATCCACCGAGCACCGTGAAGTCTTGACTGTAAACGAAGACCAGCCTTCCGTCTATCGTGCCGTACCCTGTTACCACACCGTCTCCTGGTGCCGCTGTACGACCTCCCTTTGCGCCGCTTCCGCTGACGGATATGTCCGCGGATGAGACGACGAGCTTATCCATCTCGTTGAAAGTACCGGGATCGAGCAAACGCTCGATCCGTTCTCGAGCCGTCAACTTACCCTGGTCGTGCTGGCGAGATATGCGTTTGAGCCCTCCTCCCAACTCGGCAAGGCGGTTCCTTTCCCTCAGTTCTTTCAACCTTTCGTCGTCGATGCCCATGAATATCTCCTCCAAAATCTCCTCCAAAAGTGAAACCCGGCCGGCCGGGAACCAGCGCTTCACTTTGCACCAGTCCCCGCAATTCGGCCGGGTCTTACCTATTCGTCCTCATGTCCTCGGCATTAAAGGCCAGGGATTCTGGCCCCGAGCCGAAGGCCCATAGGCAAAATGGCCGCCCCGTCCCTTACCCTTGCCGGGCTCCGAACGGTACAATAGACAGTACCCATTACGCCATCTCGAAAACTTGGGCCTCGAACACCCCTCGAAATCCTCTTCGAAACCTAAGGCTACCTGGCACCCATCCGGCTTTCTCTTTTGTCAGATGCCCACTCAGTCGCCACTGTTTGCACCAGCGTCCAACCGAAGTACGGTCTTTGGATGATCTTTGCGGAACACTCTAAACTGCTGGTACATCATTCGTAGCGCGGAAATCAGGGCGCTTTTTGCGCCGCCATAGTATCGGGCCTGTATTTCGGCGATCAGCGGTTCGATTCCCTGGTCCAAGTCATAACCGCGTAAGATCTTTCGAACAAACCTACGGCCGAGCTGCGTCGACAAAGTGCAATCCGCATTAAGGATCATGCCGGTCTGGGGTTCTATTTCTACGGTGACTGCTTGCACTTCATAAAGCTTACCAGCTGTTATGGTGCTTGGGAGCTTGGCATATCCGCTGAAGAATACCGTTTTCTGAACCAATCGTCAAAACCTCGCAATACACTTTGTGAACCTAGTCACAACTTCCCACTTATAATATATCAAGCCCCCGAAGGGATGTCAACAAAACAGTCCGGTGGCTTCCGGGTCTTCTACTCTTCCCTTATCCCCTCTAGATACACCTACTGAAAACTTACACTCCCGTCCGGTCGCTCCCGTCCGGTGGGTGCGTCTCTACCAACGGGTTGACAACACCGTACGAGTGGATTATATAGCTTTACGGGAAAGGTGCGCTAGGACGCTTCAGCACCTCTCGATCCGCTCAGAGAATTTCAGAGAATTAAAGATGCAATTACCAAAACGATTACAAATATCAACAGTGAGGGGAGTCCGAAAGTGCCGACATACGAGTATAAGTGCAATCATTGCGGACAATTCGAAGTATGGCAACGTATTTCGGAGCCTCCCATCAAGACTTGTCCCACCTGCGGAGGCGAAGTGAGGAGGCTTATCTCAAAGAACGTGGCGGTTCTCTTCAAAGCCCCGGGCTTCTACACTTCGGACAACAGGAGCGCGGAGTACAAGAGGAAAGAAAGCGAGGACAAGAAGGGAGCTTCCGTCGGTAGTTCCTCCTCTTCGGATGAATCTTCGTCGTCTGCCTCCTCAAAGGCGTCGTAAAAATGCCGCGCGTGAGATGCTTGGCAATCTCTTAGGCTTGGTCTAAGTTGCTCGGGTAGGCGGTAACATAATACGCGAAGTTGTCATAAGATATTAAGGAGCTGGGCCGGCCAGCCTCCTTTCGTCCGGCAAACCTAGATCCTCCCTTTACCAGGCCGGTGCATAAAGCACCGGCTCTTTTTGTCTCCGAAAAAGAGACTCTTTACGGCCATTTCCGTGGATTCCTCGTGTTTGTCAAGAGAGGCGTCCCTAAAAGCGCCCCAAGAGACGCCTTCACGGCTATTGGCATCGATGGGGTCTTCAGTGTAACGTGCGTATCCACTCCAGGCCTAAAACCCACCGCCTCTATGCTGCATCCGTCTTCATCAAACCTCAGTATACTCACACTGCCAAGGTCCAGTCGCAGTGTCAAGGCTTCCTCGAGGGGTAGCCCGGCAAAAGCGGTGATTACCGCCCGAATCAGCGCACCGTGACTTACCACGGCGACGCGGCCACACGGGTTCCTCTCTCGGATGAGCCGCATGGCAGAAACTCCGCGATCCCTGACTTGGTAGAGGCTCTCACCGCCCGGTGTGGGCAGGTTGACGGGGTCTTCGACCCACGCCTCTCTCCTCTCCTTGTCATATTCCAAGATCTCATCGTGGGTCTTTCCTTCCCACTCTCCGAAATCCCATTCGCGAAGCTCTTCCATTTCTGCGACGGAGCACTGAGGATGGAACCTCGCGATGATAGAAGCGGTCTGTCGCGCCCTGAGGATGTCGCTTGTATAAATCGCATCAAGGGGTGTCTTTCCGAGCCAGGATGCAATGAGGGTGGCTTGCGCCTTTCCTGTTTCGTTGAGAGACACCCCTCCCCTCCCCTGTAAACGCCCTTCGCGATTATGGTCTGTTTCACCATGCCTCACCAAAAAGACGATGAGCTCATCTATGGCTTGGCCGCGTTTTACCCATTTCTCGATGTTTTCTCCTCCGTTTTCGCCCGGCACGGCCGTAGACCCCCCTCCTTTCATCTCGGGATCGCACTCCGTTATCCCAAACCGCCATCCTCCCTCAAAACCCTAGTCCTTCTGCTTGCCATCCGATTATGAAAAGCGGCGGAATGGTAACTTCGATCTCGCGGAAGCTCACCGAATCCTGCGTCCCTTAAAGGACCTGTCACGGGATATCGGTCCCTGAATGTACAGTGCCTTGACTCACGCCGGCCTCATCGAAAGTCGCCATCTCCCTCATGATCCTCGTTGAAGCCTCCAGGAGATGGAGCGCAAGGGCTGCACCGGTTCCCTCCCCTAAACGCATATCCAGGTTAAAAAGAGGCTTCTTGCCCAACAATTCCAGGACCAGTCGGTGCCCAGGTTCACGGGACAGATGTGATGCTATCATATAATCACGAGACGCCGGGACCAATCGGCACGCAACGAGGCCGGCAACGCCGCATATGAAACCATCGAGGACCACCGGTCTCCGCCTGGCAGCGCCTTCGAGAATTGCTCCCGTCATAGCCGCTATTTCGGCCCCGCCAAGTTTACTCAAAACGTCCATCGCATCCCTGGGGTCGGGTCGGTGTAGATCTAAAGCCTTCCGGATGATTTCGATTTTCCTCGCAAGGCCTTCGTCATCGAGCCCTGCCCCCCTTCCGGTGATGGCCTCTACCGGCATGCCGCTGAAGGTCGCAAGGATCGCGGTGGAAGGAGTGGTGTTCCCGATCCCCATTTCGCCCACAGCGATGACGTCAGCTCCGGCCTCGCATGCATCCCTGGCGGCGATGGCGCCCGCTAGTATACACCTCGAGGCATCCGTTTCCGACATCGCCGGGGCCTTAGCGATGTTCTCCGTACCCCTCACTATCTTCATGGAAATCAAACCGGGCTCCTCCATGTCGCAGGCCACACCCACGTCCACCACCCTGACTTCGGCGCCGGCAAGTCTCGAGAGCACGTTTATGGCGGCTCCACCCCGGAGGAAGTTCCTCACCATTTGGGCAGTGACTTCTTGCGGATAACCCGTGAGGCCGTCCCTCGCCACCCCGTGATCTCCCGCCATTACCAAGACCACCTTATGCGAAAGCTTTGGTATTGGTTCCCCCACAATGCCTGCGAGAGTCACCGCGAGATCTTCGAGAACTCCCAAGCTACCGCGCGGTTTGGTGAGGCTGTCAAGCCTGCGGCGGGCAGCTCTCATGGCATCCTCATGGAGCGGTCCGATACGCTTTCTTACAGTTTCCACATACATCATTCTGATCACACCGCCTTGTCTGTTTTCGTTGACGCCACACCGAAGGCCCCACTGAGAACAGAAAACATTAAAAGCATTAAGTCATTAAAATATAGCAATTTAAATTAAGGGTTTAGGAGCCTGATGACCAAAAGGCTGACCGGAAACGTAATCTCGTTGACCGCCCCTAGAACGTCTCCGGTAATCCCACCGATCCGCTTGGTAGAATACCACGTCGCCACCCGAGCGAGGACAGCAGCGATAGAACACAGGACAACTGACGGAACCAACCCTAAGGCCACGGAACACAAGGCCGTGGTGACCAAAAACGCCGTTACCACCGAAATTAGATCAGACGCCTCAAGAAACGGGGTCGCAAGCCCCCCTTCCGCCCTTGCATGAACGCTATGGTACATGGCGATCACCATGGCGAGTCTGCTGACCGCCGGGGCAGTGAGCAGAGCTTCGACGCGAAGCCCTGTGGGTGTTCCGGCCAATAGTACGTAATCGAGAATGAATACGAGGACGACTACAGACGTCCCCATAGAACCGACCCTGCTGTCTTTCATGATGGTCAACACGCGGTTTCGTTCCCCACCGGATAAAAACCC
>DUSP01000065.1 GCA_012842575.1 Clostridia bacterium
GGAGCCTCTCCGGCGGTAGCGTCCGCGATCCGCGCTTTCATCCATTCCGCGTATCGTATGCATGCTCTAGGGTCAGCACCGGAAGCTGCCATATCGGCTCGCCTCAATTCTATCAAGTCATCCACGTTTTGGAGCCCTACCCTTCTTATGAGCCGCCTGATCCCAGCGTCGGTGATGTCTGGGGGAAACGAAAACATATGCTCCCGTATGAGCAAGGACACCCTCGTTATGGTGGCGGTATCGAAATGAAGTCTCTTCAGCGATTCTTCGGCCATTTGCGCCCCGGCCGTTTGGTGGCCGTAATAGTGTGCCTTGCCCGCTTCGTCGATGCAAACCGTCGAAGGCTTGCCTATATCATGAAGGAGTGCCGCAAGGCGCAAATGCACGACGGGCATCACGAACGTCATGGTCCGTGCCGAGTGAACGAAAAGGCTCGCGTCTTGAGGGAACTCCGGGAACACTTCCTCCACCAGGCCCAGTTTCCACATTTCGTGCACGGCGTCTTCGGCGAATTCACCCGTCAGGATGCGAGTAATCTCGTCGCGCACGCGTTCCTTGGAGATCAGCCGGATCATATCTCGAAGGCCCCTAATGGCCCCCCACGTTGACCTTTCGATATTAAACCCAAGCTCCGACCGAAACCTTACCGCCCGAAGCATCCGCAAGGGATCTTCTCTGAACCGCTCGCGCGGATCTCCAACGGCTCGGATTACCCTCTTTCTTAAATCGCGTCTCCCTCCGAAAGGGTCGACGATTCCCAATTCGGGCCACGATAAGGCTATGGCGTTGATGGTGAAGTCCCGCCTGGATAGATCGTCCTTTATGCTTGTGCTCAAAATGATACTGTCGGGACGTCTGTGATCGCTATATCCCTCTTCTACGCGAAACGCCGTTACGTCGACCCGAAGGGGTTCTTCGTGCAGCGCCGTTTTGACGATCAAAGAGACGCTCCCGTGCTTTATCCCGGTATCCACCACGCTGTATTCTGCAAAACCTCGGCCACACGCGTCGAGAATCTCCCGGACGGCTTCGGGTCTTGAGTTCGTCGAAATGTCCCAATCCTTGGGTTTAGCTCCGGATATGAGCGCCCTACTGGTACCGCCGACGATATACGCCTCATAGCCTTTGTTTCGGAGAGACGAGAGTACGGCCCTCACCGCATCTGGAATTACTGAAGCCGCCGATTTGAAAGTCGTAAGAGCTATCATTGGCCGGTCATTCGCCCTTCTACATTCGCCCTTGTACAACTGTGTTCCGCAGGTCTCTTGAAGTCTCTGTGTATGATTATATTACACAGCATATTACACGGCGGCTACAGAGCGGCGGGGACGTGAGTGAGACCTCTATTCATGGTCACCCAAGGTTCGGGTTACCGTTGTGAGGGTGAATCCCCTCGACTTGAACTCAGTGATTATGGTAGGTAAAGCCTTGAGTGTCGGCTCTGTCGGGTGAAGGAGGATCAGCGCCCCGTTTCGACAACCGGCCAGTGCCCTTTTCGCGATCACCTCGGGAGGAGGCAGTTGCCAGTCGGCAGTGTTTATCGTCCAGAGGATCGTCTGAAACCCGAGTCTTGATGCGCGTTCCACCACTGCGCTGTTCCAATCGCCGGAAGGGGGCGAAAACAAAGGCGGCGGCGTCTTTCCCGTGATCTCCTCGAGAATCTTGGCCCCTTTGAGGATCAAACGGTCAAGCTGTCGGGGTCGGAGGGATGTAGAGTTTTTGTGTTCTTCGCCGTGGGTTGCCACTTCGTGCCCCCGTCGGGCGATCTCGAGGATCAGTTCGGAATTCTTCCTGGCGAAGGTGCCGGTAACAAAAAAAGTGCATTTGACGTCATGTTCCTCGAGAACGTCGAGGATTCGCGGGACGATGTCTTGGCCCCAGTCGAGATTGAACATCAGCGCTACGTTTGGGTACCTGCCGTCGCCTATGGTCACGGGTTTGACCGCGGAACCGTCGTATCGGCTTTCAGCTTGACCCGTAGCAAGTCGAGCGTAACCGACGTTACCGTATTCACTTTCCGCGAGAAGCCTGTAGAGGAAAGTGACCGGACCCAGTGCGGCATAGGAGGGAGCCAAGACTATCGACAAGCCGCCTATAAAGAACCCCAAGATGAGCCCGGTAGGCACCCAAAGAAGAATGCGGACCCCGAAATCCTTGGAAGTCATTATCCGCCATCCGGTGGTGTACGGGTGGGTGCGCCCGGCCTGGGGCTTCGGTATGCGGAGGGTCTTTATCATGATTATCACCATGTTGCCGCGACATTGGCGGTATGGGTCCATCCTGCCCGGACCGAAATGTTCTCTATCAGATATTCACTTGGGGCCGTCCAATATACCGGAACCATTACCTTTCCACGAGTCAGTCATTCCTCATCTGCGTTTCCCCTGAACGTACAATGGTGTCTCTTGGGGCAGCGTTCACATGCCAAGGCGCCCTTTTTTATTTTTTCGGCAGGGCCGTATCCGAAAACCGCCGTAGATGACTTGACCGGTTTCATCATGAAGCTGGGGGTGAGCACTACTCCAATGGCCTCAGGATTGAGAAGGCGAAAGATCCCAACTTGGTCCCGAACGCTCCAGTCGAGCTGGCCGGGTGACATGTGAACGGTTGTTTCAAACCCATCTCTGCGGGCGCGTTCTTGAAGGAAGCTAGAAACATTTCGACCCAAGAGACTGACCGCTACTGACCCATAGAGGTCTAGCGCAAAGGCTGTAGCGACGTCGCCCTTGTCCTGTAATGAGGTCA
Organism: Clostridia bacterium; assembly: GCA_012842575.1. Taxonomy (GTDB): domain Bacteria; phylum Bacillota; class Sulfobacillia; order DUSP01; family DUSP01; genus DUSP01. Next base: position 2,746 of record DUSP01000065.1, read on the forward strand.
CCGCATTTTCGAGGTCAGGTCCTATGGTACGGCACATCACCACTAGCCGTTCGGCGCCGTCGAGGAGGCTTGCGAGATGAGGGCTTTTGAAAGTCACTCCCTCCTCTACTGTAACTTTGTCCGGAAGGTTTTCTAATATTTTTACGTCTTTGTAGATCGCCGCGGGACGAGCGAGGTCCGCACCCATTGCGACAGCGCGTTCGTAGGCCAAAAGCGTTGCCGTCGGTAAAGCGCTTATGCTACGCCGGGGGTTCCCCCACTTAACGAGAGTTTCTACTGTGATCGGTATGTTCCAATCCTTTTTGATTTCCACCATATGAGTCACTCCCTGGGACTGAGAATCTTTAGGGAACGCTTTCATATCAAGCTTTCATAAGAAGTATACTTACGCCCTGCCCATCTGTCTTCAAGTGGAAGGGAAATTCTGTCTTCAACGAGAATAGTGTTCCGGGGGGTGGTCTTAATGAAGCTAGGCGTTAAGGACGAACTCTGTTCCGGGTGCAAGATCTGTCAGACCATATGTTCGCTTACGCTCTTTGATGTCTGCAACCCCAAAAGATCGGCGCTGAAGATTGTAGGTCATTTTCCGGCTCCGGGTAGGTACGAAGTCGTGACGTGTGACCAGTGTGGTGACTGTGCCGAAGTATGTCCTGTGGAAGCGATCAAACTGGAAAACGGCGTCTACAAGATCGACCGCGACGAGTGCACGGGATGCGGCGCGTGCGTCGACGCCTGTCCCAAGGGCGCCATGATCCTCTGGAGAGGAGACGATGTCCCGATTAAGTGCACCCTCTGCGGCGCGTGTATGGAGTTCTGCCCGAGGGGCGCGCTATACGACGCCGACAAGCCCTCCGAGCAGGCGGGAGTGGCATAGCGTCAGGGCCATGCTACGGACCACATGAAGCGATGAAGGGCGGCATAGGACGCGGCGACTTTGGTACACGAAGTCATCCAAAAGGAGGAAGGATGCCGTGCTCAGCGGATACGCCGGAAGGATCCTCGACGTCGACCTCGGTTCCAAACAGTTCACGGTGAAACCTCTTCCCGAACGCCTGGCCAGGGAGTACTTGGGTGGGCGTGGGTTCGTATCGCGTACCTTGTTCGATGAGATCGAGCCCGGTGCCGACCCGCTCGGGCCGAAAAACGTCCTCATCATGGCCTCGGGTCCCCTTACGGGAGTGTTTCTCCCGTGTTCGAGCAAGGTGGAGTTCGGCGCCAAGTCTCCCGCCACCGGAGGATATGGCGACAGCAACATGGGCGGGCACATCGGGTCCGAACTGAAATATGCGGGTTATGACATGATCATAATCCGGGGGCAGTCGCAGTCCCCGTGCTATCTGTATATCGACGACGACAGGGTCGAGATCAAAGACGCGTCCGACCTCTGGGGCAAGGGGGCCATCGAGACTGAGACGGCCCTCAAGGCGCGCCTCGGAGATGAGTTCCAAATCGCGACCATAGGCGTTGCAGGCGAAAACCTCGTCAAAATCGCCTGCATATCCCATGATTTCGGGCGGCAGGCCGGCAGGACCGGGATCGGCGCAGTGATGGGTTCGAAGAAGTTGAAGGCCATCGCCGTGCACGGGACAAAGGGCGTTCCCCTTGCGGATCCCGCGAAGGTCCTCGAAGTGGGGAAGAATAAGTTCCGAGCGCTCTTCGCCAAACCCGGTTTCAAGGAGTGGACCCCGTACGGCACGGCGGGCATCACCGACTGGGTCAACGAAGTGGGTTCTTTCCCCACGCGGAACTTCAGTACGGGCTACCTCGAAGGGTACGAGGCCATCAACGGAAAGGCGGTGCGCGAAAAGATACTCGTGCTCGACAAGGGGTGCTTCTGCTGCGCCATCCCGTGCGGGAAATACTCGCATACCCGCGTGAACGGTCGCGAAGCATACGTCGAGGGTCCCGAGTACGAGACCGTGGCGCTGATCGGCGGAAACTGCATGCTGAGTAAGGTAGAGGAGGTGGCATACGCGAATTACGTCATGGATGAACTCGGGATCGACACCATCTCGGGCGGCGGTGTCGTGGCCTTTGCCATAGAGTGCTTCGAGCGCGGGATCATATCCGAGTCCGACCTCGGAAGGGCGGTGCGCTTTGGCGACGTCGACTCGGTGGTCCACATCGCAAACCTCGTCGCCAAACGCGAGGGCATTGGCGATGTGCTGGCCGAGGGCGTGAGGACTGCCTCGGCGAAACTCGGGAGGGGCTCGGAGAAGTTCGCCATGCACGTGAAGGGGCTTGAGATAAGCGGGTATGAGCCTCGCAACACCCCCGCCATGCTTTTGGCCTACATGACGTGCGACGTGGGCGCGCACCACAACAGAGCGTGGGCCATCACCTACGATATCGCCGTAGGCAGGGAGAAGCTCGAAGGCAAGGCGGCCAAGGTCATCGAACTCCAGCACGTGCGGCCGGTCCTGGATATGGTGGGCGCGTGCCGGTTCCCGTGGATCGAGGTGGGGTTCGAACTCGAACACTATCCCGAAATAATCAACGCGGTGACGGGCTTTTCGCATACCTGGGAGACCCTGAGCGCCATAGGGGAACGTGTCTGGAACCTCAACAGGTGCTTCAACATAAGGGAGATACCGGACTTCGGTAGAAAATACGACTATCCGCCGGCGAGGATTTACGAGGAGGACATACCTAGCGGGCCGACCAAGGGCAAGCACATAACTCTTGAGCAAATAGAGGCCCTCCTCGACGAATATTACGATCTTCGCGGGTGGACGAGGGACGGCAAACCCAAGGCCGAAAAACTGGCTGCCCTCGGCCTTGAAGAAGAAGCGCGAGCTTGCGGTATGGTTTGAGACTTTAGTCGGGAGACTTTAGTCGGGCCCGGGACTTTAGTCGGGCCCGGGCCAACACTCTTCGTAACCCGGAAATCCAGACCGGTGCGTTGGTTTAAGACCTCAAGGTTCCCGGGCCGAGTAACCGGCGGCGTATCGATAGCAGGCGGCGTTTCCGGTTGATGTGTTTGGGGCTGGCAAACTAGACGGTAGAGTCGGAGGTGCTTTTTCGTTGTTCAGTGTAAACCAACGGGCAGTAAACATTGTGAAAGACGTCATAGCAAACGCGGAGGAACTCGCTGTTAAGGTAATCAGGTTGAAGAACGGTACCACCGTGGTAGACTTTGGAGTGGAGGCCAAAGGCGGTTGGGTGGCCGCGAAGCGGTTCGCCGAGGCCACCATCGGGGGCCTCGGGGAGTTCAAGTACAGCACATTTACCTTCCCGGGCAAAGATTTGACGCTTCCGGCAATTGAGGCCTTTATCGACAATCCCATCGAGGCGACCCTCTCTTCGCAGTTCTCCGGTTGGAGGGTAACCGAAATGCCCCCCAACGAACAAGGAATTGCCCCTATAGGTTCCGGACCTGCACGGGCGGCCGCGTACATGGACAGGTTCGCCACAGCGTTTCCGTATGTAGATAAGACCCATGAGGCGGTATTCGCCCTTCAAGGGACCCGCCTTCCCGACGAAGAATTTGCGGATAAAATCGCGAGTGCCTGCAAAGTACCCACCGAAAACCTGTATATCCTCGTTGCGCCCACGGGCAGCTTGGTCGGATCCATTCAGGTCGTCGCGAGGACCGTGGAGCCATCCATGTGGCGGCTTCACTCCAAGGGATTTGACGTTCGCAAGGTCATTTCGGGTTACGGCATCTCACCCATACCGCCGATAACGCGGGATGAGCTTAGGGCCATGGACAGGGTCAATACCTGCCTTCTTTACGGGACCACTGTCTACTACGTGGTGGACTGTGAGGACGAAGAAATAGAGGCGGTCATCGAAAAGCTTCCTTTATCCGCCTCCTATCTGTACGGGACCCCGTTTATCGACATTTTCGAGAAGGGCGGAAGGGACTTCTACGAGATCGATAAGGACGTTCACACCGTGGCGAAGTTCGTCATGAACAATCAAAGAACCGGAAAGACGTTCAGTGCCGGCGTGATCCGTTACGATCTCCTGGAGCAGTCCCTGTTCAACTGAGACCGAGACAATTCAGATCCGGATCAAACAGTCTTTTTGACTGAGGCTTAGACCATTCAGGCCCGGACCAAAGTCGAAGTCGCTATTGCTTCGCACCAGAGGTGGGTCAGGTGAGACGGGGTGTCATGGCAACGGCTAACGCTCATACCGACCCAGCGGGTAGACCCTCAAAGGGGTTGAGGCGGGTGGCTGGTTTCAAGAAAAGCGGCGTCGTTTTGGTGACCGGTTACGCTAAGGCGCCCGAAGGAACATCGATGCATCAGGTGTTCAGGCATGCCGGCGTCGTTTTGGCCATAGATCCCGCTACGGATACCATAGTGGATGCGGAATTCACCTTTGTCACAAAGCTGGCGCGCCGGTTCGTAAGGGACCTGGTCGTCGATTACGAGCTTGACAGGGGACTCGAGCCGCTCTTCAAAGAGCTCGAAGAGAGATACCTCGCTCCTTCGCAACAGGCTCTCATGGTGGCCATCAGGTCAGCGGTACAACGCTACTCTGAAAGACAAGAGAGGCTTGGGAAGAAGTCAAGGAGGATTCGGGCGTCAAACGGCGAACGAATCACTTGAAATAGAGCGGTTTGCTCGTGCTGGCGAGATCGCGTTAAGGCTCAAAGCCTTGACTGTTATGTAACCTCGGCAGGAAAGCGGGCGGACCCAGCGTCTCTGTCATTCATGGTGACGGAGAGGTGTGGGTCCGCTTATTTTTTCAGAGGTGCCGATTCCATTACCGCTCGGGGCCCGCATGATTTCGATGCGCCTGCTTCTTCAGGAGTTTTGGAGTAAAGAGTTAAGGCGCTGGATGCGATGAGAGGATTACTTCGACCGGGGGAGTCAAAAGTGACGACGAATTCCGTGATGACGAATCCATCATCTGAGACCGAAGCATCTCGGTGTGGACCGTCCAAGGTCATGTCCATGACCGAGGCCATCTCCAAGTACGTGCGCGATGGCGACCTGCTTTACCTCGCCGGTTTCACCCACCTCATACCGTTTGCGGCCGCCCATGAAATCATACGCCAAGGCAAGAAAGACCTGGTCCTGGCGAGAGCCACCCCCGACCTCATATACGACCAGATGATAGCGGCCGGCTGCGCCCGAAAGGTGATATTCAGTTGGGCCGGCAATCCCGGTGTGGGCCCCCTCAGGGCCTTCAGGAAGAAGGTCGAGGCCGGGGAGCTCGAAATCGAAGAGTATACCCACTTCGGAACCGTGGCAAGGCTTATGGCGGGCGCGGGGGGACTGCCTTTCTTTCCCCTGAAGACAAACACCGGATCAGACCTGGTCAAGAAAAACCCTTCCATCAAAAGCGTGGTATGCCCGTATACCGGCCGGGAGATCTCCGTGGTCCCGGCACTCAACCCCGACGTGGCCGTAATTCACGTCCAGCGCGCCGACGCCACCGGCAACGGCCAGATCTGGGGGATAGTGGGCGAACAACGCGAAGCCGCCTTCGCTTCGAAACGCGTCATCCTCACCACCGAAGAGATAGTCTCCGAGGACGTCATAAGATCGGACCCGGCCCGTACCCTCATCCCGGGCTTTCTCGTGTCCGCCGTCGTGGAGGAGCCGTGGGGGGCGCATCCCTCTTACGCCCAGGGGTATTACGACCGCGACAATCAGTTTTACCTGGAGTGGGAGGCAATATCCAAAGACGAGGCGCGGCTTGATGAGTGGTTGCGAGAATGGGTGTTCGGAGTTAAGGGCAGAAGGGAGTATATGTCAAAATTCGAGTCTTCCCGTGTCCTTTCCCTCATTCCGAAGTCTCAGTACAGCGCCCCTGTAGATTACGGCATCTATCTCTGATCCTCCCGGGTATGTGGGAGAGGAGGACATATGCTACAGACTCGATTTTATAGCGTCCTCACGTTTATAGCGTCCTCACGTAAAGCACTCCCGGGCATGTGGGGAGGAGGACACGAGTCCAGAAAGGCTGGTGAACGCCATGACTGATGAACGGGAGTACTCACCGGGGGAGATGATGGTGGTTTCAGCGGCCAGGTTGCTGGAGGACGGCGACAGGGTCCTCGTGGGCATCGGTCTCCCGAACCTGGCGGCGAACCTGGCCAAGAGACTACACGCTCCAAATCTGGTGCTCTTTTACGAAGCGGGCGTCGTGGATGCCGCTCCTGCCAGGCTTCCCCTGTCGATAGGCGACCCGTGTTTGGTCACGGGAGCCGTCTCGGTGTGCTCTATGTTCGACCTGTTTTACCTTTACCTCCAAAGAGGCTTGGTGGACGTGGGGTTCCTCGGGGCCGCCCAGGTTGACCGATACGGGAACATCAACTCGACGGTCATCGGCGAATACGAAAGGCCTAAGGTACGGCTGGGCGGCAGCGGCGGCGCGTGCGACATCGCGCTTTCCTGCAGAAAGACCTTGATTTTGCTGCCGCACGCAAAGAGACGCTTTCCCGAAAAGGTCGATTTCATCACGAGCCCCGGGTATCTCGGCGGGAGGAGCGAGAGGGAGGCTTTGGGCTTCAGAGGTGGACCGGAGGCGGTGGTCACCGACCTCGGGCTCCTCAAGTTCGACGAAAACGGGGAGATGTTCCTTTATGCCCTGAACCCTAAAGCGACGGTGGAACAGATACTCGAGAACACCGGTTGGAACCTCAAGGTGGCGGACGACGTGAAGGTTCTAGATCCTCCCACAGACGAGGAGCTACGGATATTGAGGGAGGAACTTGACCCCAACAGGGTATATCTCGGACGCCTCGACTGAAGCCGGGGAGCGGCAAAGGATGACATCGGGTGGATCAGGGACGGGGGAGGGGGGTATAACCTCCGTCTCCCGGCGCAACGGGCGAAGTACAGCTCCAGAGGTGTATACGGATGAGAGATGTGGCTATCGTGGCCGCCGGACAGAGCGAGTTCGGCGAGTTCCCTCAAAAGAGCATTAAGGAGATTTTCGCGGAGGCCTTCGACGACATGAAGTCGAGCCTCGCCGGCGCCCTAGATCCCAGTGTTATCGAGGCGGCGTACGTCGGGACTCTGGGTGTGGGCGGCTTTCAGCTCGGACAGCCAGGACCCCTCCTCGCCAAGCACGTCGGGCTCGGTAACATACCCGTGACCAGAGTGGAAAATGCCTGCGCTTCGGGGGGGTTTGCCCTTCTTTCGGCGGTATTGGCCGTGGGGTCAGGGCAGTACGACGTGGTGCTGGCGGCTGGGGTCGAGAAGATGAGGGATACCTCCGCCATGCAGGGGAGGTATTGGCTTGGCGTCTCAGGTGATACCGAGTACGAGAGGCTTGCGGGGCTGACCTTCGCCGGTATCTACGCGGTGATGGCCTCGAGGTACATGCATGACTACCACGTTCCCAAGAAATACCTGTCCATGGTGGCCGTGAAGAATCATTCCCACGGCGCTCTTAACCCCAAGGCCCACTTCCAAAGGAAGATTACCCTCGAGCAGGCCATGGGGGCCGCTAACGTGGCATATCCTCTGAACCTGTTCGACTGTTCGCCCACGAGCGACGGGGCGGCCGCAGTGCTGGTGACGTCTTTGGAGCGGGCGCGGGAGTTTACGCCCTCTCCCGTCAAGGTGTTGGGTTTTGGGGCGGGCACGGACTATCTGGCTATTCACGAGAGAAGATCCATAACGGGCCTTGAAGCCGCCAGAATCGCGGCGACGAAGGCCTTTGCCATGGCGGGTATCTCCCCTTCGGACATCGACGTCGCAGAGGTGCACGATTGTTTCACCATCGCCGAGATCATGGCGTACGAAGACATAGGCTTCGCCGGCCGAGGGGAAGGATGGAAGCTCCTCGAGGCGGGGGAGACGACCCTCGGGGGTAGAATGCCGGTGAACCCGAGCGGCGGCCTCAAGGCGAAAGGTCACCCCTTAGGGGCTACCGGCATCGCGCAGGCCGTAGAGATTTTTAACCAGCTCAGGGGCAAAGCGGGGAAAAGACAGGTGGCTGGAGCACGGTTCGGTCTCACTCACAATGTGGGCGGCTCGGGCGGTGCTGCGACCGTGTTCATATTCGGGATCGACGCTTGACGCGCTGAAGGTGGTGTGATGATCGGTGATACAGATTATCTCCTGCGGTGTGTACGTACCTGCCCTCAGAGTCGGTTCGTCAGAGATCGCGAAGGCTCTTGGCGCTTATGCCGGTGCCGGCATCAAGAAGAAGGCGCTCCCCGAGGTCGACGAGGACGCGTTCACCATGGCGGTTGAAGCCGCGAAGGAAGCCCTTTTGGGGATGAAGACCCTGGGCGGATCCGGGGATGGTTCTTTGCCTTCCGCTCGAGCCGGAGGAGGGGCCGTCGAGGGCGAACCGGGCAGGAGCGCTACCGTAGCCGGTACAGCCGGTACGGGTACGAGCTTAGGCCCCGGGGACATAGACTACGTCGCTTTTGCCTCCACGAGCTTCCCTTATGAAGAGAAGTCGTTCGCCGGTGCGCTGGCGGAGTGCCTTGGCATACCGAAGACCGCCTTCGTGGGCGAGTTCGGGAGTTCCACCCGCGCGGGGACGGAGGCTCTCATCAGCGCAGCATCCGCGCTGGCCTCCGGCGCATTCCGTCTGGCTTTAGTCGTGGTTTCGGACTGCCCCGGGGGAGGTCCGCGAAACCCCGTAGAACAGGCAGCCGGAGCCGGGGCGGTGGCCTTCGTGCTCCAGAGCGGGGAAAACGAAGACCGGTGCATCTTTTCTCTGGAGGGGAGTTCTACCTGGAGCAAAGAGAGTCTCGGTATAAGGTCGAGGAGAACGGGGTTTACGGAGGCCTCCGACCTCGGTATCGCGAGGCACTCGCGCGACGCTTTTGTGGGCACGTGCGTCGGGGCTGTCCGGGCCTTGCTCGAAAAGGAAAGACGTGTAGGCCGGGGTGAGTCGGAGGAAAAGGCGTGCGAAGCGGCACTTTCCTCCGTAGGGAGCGAATTCCGGGGCTTGGTGGCGACGCAACCCGACGCGAGGCTTCCCCTGGATTTAGGCAGGACCCTCGGATTTCAGGATGAGCGGGTGTTACCCGGTATCGTCGCTTCGGATATGGGCGATGCCGGCGCCGCTTCCTGTCTCCTCGGGCTTTTGGCATATCTGGAGTCGGGGAGCGTAAAACCCGGTGACCTCTTGCTTTTAGTCTCCTATGGTAGCGGTGCCATTGCCGATGCCCTAAGAGTGAGGGTGGGGCGTGGAGTCGACGAGATTTCGAGACAAAAGCCCCTGCGTAGCCTGCTTGACGCGGGAACCGACGTGGACTTCGTCACCTACCTTCGGGTTCGCGGGTGGCTTTGATATCATGCGGGGGTATCGGAGGGATCGGGATTGGGCGCCTATATTTCGGTTCCGGTGTGGGAACGGACGATAGCGCAGAGATACGGTCTTAAGGGGCAGCGATGTCTCGGTTGCGGGGCAGTATTGTTCCCGCCGAAGGTCGTCTGCCCTGAGTGTGGAGGTCACTCATTCGAGGCGGCGAGTCTTTCCGGAAGGGGGCGCATCTATTCCTTTACGGTGATAGCGGGCGGAGGCGCCCCGCCCGAATTCGAATGGCAGGCCAATGCAGTAGGCTCTTATGTCGTGGGCCTCGTGGAACTCGAGGAGGGACCAAGGATCATCGCCCAAATCGTGGGTGTCGATCCGCGTGCCGCTATGGCCGCACCCCTATTCGAAGACTCGGCGTTCGAAGACTCAGGTGGGAGTTCGGGCGATAAAGGCAAAAGGTCGCTCATAGGGCTACCGGTTAAGGCGGTGATCAGAAAGGTTTACGAGCAAGAAGGGGTCATAAGGTACGGGTACAAGTTCAAGGTAGTATCCGAAGTCTGACGGCGATCCACTTTCACGGGTGGGCTCAGGTAACATTTAAGGAGGGTCATCCATGGCAGAAGTCGCGAAGGTGGAGGTTCAAGGCGGCAGGATACCCGGTCCCAAGGCGAAGGCCATCATCGACCTCGACAACGAGTACACTTCCACGTCCTACATGCGGGACTACCCCCTCGTGGTGGACCACGCCGAGGGCTGTTACATCTGGGACCCGGACGGAAACCGTTTCCTCGATTTCAACGCCGGCATAGCGGTCATCACCACGGGCCACTGCCACCCCAAGGTGGTAGAGGCCATAAAGAATCAGGCGGAGAAGTTCCACCACTACTGTAGCACCGACTTCTACTACGAACCCATGGCGTTACTCGCCGAAAAGCTCGCCAAAAGCGCCCCTGGAGACTCCAAAAAGAGGGTCTTCCTAACCAACTCGGGCGCCGAGGCCATAGACGGTTCAATAAAGCTCTCGAGGTACTCCACAAAGCGCTCGAAGATCATCTCCTTCCTCGGAGCATTCCACGGCAGGACCTACGGCGCCATGTCCCTAACCAACAGCAAGCCGGTCCAGAAGAAGGGCTTCGGCCCGTTCGTGCCTGACATCCTCTCAATACCATACCCTTATTGCTACAGGTGCTCCTATAAACTTCGTCCCGAAGACTGCGACCTTTATTGCATAAGGTACCTCGAGGAGGTGGTGTTCGACAGGATGTGCTACCCCGACGAGGTGGCAGCCGTGTTCATCGAACCCATAATGGGCGAGGGGGGCTACGTCATACCTCCCGACGGCTTCCACCAGAGGCTGAGGAAACTCACCGCCGACAACGGTATCCTCTTTGTGGCCGACGAAGTCCAGTCCGGTATGGGCCGCACCGGCAAGATGTGGGCCATCGAACACTGGGGGGTCGAGCCCGACGTCATATGCTGCGCTAAAGGCCTCGCCTCGGGTATGCCGATAGGCGCCATAATATCCAAGGCCGACGTCATGACCTGGGCCCGCGGAAGCCACGGCACCACCTTCGGAGGTAACCCCGTGGCCTGCGCTGCGGCATTGGCCACCCTCGACCTCATCCGGGAAGAAAGACTCATGGAGAGGGCAACGGCCATGGGGGCAAGACTTATGGACGGCCTCAAAGCCCTTCAGAAGAAACACCCCTCCATAGGGGACATAAGGGGCATCGGCCTCATGGTGGGCGTGGAGTTCGTGAAGCCGGACGGCCGCCCGGCCGCAGACATAAGGAACGAGGTACTAGGCAGGGCCTTCAGCAAAGGCGTGATCCTCCTCGGCTGCGGAGCGAGCGTCATAAGGCTTGCACCGCCGCTTGTGGTCGGCGAACCCGAAATCGAGATGCTGCTCAGGGTGCTTGATGAGTGTCTGGACGAAATCGGAGGATAGGATCGGACGGATCGCCTCGGTCCGAAGAGATCGGCGATCTGAAAGGCGATCTGAAAGGGGGTATCTCGAAACACGGAAGGAACAGGAAACGGAAGGAACAGGAAACTGAAGGAAATGGTAGTGGTTCGTCTGGGGATAGACCGTAACTCCAGGAGAAAGACATTTTGGGACTTTTGCGGTAGGAAAAAGGGTATCGGCATCGAATTTTGTGTGCGCGGGATTTTCGCAACCGACCAAAACCAAAGGGGGGTATGACCGTGGCACGAGGTTTCCGCGGAAAGGTCTGGGCGTTCCTGCTGGTAGCGGTTTTGGTTCTCACGGTCGTAGGCTGTGGAGGAGGCCAGCAAGCTAAGCCGGAGGAGAAGTCCGAAGAGAAAGAAGGGGCGGCCGCTCCCGAGGGGGACATCATAATCGGTCACTTCGCGCCTCTTTCGGGTGATACCGCTGCGTGGGGCCAAATGGAAATCAAGGGTGTACAGTTGGCCGAAGAAGAAGTCAATAAGGCCGGCGGCGTTCTTGGGCGCAAGATCAAGATCATCTCCTATGATGATGCCGGGGACAAAGTGCAGGCTGTTAACGTAGCCAAGAAGCTGATATCTCAGGACAAGGCGGTAGTGCTGATCGGGTCGCAGACCAGCTCGAACTCCATGGCGGCCAACACGGTTTGTGAGCAGCTGAAGGTAGCCGCCATTGGTACGGCCGCTACCAATCCGAGGGTAACAGTGGACGAAAACGGCAAACTTCGCCCCTACTACTTCCGCGTATGCTTCATCGATCCGTTCCAAGGTCGTGCCCTCGCCTACTTTGCCGCAAAACGATTGAACTTCAAGAAGGCTGCCATCCTATACGACCTGACCGAGGACTATTCAGTCGGCTTGAACGAGGCCTTCCAAGAGAACTTCAAGGAACTGGGCGGCGAAATCGTCTGCGTCGAGAGCTTCAAGGCCGGGGACGAGGACTTCAGGGCGCAGCTCACCAAGATCAAGGAGTACGACCCTGACATGATCTTGATCCCCATCTATTACAAAGAAGGTGCCCTCGCCATGAAGCAGGCGCGTGAGCTCGGTATCGACGCCACCTTCATCGGAGGTGACGGACTGGAGTCGCAAGTCCTCATCGAACTCGCCGCGGGGGCCGCTGAAGGGGTATACTTCTCAAGCCATTACTCCGTTGACGATCCATCTCCCGAAGTACAAGGCTTTATCGAGCGGTTCAAAGCCAAATTCAATGGCGAGGTTCCGGACGTGAACTCCGCTCTCGGTTACGACGCGGTGATGATGGCTGTGGATGCCATTAAGCGTGCCGGTAAGGCCGAGCCGGAAGCCGTGAGGGCAGCCCTTGAGCAGGTCTCCGGTCTCAAGGGAGTGACCGGTACCCTGACGATAGACCCGGCGACCCATAACCCGCTTGACAAGACCGTCGTTATCAATACGGTCAAGGACGGTAAGATCGCTTTCGTGGAACGTTTGGACATCAAGGCTTTGCAGTAACCCCGAAGGGGGCATGGTCCGGGGAGCATCTCAGGACATGCCCCCTAACACTATCATGGGAATGTCTGCCTTACTCGAAGATATCGGGTTGCGTTTTCGACTCGAGGATCGAGGGCGCGATTTCCACCTTCACCAAGGCTGCGGATCGACCGTCGGTAAGTCGATAACCTGTGAGGTCCGCTATAGCACGAGAGCACCTTCATGGGGCCCGGTCATATGCGGTCATATTAAGCGGTTAATTCAGGGTGGCTTTCATTTCTCCGGTACCTCAAAGCGGCATAGAGGAGGTTTTATTCGTGTACCTATATGGGTTACCTAGACGGGGGGAACACGATGTCCTTCTTCATTCAGCAGCTCATAAACGGGTTATCCATCGGTAGCATCTACGGTTTGGCCTCTGTAGGCTATTCCCTGATTTACAGCATCCTTGGGTTTTCCAACTTCGCTCACGGCGAGCTCACCATGGTAGGCGCATTTGCGGCCTTTCTTTCCGTAGCAACGGCTCACCTCCCATTTCCCATCGCTCTGATATTCGGTGCCGGCGCCTCGGCGCTCACCGCAGTATTGATGGAGCGATTGGCCTACAGACCCCTCAGAATGAAAAAGGCCCCGAGCCTGTATTTCTTCATCGCGGCCTGCGGTGTATCTTTCATGTTGGCCAACGGTTTTTTGGTTACCATGGGAGCCACGTTCAGGACGTTCCCGCCGGTTTTCCCCGTGAAAACCATCTCCATCGCCGGGATGAGCATCGGGGTCATAGACCTTGTCACGTTCTTGATAACGGCCGTAGCGGTCTTGGTGCTTGAGTACATCCTCGCCTTCACGAAGACGGGTAAAGCCATACGCGCGTCCGCCTACGACGGAGAAATGGCTTCCATGCTCGGGATAAACATGGACGTCATATGTTTCATCATATTTTTCATGGCAGGCTGCCTTGCGGGGCTTTCCGGCCTTTTCAGGGGCATGAAGTACACCGTTTACCCAACCATGGGCAACATCATACTCAAGGCGTGGATCTGCGCCATATTCGGCGGGATAGGGAGCGTGCAGGGAGCCCTGGTAGGAGCCCTCGTACTGGGAATCCTCGAGACGTTCGCCGCCGCCTATATTTCGTCGGCATTAAAGGACATCCTGGCGTTCGTCATCTTGATTACGATTTTGGTGGTAAAACCCACCGGACTGTTCGGCAAGGTTACGGAAGAAAAGGCCTGAAAACTGGGGGGAGCACTATGGAATACATAGAAGGTGTACTCATCGCCTTGGGAATAAACATGATCGCGGTAACCGGCGTATCGCTCCTCCTCGCCTTTACGGGGATATTCACCTTCGGCCACGCGGCGTACATGGCCATCGGAGCTTACACCTCTGCGTTATGTATGATGAGACTTCACTTCCCCTTCCCGCTTGCCCTGGCCAGTGCAGCCGTAGTCGCCGCGCTCTGTAGCATACCGGTGGGTTACCCAACGCTACGCCTTACGAGCGACTACTTCATCGTAGCGTCTTTAGGCGTCGGCGAGATAGTGGTCTTGCTGGTGGAGAACTTCCACATGATCACGGGGGGCGCTAGGGGGCTGCCCGGTGTTCCTTTCAAGACCACCCTGTTGAACACGTGGATCATCGCGTTCGTCTGCATATGGATGGCGCGGAACTTCATCAACTCAAAGTACGGGCGTAGTTGTGTGGCGATAAGGGAAAACGAACTCGCGGGCCAGTGTATCGGGATAGACACCTTCAAGGCGAAGCTCACCGTATTCATGATAAGCGCCGCAATGGGCGGCGTTGCCGGAGCGCTGCTCGGGCATTACGTGGGTATCCTTCATCCCAAGATGTTCGGTTTCGTTCGCTCTGAGGAGCTCGGGATCGCGGCCATCTTGGGCGGGGTTGGGAGCTTGACCGGTTCTTTGATGGCGGTCGGAATAGTTACGGTTTTGCCGGAAGTGTTGCGATTTACGGCGGAATGGAGGCTCGTCATCTACGGCCTCGCGGTCGTCTTGGTGATCATATTCAGGCCTCAGGGCCTGCTCGGGTTCA
>DUSP01000139.1 GCA_012842575.1 Clostridia bacterium
CCGAGATGTCCCGGTCTTAGGCCCGCACCACCGAGAAAGGACGGGGAGGATACATGTCTCAGGGGGACGCAACGAGGGACTTGGAAGAGGCTTTTGGCACGTGGAAGGAAGGTGTTTACGGGAAGGCCGTTACTAGGCTCAAGGAGAGGAAGGCATCTTTCGCGACCACATCCGGGATCCAGATCGAGCCCCTTTACACGCCCCTTGACGTCAAGGATCAAGACTATTTGGAAAAACTCGGGTTCCCGGGCGAATACCCCTTTACTCGAGGAGTTCAGCCCACCATGTACCGGGGCAGATTGTGGACCATGAGGCAATATGCCGGTTTCGGCACCGCGGAGGAGACGAACGCGAGGTTCCGTTACCTCCTGGAACAGGGTCAAACCGGACTGAGTGTGGCCTTCGACTTGCCTACCCAACTCGGGTATGACTCCGACGACCCCCTGGCTTTGGGTGAAGTCGGTAAAGTGGGAGTCGCGATCTCAAGCCTTGCCGACATGGAGGTATTATTCAAGGATATACCCCTTGACAAAGTCTCGACTTCGATGACCATAAATGCGCCGGCAGCCATCTTACTCGCCATGTATATAGCCTGTGCCGAAAAGCAGGGCGTAAACCCGCGTGTGTTGTCGGGTACCATCCAGAACGACATACTGAAGGAGTACGTCGCCAGGGGGAACTACATATTCCCGCCTCAGCCTTCCATGAAGTTGATCGTCGATACCTTTGCCTATTGTTCCCAGAACCTCCCTGAGTGGAACACGATTTCCGTGAGCGGCTACCATATACGGGAAGCGGGAGCTACCGCGGTTCAAGAAGTGGCGTTTACGCTTGCCAACGGCATGGAATACGTACGCGCGGCGGTGAAGGCCGGACTTGACGTGGACGCGTTCGCTCCCAGAATATCATTCTTCTTCAATGCGCATAACAACTTCTTCGAAGAAATTGCCAAGTTTCGTGCCGCGCGGCGCCTTTGGGCGAGGATAATGAGGGAAAGGTTCGACGCCAAGAATCCTCGGTCTTGGGCGCTCCGGTTCCACACGCAAACCGGTGGGTCTACTTTGACAGCCCAGCAGCCCGATAACAACATCGTGCGTGTGACGATTCAGGCGTTGGCAGCGGTGCTGGGTGGGACGCAGTCTTTACACACGAACTCACGGGACGAAGCATTGGCCTTGCCCAGCGAGGATTCGGTGAGAATCGCGCTGAGGACGCAACAGATAATCGCTTATGAAAGCGAAGTGACTGACACTATCGATCCGCTCGCCGGGAGTTACTTTGTGGAACACCTTACGGACGAGGTCGAAAGGAAGGCGACGGAGTACATCGATAAAATCGAAGCCATGGGCGGCGCGGTCAGGGCCATCGAGAACGGTTACATATCCCGTGAGATACACGAGAGCGCATACCGCTACCAGAAAGAAATCGAGAGAAATGAAAGGATCATCGTCGGCGTCAACGCCTTTACAGTGGAGGAAGAAACTCTACCCCGCATTCTCAAAGTATCAAGCGCAGTGGAGGAAGCGCAAATTGAAAGGTTACGCCGGGTAAGACGAGAAAGGGACGACGCTCTTGTGAAGGACTCCCTGAGCGCGTTGAGGAAAGCGGCCGAAGGAGGGGACAACCTCATGCCGTACTTCATAGAATGCGTCAAAGCCTATGCGACTTTGGGCGAGATTTGCGGCGTGCTGAGGGACGTCTTCGGAGAGTATCGCCCGGGGGAGGGTATGTAGTATGGGTGTCGTGAGAATCGACCACATCGGGGTTGCGGTTTCTGACCTGCAGGAAGCATTGAAGGTCTACCGAGATGGTTTCGGCATGGGGGACGTTCATTTGGAGGAAGTCCCGGAGCAAGGAGTGCGTGTGGCCGTGTTTCATGTGGGGGAGTCGCGGATCGAACTTCTAAGCCCTCTTTCGCCCGACACCCCTGTAGGTAAATTCCTTGAGTCCCGAGGCCCTGGGGTGCATCACGTCGCCCTTGGGGTCGAAAACCTGGGAAGTATGCTAGAAGAGTTGAAGTCTAAAGGGTTTAGGTTAATCGACGAACAGCCCAAAGTCGGCGCTGGGGGTGCGGCGATAGCGTTTGTTCACCCCCGTTCGACTCTGGGTACGCTCATCGAGCTTTGCGAGCGACCGAAGGATAAGGGCTAGGAACCTGACGCTAAAGCGACGGAGCGGGCGCGCGTTTGATGACGCCATCAGGGTAAAGCGGCACCGATAGGATCCTGGCATTCGGAGCCATCGATCCGTTTGGCCGGTGAGATGTGAGACATTGGCAGGATACTTAAGGTAGGGGTAGGAGGCGGACAATGAATCCTCAAATGCAGGAGAAAATCGATCTTCTTGCAGCTCAAAAAGAGAGGGCGATGGCGGGAGGCGGACCCGAGCGGGTGGCCAAGCACCGTGCCGCCGGCAAGATGACGGCGCGAGAAAGACTTCACGCGCTGTTCGATGAGGGTACGTTCGTGGAGATGGATATGTTCGCCTTGCCACGGGGGCGTACCCTAGAAGACGAAGGGCCGGTGGGCGAGGGGGTCGTCACAGGTTATGGACTCATCGACGGCAGGATATGCTACGCTTATGCGCAGGACTTCACCGTCATGGGGGGTAGCGTGAGCGAAGTCCATTCTGCCAAGATGTGCAGGGCCATGGACATGGCCTTGGATATGGGGGTTCCCATTATAGGGCTCAATGACTCCGGAGGCGCGAGGATTCAAGAGGGGGTTGACGCGCTGGACGGCGTCGGGCAGACTTTCTATCGGAACACGTTGGCATCGGGTGTAATACCTCAGCTATGCGTAATAATGGGGCCATGTGCAGGGGGCGCAGTCTACTCTCCGGCACTCATGGATTTCGTCGTCATGGTAGACAAGACGAGCGAAATGTTCATTACCGGGCCTCAAGTGATAAAGGCGGTTACGGGCGAGGAGATAACTCCAGAGGAGCTCGGAGGCGCCCATGCCCATAATACCGTGAGCGGCGTGGCTCACTTTTTCGCAATCTCGGAGACGGAGGCGCTTGGCATCGTACGAAGGCTGTTGAGCTATCTTCCGTCCAACAACGTCGAGGATCCACCCATGAAAGACGTAGGAGATCCCGCATCGAGATTGTCGCCGAGACTCAGGGAAATCGTACCCACCGAGCCCGATAAGCCCTACGATGTACGGGACGTCATTTTGGAAATAGTCGATGACGGCGACTTCTTCGAGATTCATAAGATGTATGCGCAAAACATAGTCATAGGCTTCGCCAGGATCGACCGTCGCGTCGTCGGAATAGTGGCTAACCAGCCCAGGATCCTTGCCGGCTGTCTGGATGTCAACGCCTCTGACAAAGCTGCGAGGTTCGTGCGTTTCTGCGATGCGTTCAATATACCGCTAGTGGTTCTTGTGGATACTCCGGGCTATCTCCCGGGGGTGGCCCAGGAGCACGGTGGTATAATACGCCACGGCGCAAAGCTCTTATACGCTTTCTCCGAGGCCACTGTCCCGAAGGTGACGCTCATACTGCGTAAGGCTTACGGCGGCGCGTATATCGGCATGTGCTCGAAGTCCCTGAGGGCCGACCGTGTGTTGGCCTGGCCTACAGCCGAAATCGCCGTCATGGGCCCGGAGGGTGCGGCCAACATCATTTACAGGGATGAGATCGCCAAGGCGGAGGATCCCGAAGCGGTGAGACAGCTGAGGATCAAGGAGTACCGTGACAGGTTTGCCAACCCCTACGTAGCCGCTTCGAGGGGCTACGTGGATACGGTGATCGACCCTCAGGAAACGAGGACGCACCTTGCCCTCGCGCTCATGGGGCTTTCGTCGAAAAGGCAAACCAGACCCCCGAAGAAGCACGGGAATTTCCCGGTTTAGACGGGAGGAATGGACGAAACGAAGCTACGCTGAATTGTTGACAAACGCATACTCGATATGGCGATGGTTAGAAAATCCTTGCCGAAGGCTGAAGGCGAGGTGTCGACAAACGGATACCCGATGTACGGGGTTCAAGTTGGGAGGATCGGAAGATGAGGAAGTTCAAGGTTACCGTGGACGGGCGTGCTTATGAAGTGGTGGTAGAAGAGGAATCGATGAAGGAAATGGTCAAGAAGGAGGCCCCTTCGCCGGTAGTTCAGGTAGAACCGAGGGCGCTTACGGCCGAGCAACGGTCAGTCTGCACTCGGCCCGCTGCGCCCGTTTCGACGACGCCGACACCGCAGGCGGCTCCCACCCCGCCGGCGACACCGGCACCGCGCTCCGCTGGCGCTACTCTGAGTACTGGGGCGAACGGGAGAAAGCTTACGGCGCCCATGCCCGGCGTGATTCTGGATGTAAAAGTCAAGTCCGGAGATCGGGTGGAAGTCGGAACGGTCATGTTCCTTCTTGAGGCGATGAAAATGGAGAACGAAATTCCGGCGCCTTGGGCCGGTACCGTACGAGAGGTATTGGTATCGAAGGGTTCGAGCGTAGAAACCGGTCAAGTCCTCGCGGTAGTCGACTGATGGCGACTTGGCGATCCTCGTCCTCGGAGCGTCGACTCGCAAAAAACCATGGAAAACCCCGGCGAGAATTAAGCCTCCCCGGGGTTTCATTTACCGGCTTCCCCGAGTTCTCAGAAAGGACGTCAGGGACGTCGCCGCACTCTTTGACCCCTCTGGTCTTTGACCTCTCTGGAGAAAACTGGCGGTAGGAAACCATGGGCCGGATTCGTCTTATGCTCCGAGCCCGAGTTCTAGAGGAGCCTAATACTCGAGGCTGCCGTCAGCGGATTTCAAATACATGAGGCCCATCCCAACCCTCGTCGAGGACCCTTTCCTCGCACTTGACGGCGGTCACCACGGCGCGGGGCGGGCCAGTCTCGCACCATTTTACCATTGCACGAACTGCTTCCTCCGGGCCTCTGAACAAACCTTCGACCCTGCCGTCGGGGAGGTTCCGGATCCAACCGGCGACTCCGAGCCTGTCCGCTTCATCTTTTGCATGGGCGCGATAATAAACCCCCTGCACTTTCCCTGAAACGAGCACGTGGGCTTCGATGTTGTGGGCCACGAACATCACCTCTCCGGTGAAAACTCCTCTTGCCGTTTTGACTCCCTATTAAAATAACGGGGACGCGAACGGGGACGCGGTGACATACTTCTCAACATAATTATAAGAAATTGCCGGCGTTGGAAGAAGGAGTTGGTCAGATCGTGGCGAATAGGAGATGTACCGTTGTGGGGCAAAGTGGGGTAAAGTGGGGCAACCGGTGTGCTCATAGGAGAATACCAGCATCTGATAGACGAAAAGGGACGGGTTACCGTGCCCGCTCGCCTCAGGGAGGGACTCGGAGAGAAGTTCATCATGGCCAGAGGCTTGGAGAACTGCCTCTTTTTATTTCCCATGGACGAGTGGGCGCGAATACAGGAAAAATTGAAATCCCTTTCCTTGACGAGGAGCGATGCCCGAGCGTTCACGCGGTTCTTGTTCTCGGGAGCGCAAGAAGCTCAAGTAGACCGACAGGGGAGGGTGCTGATATCTCCTAACCTGCGTGAGTATGCGGCCCTTGACAAAGAGGTGGTCTTAGTGGGTGTTTCCACTAGAGCCGAAATATGGGCGAAGGAGCAGTGGGAACGCTATAAAGAACGGGCAGGAGCTTCCTTTGCTGAGGTGGCGGAGAAGCTGGCCGATATCGAGCTCTGAAAACAAAGCGCGTCCTCTCCAAACCTCCCCACTTTATGTTCGGTAGAGACGAAAGAGGCGATAGGATGGAGGGGCTCCACCAGCCGGTCATGGTTCGCCAGGTCATCGAAGCCCTACGCCCCCACCCAGGCGGAGTCTACGTAGACTGCACACTAGGCGACGGTGGACACGCGAAAGCCATAGCGGAGCGATGTATGCCGGGAGGCCGGGTAATCGGCATCGACCGGGATCGAGAGGCTCTCGAGCGTGCGAAGGAGCGGCTTTCCGGGTTCGGGGGGTCCGTGGATATCGTTCACGGAGTCTTTTCGGACCTGGAATCCATCGCCCAGAGGTGCCTCGGGTCATCTTCGGGTGTGGTGGACGGCATCCTTTTCGACCTGGGGGTCTCGAGTCTTCAAGTAGAGCGAGCGGAGCGGGGGATGAGCTACTGGAGTTCCGGTCCTCTTGACATGCGGATGGATACGTCTTCGGGGGTTACCGCAAAGGATTTGGTGAACTCGCTGTCTCAAGAAGAGCTGAGAAGGATAATCCAAACTTACGGTGAAGAACGGTGGGCCCCGCGTATCGCGCGGTTCATAGTGTCGGCGCGCAAGAGAAAGCCCATAGAGACTACGGATGAGTTGGCGGCCGTTATCAAGGAAGCGATCCCGGCACGATTTCGGAGATCAGGTCCACATCCGGCGCGTAGGACTTTTCAGGCCTTGAGGATCGCGGTGAACTGGGAACTGGATCACTTGAAGAAGGGCCTTCTAGCATCCATTAGGGTTTCAAAGCCGAAAGCGAGGATCTGCGTGATTTCATACCATTCGTTAGAAGACAGGATAGTTAAGGAAACTTTCAGGGACTCTGCGACAGCCGACTCAGGACTGTTGGAGATCATCACGCCAAAACCGCTGGTTCCTCCAGAAGAAGAGGTTGCGATCAACCCACGCTCAAGAAGCGCGAAAATGAGAGTAGCCGAGCGGACGGCAAAGCCCTGGCCCTCCGAATGAGCTTAAAGGTCAAGAGTGACCGTCGGTTCCGGAGGGGGGAGGGAAAAGAGCGATGTCGATAGGGGCGGCCCTTGAGAGGCCATGGAAAGACACGGTTAAGGGCCGTGTCGATGACGGAGTCTACGTCGAGCGGAAAAGCAAGATCAGGATGCGAAGGAAGCATAAAGGCGCGTCCGATACGATCATTTGCGTTGCGATCCTGGTGGCCCTGGCCCTTGCTTTGACGGCGCGTTACGCCGCCATCGCCAAGATCAACTTCGAGATTTCACAACTCGATAAAGACCTCGCGGAGCTTCGGGCCGAAAACGAGCGCCTCGAGATCCAAATCTCAAGACTTTCGAGCCTCAAACGCATAGAGGAAATCGCAACGAATAGATTAGGAATGA
>DUSP01000155.1 GCA_012842575.1 Clostridia bacterium
GGCTTCCGTCGCCGTTCCCGCCGCTACGCCTTCATATTGCCAGGTATTGCTTTCATTGTCGCCCACAGCAGATCTTCCTTTCGTAACTTTGCCATCTTGCTTTTGCCGCATATCGAGTCTCCCCACTACGCAGGTATGTAGTTTCCCAAACCGCTTCGCTCCCATAGCCAAAGCCAGTCCACGGCATTAAGGCGTACCGTCGCATGTATCCCATTATTTTCCCCTTGCCATCGCGGATCCTGCTTGAGACTGCCGTTTTCGCCCTTGGCAAAACCGATACGACGCCCCAGCGCAAAGAGCAATGCCTCCAAGACGTTCGCTCCCGGAGACCTTCCGTTGATTCGAGGTCCGAGGGTGATAACCTTAGACAAGCCACGACGCAAGAGGTGTTCCTCCTCTGATGAGGATAGGGTAGTGGTTATGACCGTTTTGCCCTCAAGGTCTTGCGAAAGGGTGAAAATTGCGCTCAACAACATGGGAAGGTCTCCGACAAAGACATCGCAACTTTTGAGAAGCGAACGGTTCATTCCGGAAAACATCCGCATGCATGACCGCGATAAAGGCGCGCCCGTCGTTGAAACCTCCTTGCTTCTCGGGGTGATTTCCTCAAGTACGGGTGAAGGATATATCATTCGGAGGGGCAAGCGTCCTAAAACGGGCATCAAAAGTGCGCTCGCCATTTCAAATGCCCGCCACGAACCAAACAGAAGGGGAATACCCAAACCGAAGAGGGCGTCGCCTATGAACACTCGCGCGCCTAATTCCGCGCACTTTTTCCCGAGGTAGTACCTGTCGAGGACCGAGACGAGGATCACCCTCTTCCCCGCAAGCTTCACGGCATCAGTACCCTCAAGTCGCTCGAGGACGTGAGGTTCCACCCATCGCTTCACGAAGGAACCATCGAAGACCGGAGTCACCGTCGCGCACTTTGCAAGTCTGAAACCTTCGCGAATCGGGTAAAACTTGTCTTTGAATTGGTAATATAGGTTGACGCCCCCGAGCCCTATGGCGTCGACTTTCCCGTCGAGTTCCCTCACTAAAGCGCACGCTTTTTCGAGATCGCCTCCTACCCCGCGACGTTCGACCAGGAACTCAAAACCGGCAATGCCCAAGGTATAAGACAAATCCCTCGAAGGGTGACCTAAAGAAACGCTTACCACACGGCCCTGGTCGGGTTTTCCCCGCAACGCCGTCACCCCCTGGTTTTATCCTACCACAAGCCGCGTCCGTTACTCCATCGATACGACCGCGAAGGTGGTCCGTGTATCCCCTCAATAAATTGAGGGGGATTACTGCCTCCTCGCGATCCCCCAATGTTCTAAAACGATATTTCTCCCAATGACGGGGAAAGCTTGGTTCCACTTTCAATTCAGTAACAGCATTCTAACCAAATAGAAAACCTTCGATAGATTATAGGGCTATTCGCATACTCCCGGGAAGGTGGAGGTAACTAGCAAAAGCGGTGAATGTCGCCGTTTTGCAAAGCCGCGTCTCGGGAGAACCCAACTCCTCGACCGAAAGACACCTCTCTATCTTTCAAAGCCCATAGGCGGGTCTTCGGGTTCCAGGAGGTATTTCTGGGCGATTCTCCGATGCGGAGTCAACGAACACCAGATGGCTGCCATCAAAGTTATGGCCGGCGTAAGGGTCGCCACCCATCCGACGGCGTCAGGGTCGGGGAGTGTTGGATGCAGTCCCCGACCGTAATCCGCCCAATCATTGAAGAGGGACCACGCCAAGACCGCCAAGACCCAACGTGGGGACGGCCGATACTTCAATTGAAACAGCAACGACTCGAGCGCCATGCCCAAGTGAGAAAGAGTTAGGTGACAGGATTCAAACTCGACTACCCCATGACTCCACATATGCTGGACAAGGACGATGACAGTCCAGCACCCGTATTTCAACATGGAAAACGAAGCCAGGGCTTCAAGCCCTAAAGGCCTTCTTCCCAATGCCAACGCTAGGAGGTATATGCCGAAAAGCAAAGTGGAGAGGGGGGAATCCGCCACCACCGGCCACGTATAAACCGGTAACCGCGAAAGCTGCCCCTCATACCACTTGAACCCGTATAATGCTCCGGCGACGTCTATGACCAAAAGCGCGATCACCCATCGCCTGTGCCAGGGTATACGAAGGACGGCCTTCAACCAGTGGACGAGGAACCCTCTCTTCGGGCAGCGCTTTGGAGCACCGCACATAAGCGTATAGGCCGGGTGTGGGGTAAGGAACCCTTTCTTCGGGGAGCGCTTCACATTCGTCCCGCTCCCCTTACTTCGGTCGCGATCGTTCTCAATCGGAGATACCGGATGCCAGTACGTTGACACTCGTCCTTCCCTTGTAGGTGTTATAAAGGGTCACTTGCTGATCATCAAAGGCATAGGTGCTCTTCACCGTCACCGCAGCTTCCACGTCGTAGCGACCCGGCCTTTCCCACATCACCGAGAAGGCCTCTCCCGGGTATACCCGGGTCGCCGACTGTGAAATGCAGAATTCGGGTTTAGTCATATCCACTTCGACGTCGAATCGAGCGGGTCTTCCTGTAACCCATTCCGCTGGCCCGATGACCTTCACCGTAACGGACGGCGGCTTGACAGTAACGGCTTCGAACTGGTACGTTTCGCCCGGCGCAAGCTGGACTGCTCCACCGCTTCCGCTTCCCCTTTGGGATCCGCTACTGACTTCCACAGGGACGTCCGGAGTCCCTTCCGACGCGCCCGTTTCTCTGACCATGACCATCCACTTGATCTTTCTCAAGGTTCGCCCGTCAGCCGATATGGATGTGGCGGTTACCTCGTAGGTCCCGGGCTTTTCGAACTCATGCGGAACCACAGTCCGCTCGGTATCTCTGCCCCATACGGTGAAGGTTTCCCCGTCCTGGAAGTCCCATTCCCAACGTTCGTGGCTCGACACCCGTTCCGGCACCGTGGTGGTTCGTTTGTCCCGATGTTTTACCACTATCAAGGGAAGCGCTCCTGAGTCCCCGGGACCTTCCCCGGTGCCGGGGGTACCGGGCTTGGTCGCATCAGAAGGTTCCGCTTCAGAGCTATCGGTTTGTTCCTTCGTGCCAGGCCTGGTCCCGGTATTTTCGGAGTGACTTCCTTCACCGTCTCCGGCCGGTAACCCAGCAAAACCCACCTTTGCGCCTCCGGACATGCTTT
The DNA here is from genome assembly GCA_012842575.1 of Clostridia bacterium. Taxonomy (GTDB): domain Bacteria; phylum Bacillota; class Sulfobacillia; order DUSP01; family DUSP01; genus DUSP01. Next base: position 3,162 of record DUSP01000155.1, read on the forward strand.
CCCCTTGGGTCACTTCCTGAGTCCTTCCCGGGGTCTCCTTCGTCACCCTAGCGGTGAACCTCACGGTTTGGAAAGGTAGATCGAGGTAATCTTCGAATGTGTCCGAAGAAATGTCGTCGCACACCATTTTCACGCCCAGCCTGATTTTATCGGCACTTTTAGCGGCGGGCAGCCGGAGTACGACGGCCTTCTTTGGATTCGCCTCGGCAGTCGTAACCCCTTCTCCTCTATACTCTCCTGGGGGGTCCTCCGGAAAGCGTTCAACGGGGCAACACCCCTGTTCGATGATGGTGCCGTCTTCATCTTCGAACCATGCGCATAGTTTCAAGTTTTTCATTCGCTCGTCATCCGGAACGATAACGCCGTCAAGGACGGCCGTTCCGCCCCTACCTCTATATCCGGTTGCGCCAATGGAAGATACCTCCACGACCAAATAACCGGAAGGATAAACACCCTTTACGTCCAGCACGATGTATGTCGGCTCCCACAAGGAGGCACGGAGCGTCCCGGCTATGGCCGGCGCCTCTGGCCCAATCCGACGTTCTTCAAGAACGGGGTTCGCCCTCAGGTTGTCGAGTACGTATTCCCACACGTTAGGGCTGTACGTAAGGCCGTGATGGCTTCCATATACTACCCCGGCGAATACCCTGAATGAATCCCTCAAGGCAATTGGAACAAAGGTCGACCTCAAGGAAACGAAGGCGTCGTTATCACCCAGGTCAGGCCATATCCACGAAAGTACGTTTAGGGTCTTGCCGGCAGCTATGACGTACTTCGTTGGGTTACTCACCGGGTTACCCGAGCGAATACTCGAATCCTGGCTGTTTACCAGTTCGAGGAAGTGATTTCCTTTCAAGGCCACCACCTTTTCTTTGCCCCCCGAATCCGTTCCTACAGGATAAAGGAATCTCTCTTCTATGAGCCTGTCCACGACAGTGGGGTCTTGGATTCTTAGTACATCTTCGATCTGTTCGAGCGCAAAGGAGCCGCCTGCCTGCTTGGCCGCGTCCCATAATCTCTCGAGAAGATAACGCGCGACTATGCTTCCGTAATGCGCTAGCATCTGTTTATAGTCCATGCTCACGAACGGATACTCCAGGAGCTTTTCAACAAGCGACTGGTCGTTGCCCATCTTCGCTAGACAAGCCGCTCTCCCCGCCAGCATCGCCAGGTTCTCGTAATAAGCGCCGGTCAGCACCTGTCCGTCCCGCGGTGGCTGCGCCGGAAGTGACATGCCTCCTTTAAAGGCCGGCCCCGCGGGGGGACTTTGGTTTTGTAGCATGCACGAACGAAAAACGTCACTACGCTCGGCCGCGAGCCATGCCTGAAACGATCGGCTGCTGGAAGCGCGAGATCCACCATCCGCGGGAGAACCTAAGATCTCGTTTTCGATGAGATATTCGAGGTAGAGACTTTCGTAGAAATCCTCTGCCCGCTTCAACACGTATTCCATACCATTGAACTCCTCGGACGGAGGAATGGCACCCGAGGCCGAGGACGTATCTGCTCTACGAACTGACCTCCTCCCGCTCTGGACCTCCCTTTGCCGTACGACGACGGACGCCTCTTTAAGAGCGTTGGCCAGGAACAAACCCCTGTTAGAGGGTCCGATCATCACCAAGGTCCGCACGTCGTTTCGACGCCGGTATTCGACACTACCGAGGTAGTAGCGGCAGATCAAAGCGGCAGTATCCGAACAGATGAGATCAACCTTGTCTGACGAAGCCGACTTTTTAGCTTGATCGATTATGGTCGCCAACCGTTTGTATTCCCTCACGTAATCCAGCCCCCGCGTCCTTCCCCAGTCAACGGCGAATAAGGTCTTTCCTATGACGTACCCTTTGGATAATAAGAACCTTGTGAGACCGGCGGGTTTTTGACCCACGACTGCATCCCGGAAGCCGGATGCTGAGGATTTCGTAGTGGGGAAGCCCCACGTCACCCATGGGTTGCCCCCTATGCCGTGAACCAGTATGACGGGAACCCTTATGTCTGGCACATCGGGAGCCATTGGAGCCTTTGTCCCCGCAACGTCTGAAGACCGAAAACGGCGTACGTCACCGTCCCCTCCGCCGTCGCAGGGAACGCCTAGGAGTGTAAGATGTTCCATTGCATCATCGTTCGGAGAGCAGGAGGCAGTGTAGGGGCCTGCGGCGGAAACCACGGAGTGCCGTCCTAACCGCCCCATCGCGCCCGTATTTACAACGAAAATGGAGCAAACGGCGATCAAAGAAGCGATTCTAAAGGCGCGCCTTAAGGCACGCTCGTTCCTGAAGGCCTTACCGATCATTTCGCCCCGTCACCCCCCAATCCGCCACGCGGAACTCACCGAGGTTTGATACGAAAATCGCACACACACCGCCACCTTCTGAAAGGGAGGTCAATAAGTTCCCCTTGAGATCTTCCGAAAGATCCTCCGTTTCTACTCGAGTGCACTGGTCGATTGACTCCAAGATGGGCGGAACGATTACCTCGATCGCGTTTTCGTCAAGCCGGTCTTTTACTCCGCGATCTTCCACGCCGTAAACGGCGTGCTGCGCTCTTGGGCTAAGTCCCCAAATGCACCTTACCGTCTCCCCCGGCTTTACGGTTATGGTGTCGTCCCTTTCCGGTCTCGATGGGGCTTTTGCCGGCTGGCGGACTCCTGGCCTCTCGGTCGCGACGTCGCCTTCCGTATCCACCGGGAAGAACCTGATCCCTATGTGGGAGGGGTGGGCCGCCCGATACAACATCACGCCGGGACCGTAGAATTCGTCGTCAAAGAGGGGTCGGTAGGAGGAGTACCCTTCGGTCTTGGAAAGGCGGCCGGCGGCTCTATGGGACATACGACTCAAGATCAGAGGCAAATCCTGCGACCTCAAGAACAAGGTCTCAAAATCCGTGTTAAGGCCGGCGATTCGGAGTTCACGAATGACCAGAATAGACTGACCCGAGGGTGGTCTCGCCGTCGAGTCATGGGTTTTGAATGCGACCGTTTCGAGGTCTTCTAGACCCAAGCGGTCAGACGACGGTTTTCGGGTTAGGTGCAGTGTTTCGTCGCTTGTCCGTTCTGCTTTTACACTTTTTGTGGAGGCCTCTTTGTCCGATTCGGAAGTTTCGCGCTCGTAAAGCGGGCCTTTGCCCAACCAGCGCTCGGATACCAAAATCACCAAGTTTTTCTGCGGCACCAGGGCAAGTGAGTCTCTGAAGTACTCGCCCCACGCAAGGCTTTTCGCAATCCGCTTAAGGACTCTTGGGGGGAAAAGGAACGGAGTCCGCCGCGCTTTTACCTCGCGACCCGCAACGCCGGAAGCGTATGCGCCTGCGTGATCGGTCGTAACACCGGACTCCAATGATATGCCCCCGCCCAGGTACCAAAAGCCCAGGTTTTCCACAATCAGTCCGGATGGGTATGCCTCATCTTCGCGTGCGTCCGTAGCTGAGGCCCCCCTTGTGGAATAGAAGCCCGAAACGAGGCCTGAAACGAGTCCCGGACCGATCAACGCGACACGACCGCGGTAGCCCAATAAGACCTTGCCATCACCGGTGATGTCGTAAATATAAAGGCGAGCTGGCCGTTTCACTCGCCCTTCTGTTACCGGTCTTAACGCCCGGGCTCTGAGCACGAGAGAAATGCCTTCCATGACCCCCCTGTCGACGACGACCTCTCGCGAGGTGGGCAGGAAAATCACATCCAAAGGGGTGACGCCCATCACCCCCGCCCCGTCGAAACCCAACCCGTGAACAGGGGTCAATGAGCTACTTCCGCCCTCTGAGATCACCACCACGTGTACGGACGCCTTATCGCTCAGATGGGTCTTCGGCAAAGCCCCCGGCTCTCCCGAGAACTCTCTTACAATGATTCGCCAAGCGGACTCGTGAGTATTTGGCGAGCTTCGCCGTACGTCCCCGGCATCTTCGTTCCCACGGGGCTCAGAGCACCCTCCGACCAATCCGAATGCCAAAGCCGTACATAAAACGACCGGTATGACATGGACAAAAACAGCGCGGACCATGACCACCCCTCCGGGGATTGTCGATCATACGGCCGCGCCAAGCATCTCTTCCCTACAGTTTCTAATTTACAGTATGTGGATTCTACGTGAATCCCAAAACTCCTCTCGTCCAGGTCTAGGTTACGTTTACCACCGTCTGACCCGTTATCACTCACGTAAAGCCCTGGAGCGCGGCGATTGCGTTAAGCCGTCGCGTGTCGTCTTACCCGTTATCGCTTACGTAAAGCCAGGGCTTGCCTTCTTACGGACATAATCAAGGGCAAAGAAGCGAGTTCCAGTACTACCGCCAGGGCGATGACGTACGAGATACTGATATCATATATGAGTCCCATGGCGCTGCTGCCCAAAAACCAAGCCACACCGTAGGCCGTATTGAAAATCCCATAAGCCGAGCCGCGCTTTCCCGAAGGTACGATTTCCGCGATGGCGGCCCTCATAACCGTCTCCTGGATCCCCATCGCCGCCCCCCACAGTATTACCCCGAAAATGGCCGCTGAGTGCGAATGCGTGAAGACCAAGAACGGGATCGGGATGGTCAATGCCGGAAGAGCTATGAGGATGCCCAGGCCCTTTTTGTCAAAGAGCCAACCCGCCGGTAGCGCCACTACTGCATCCACTCCCATAGCCGCGGCGAAGAGTACAGGGATATAGATGTCGGGAACCACAGACCGTACTTTCAAGTGGTACGAGACCAGCTGGAAATGAGTGAAGCCCGCTATACTCACGGCGGTGAAGGCAATATACCACCACAAGATCGGTTCAACCCTGCGGCGCGGGTCGCAGTAACGCGACGTTTCACCGCCGAGGAGCCCCCGTTTGAGGCCTTGTTCGATTTGGTCAGACTCGCTCTCGCCCATCCCGGGCTCGGCGTCGCCGGGGCGTTCTTCCTGTTCTAAAGCTGCAGGATCGGGGTACAACTTCCGAGATATTAATAATATCACAAGGGCAATCACTGCCGGCACGAGCAGGACCGAAAACCCCGCCTGATATCGGTTCCCAGTGAGGAACATGGCAGCAGCGACCACCAACGGGCCCGTTACCGCCCCGATTTGATCCAAGAGCTCATGTATTCCAAACCCTAAACCCGTCCCAATCTGGCGGCTGGCATTGGAAAGCATTGCATCGCGCGACGGAGTGCGAATCGCCTTTCCTAATCGCTCCGCCACTATGAGAAATGCCGCCACTTCCCAACGCCCCGCAAGCGCCAGCGCGGGCACAGCCAATAGATTGATGCCGTACCCCAAGACCGTGAACAACCAATAATTCCCGGTACGGTCGGCCAAATACCCTGAGGCGAGACGAAGTCCATAGCCGACGAGTTCGCCCAACCCCCCGACGAACCCGACAACCCCCGGACTCGCTCCTAATAGACCAAGATACGGTCCGGTTATTCCCCTGGCCCCTTCGTACGTGATGTCCGCAAAGAGGCTTACAAAACCCATCAAAATGATGAACCGCAGTGCAGATACGGTGCGTTTTCTTCCTTCGGAGTCACCCTTGTTCACGACCTTTTCCTCCTGATCACTCAAACCTGTGTACCGCTTCATTTGCCCTGTACTCCGACGTGGTGGCTACCGTGGCCTGTCGTCTCCTTGATTCATTTCCCCCGAACCGTAAAGTTCTCGTCGCGTTGAAGACAGCGGCCAAGGCCACGCCCACATCCGCGAATACCGCCTCCCACATACCGGCCAACCCGAAGGCCCCTAAAAACGCAAAGAAGGCTTTGACGCCGAGGGCGAGAGCTACATTCTGTTTCACTATTCCTTCGGTATAACGCGCCACTTGGATCGCGACGGCGAGCTTCGACGGGGCTTCCTCCATGAATACTACGTCTGCGGCCTCGATGGCGGCGTCGCTTCCAGGACCTGCCATTGCGACCCCTACGTCGGCTATGCTTATGGCCGGAGCGTCATTTATCCCATCCCCCAGGAAAGCCAGCGTACCCCCACCGTTGTCAGGTACGGTCGCTTTTAGTTCTTGTACTTTCGTCACTTTCTCTTCGGGTAGGAGCTCCGCAAAGTAAGCGTCTAAAGCCAGCGTTCTCGCAACGCGACGGGCCGCCTCTTCTTCATCCCCCGTCAACATCACAACGCGTTTCACGCCCAGTCGTTTCAGCCTATTGACTGCGGAAACCGCATCCGTCCTCAGCTCATCGGAAATCACGATGTATCCGGCGAACACGCCGTTTATAGCCACATGAACTCCGGATCCTTCAATTCTACAGACCTCGTGCTCGATGCCTTCTTCGTGCATCAGACGGTCATTCCCCACCAAGACCCTCTTGCCATCGACTGTGGCCGAGATACCGCGGCCGGGCATCTCCCTATAATCACTTGTGATGTCTTGGAAGGGTTCCTTTCCGTAAGTCTCTCTGTAAGCCTCGCGTATAGACCGGGCGATGGGATGATTTGAGTGTACTTCCGCTGCGGCGGCAGTGGCAAGGAGTTCCTCTTTCTTAAAACCGTTGTAGGAGACGATCGCGGTTACGCGAAAGACTCCCTTGGTTAAAGTACCTGTTTTGTCAAAGACCACAGTATGGAGTTTGCCAAGCGCATCGAGGAAGTTGGCTCCTTTTACCAAGATGCCGTGGCGGGAAGCGGCGCCAATGCCTCCGAAATATCCCAAGGGAATCGAGACCACCAGTGCGCAAGGACAAGAAATCACCAAAAGCACGAGGGCACGGTAGACCCATTTCGCAAAAACCACCCTCTCGACGACTAGGGACGGGATTATCGCCAACCCCAATGCCGCCGTGACCACAACCGGGGTATAATACTGGGAGAACCTGGTAATGAACTGTTCGGTGCGGGCTTTGTGGGCGGCCGCACCTTCCACCAGATCTAGGATTCGCGCCACCGATGACTCCGCGAAGGGTTTGGTGGCTTTGATCGTCAAAACTCCCTCGCCGTTGATCATCCCCGCCAGAACGGTTCCCCCGGCCTCGGCTTTACGCGGCACAGACTCTCCGGTCAAAGCGGAAGTGTCCATGAATGATACGCCGGATACCACTTCGCCGTCAAGGGGCACCTTTTCTCCGGGCCTTACGATGATCGTTTGACCCGTCTGTACTTCTTCGGGCCGGACCCGCCTTATTTCGCCGCCTACCGCAAGATTGGCGTACTGGGGTCGGATATCGAGCAATGCGGCGATGGAGCGTCGAGAACGGTTCACAGCTCGTTCCTGAAGATATTCGCCCACCTCGTAAAAGAGCATCACCGAAACCGCTTCGGGCAACTGATGAATGGCTACAGCACCGAGAGTGGCGACGCTCATCAAGAAACTCTCCCCAAAGACCCGGCCGGCAGCGACGTTTTTTGCGGCGGTGCACAATACCTTCCAGCCCACGAGGAGATAAGCGGGCAATAACACGGCGTATTCGGCCCACGAATAGGGAGTATCGTGAAGCTGCGAATTGAAGAGCAATCCGAGCGCCAAGAGAACGCCTGAAATTACTATGGAGAAATGTATGTTCTCGGTGTCTTCCGCATCTTCTCTTCCGGTGTCTTCTGTATCTTCTCTCAGTTCGGTATTTGCTCTTCGTTCGGTTTTTTGTTCCATGGAATTCCCTTGCGTCGGATTCACGGCGCTCCTACCTTCCTTCCGCGAAGTGGGCCTGGGCCTCACGGATGAGATTGAGAACATGTGGATCGTCTAAGGAGTAGTAGACTGTCTTACCCTCCCGGCGATACTTCACCAATCTCATCGCCTTCAACAGCCGCAAATGATGCGAGACAGCAGGCAGGCTGATGTCAAGAAGCGAAGCCAGATCACAAACACATAGCTCCCGATGAGCCAAAAGGTAGAGGATTTTGGTACGACTTTCGTCTCCCAGGACCTTGAAAATCTCCGACAAGCCCGCCGCCCCGAGGACCTTATCCCGCAGCTCCTCTATCCCTTTTGAAGTGCAAAAGGTCTCACATACATCGTCATTTCCCCCTAGTGTGCCTCTGGCATCCTCGGGTTCATCCTCGCGCATTCCGCTACCTCCCTTCGTTAAGGGCCCCTTTACGTACGTTTAAACAACTGCTCAATTGAATTATAGTTTAATAGATACGCCCTGTCAGCTAAGCAAACTCATATAGTATAAAAAACGGCACAAAGACTACCATGAAAACGCAAAGGGCATTAAGATGGCCGTTCAACTCGCAAATCAGATTGACATGGTGGAATCCAAGTGCTAATCTCGTATGGGGCTTCCGGAACGTGCTAGAACGACCATATGAGCCGTAGGGCGGATCAGACGGTGATCACCCATGGAATTATACCTTAGCCAAATAGTAGGTAGAAACGTCACGGATCAGGACGGCCAGTCCTTGGGCGTGTTACAGGACCTGGTAATACGGGCAGGGCAGACGCCGCCCACCACCCACGGCTACGTAGTCAAAGGTAAGAAGGGCGGGCTCTACTGGGCTTCCGCCGGAACCGTCGACCTGAAAACGGATGGGCTGATCATTCAAAACCCCGCCAAGTCCCTGAGATTCTACCACCCCCAAGAGAACTATATACTCCTGGCGGAGGACGTGCTGGATAAACAGGTCATCGACATTCAAGGGCGAAAGGTTATCCGGGTCAACGATATCAAGCTCGAATGGGCCAACGGCAATTTCAAGGTCGTAGCCGCCGACGTGGGCTTCCCCGGATTCTTGAGGCGTCTCGGGGGAAGGCGGCTCGAACGGCTCTTCGTGCGTCTCGGGTTGGCAGGAGGAGAGCGCCTAATACCTTGGCACTTCGTTGAGCCCCTGGGAAGTCCCACGAGTCCGGTCAAGTTGAATGTGGCCTGGCATAAGCTCCGTAAATTGCACCCGGCGGACATAGCGGAGATCGTGGACGACCTCGATCATCACGAACAAATCGCGCTGTTTTCGCACCTTGATACGGATACCGTGGCCGAAGCCCTCGCCCAAATCGACGATCCAGAAGTGGTGAAAACGGTCTTAGAGAGGCTTGATCCGGAACGCGCCGCAGCCATTCTCGAACGCATGTCGCCGGACGATGCAGCCGACCTTTTGGGGGATCTCCCCAAGAAGCAGGCGGAAGCATACTTGGGTTCCATGCAAGAAGAAGAACGTAACGACGTTCGAGAACTCCTCACGTATGACGAGAGGACGGCGGGCGGCCTAATGACCACCGAATATGTCGAGCTCGACGAAAACATGACGGCCGACCAGGTGATACAGCTGCTGCGGAAAATCGCGCCCGACGCCGAAACCGTTTACTACCTATACGTCGTAGACAGCGAGAACCATCTCGTAGGCGTCCTTTCCCTGCGGGATCTGATAGTGGCCCCGCCCGATACCCGCGTCAAGGAGATAATGACGGGTCCCGTCATATCGGTTCGCCTCGAGGCCAGTCAAGAAGAAGTCGTGGACGTGATGGCGCGTTACGATTTCCTTGCGATACCGGTCGTCGATGCCGACAATCACCTGGAAGGAATAATAACCGTAGATGACGTCATGGACGTAGCCCTCGAAAAAGGGGGGTGGAAACGGCAGGTGCGCGGTAGGAGGTGGTGAGCGATGATTCGCTCTGTTGCAAGACGACTTCGCAACGCTTGGTCGAGATTCCTTCTGATCGTCGCCTTCCTCGGACCAGGAGTGATAACAGGGAACGTAGATAACGACGCTGGCGGTCTCACCACCTACTCGGTAATCGGAGCGCGCTACGGCTACGATATGCTCTGGATCCTCGTACCCGCGACGGTGGCCCTGGCGGTGATACAAGAAATGGCCGCGCGAATGGGTACCGTCACCGGCAAAGGCCTGTCCGACCTTATCCGTGAACGCTTTGGACTTCGTGCCACTGTATTCGCCATGTTGCTGTTGGTCTTCGGTAACCTGGCTACCACCATCAGCGAGTTCGCAGGAGTCGCTGCCGCATCCGAGATCCTAGGTATTCCGAAGTACGTGGCGGTTCCGTTGGCAGCTCTCGTGGTCTGGATCCTCGTTCTGCGCGGTTCATACAGAGTCGTAGAGAGGGTCTTCCTCGCACTCTCTGCAGTCTACTTCTCCTACGTAGCGGCAGGGTTCATGGCAAAACCGGCGTGGAACGACGTCTTTGTCGCCCTGGTCACACCCCGCCTCAAACCCGAACTCGAATTCATCGTCCTCCTCATCGCCACCCTTGGAACCACCATAACACCGTGGATGCAGTTTTACCATCAGGCCATGA
>DUSP01000112.1 GCA_012842575.1 Clostridia bacterium
GGCGGCTCTTAAACGTACAGGGACAGTCAAGAGCGGAGGGGGTATGAGAAGTGTCAACTCCCATAAACACGGCTAGCATGAAGAGATTTTCATCGATGATGCGTCCTCGGGGTACGTCGTCCCTCCAACTACCCGTCTGCATAGGTCCCATTTCAGTTTGGGTGACGTTATTCGTGGTCACACCGCTGGCGATCATTCTTTACTTCAGTTTCCTGAAATCCGGCCTGTACGGGGAAATCATCCCCACCTTGACGTTGGAAAACTACCGAGCGGTTATCGAGGCTGGATATCAGGGCATCCTGTTTCGATCTTTCCTCTTTACGGTCACGGCCACGGCTTTGTGTATATTGCTCGGTTATCCTGTGGCGTACTGGATAGCGATTTACGGAGGCAAGTGGAAAACGTACCTCATGTTTCTCGTCGTCCTGCCCGAATGGACGGACTACCTCATCCGACTGTACGCCTTGAAGAACATCGTTAGTAGCACCGGGATGCTAAACGGTCTCCTGACACGTCTGGGGTTGATTTCCTCGCCTCTTGACTTACTCTACACTCCCTTTGCGGTAATGCTCGGATTGGTCTATACCTGGCTTCCTTACATGATTCTTCCCATTTACGCGTCCTTGAGCGGGCTTGACCCCAATTTGCTCAAAGCCGCCGCCGACCTGGGTGCCACTCCGCTCCAGCGCTTTTTCACCGTCACTTTGCCCTTGAGTAAGGGTGGCGTATTCGCGGGCACCATTCTCGTGGCGATTCCGTGTCTGGGTGAGTGGCTGGTTCCGCACTTGTTCGGGGGCGACAGGGTCATGATGGTTGGCAGTCTTGTGGCCTTTAAATTCACCAAGGTAGGGAACATACCTGAGGGCTCAAGCCTCGCTTTAATGTTGACGGCCACGGTACTCCTCCTGATATACCTCTTGATCAAGTGGGGAGGAGAGGAGGCGCTCGAAAAGATCATATGAAATCACGGGTCAACGCTTTACCTGTAATAGCCATTTTGGTGTATGCCTTTCTCTGGCTTCCGGTGGTAATACTCGTACTGTTTTCTTTTAGTGGCAACAAGTTCGGGATCAGGTGGGAGGGCTTCACGCTCCGGTGGTACCTTGAACTTCTCCAAAACGTTGCCGCTAAAGGTGCCTTGAAACGGAGCTTGTTTATAGCCCTCGTTACGACGGTGGTCACCACAGTGGGCGGAACCCTCTCCGCATACGGCCTGTTCAAGTTCAGGTTTCGAGGAAAAGGGCTTCTGAGGCTCACCATCCTCCTTCCCATCGTACTACCTTACATCGTGACGGGAGCGGCGCTCCTCACTTTCTTTACGAGAGTGGCACGCATTCCCCTCGGATATCCCAGTATCATCATAGCGCATATCACGTTCAGCCTTCCCCTCACAGTATTCGTCGTGCTGGCGAGGATGCAAAGAATTGACTGGACTCTGGAGGCGGCCGCTATGGATCTGGGCGCGGACAGGGTGACGACGTTTACGAAGGTCATCGGGCCGCTTCTTCTGCCGGGAATCATAGCTTCAGCGGTGCTGGTGTTCCCCTGGTCGTTTAACGACTTCGTCATCACCTATTTCGTGGCAGGAGTGGGCAGCACGACTTTACCCATCTACATCTTTTCGCAACTACGGTACGGTGTGAGCCCAGTCATAAACACCATAGGGACGATTTTTGTGGGTGTGACGGCTATTTCCCTGTTGTTAGGAGGTTCTCTGCTTGGAGAAGAGTCGCCCTTCAAGTAGGTAAAGGCGCACGGTTTGTAAACGTCAGCCGATATCGATCGAGGGGAGAAGTGGTGGAGCCTTATGGATGATAAGGGAGGTCCACATGCAAAACATCCAAATGTCAGCAGGGGAGGTGATAAGGAGGACACTGACGTTCTTGACAAACGTCCGTGTTTACAGCACCCATGCCTCGAATTGAAGAACATTGTAAAGAAGTTTCCCGGTACAACGGCGGTGAACGGCGTCAGTCTCACGATTGAGAAGGGCGAGGTCTTCACACTTCTCGGACCGAGTGGCTGTGGAAAGAGCACCCTCCTCAAGATAGTCGCGGGACTGGAGACTCAGGACGAGGGAGACGTTTACATGGACGGCCAGTTGGTCAACGACGTCCCTCCATACAAGCGGAATTGTAGCATGGTCTTCCAGAACCTCGCTTTATTCCCTCACATGACGGTGGAGCAAAACATAGCGTTTGGGCTCGAACGAAGGAAGGTCTCAAGGAGCGAGATAAGAAAGCGGGTCGGCGAGATGCTCGACCTGGTAAGGCTCAGCGGTATGGAGAAACGACGACCCGCTCAGCTGAGCGGAGGGCAGCAGCAGCGGGTCGCCATTGCGAGATCGCTGGTGCTTGAGCCGGCTCTTCTGCTTCTGGATGAACCGCTGGCTTCGCTGGATCGAAAACTCAGGAAAGAAATGCAGGTAGAGCTGAAACGCATCCAACGGGAAGTGAACGCGACATTCCTTTACGTCACGCACGATCAGAAGGAGGCGCTTTGCCTTTCCGACAAGATCGCGGTCATGCGCGCCGGGAGACTCGTGCAGATCGCGACTCCCGATGAGATTTACGGATCGCCCAGGACGCGCTTTGTGGCGGATTTCATGGGCGCTTCCAACATCTTCTCGTGTACGGTTGTAGGCATATCCGAAGGGAGGCTCATGCTCGAAACGGCCGACGGACTACGCATCGTGGCCGGAGACGAAGGCGAAAGGCACGTGGGCGAGAAAGTCGAGGTTGCCGTTCGTCCGGAAGCGGTGGAGGTCATTCCGGCAAAATGGGGCGATGCGTTGAACGAACAACGCGGACCGGATAACTCATACCCGGGGAGAGTCGACGAAGTGGTTTATCAGGGTGATTTCACGGAAGTGAGAGTCGCTCTGGCCGGAACGGACACTTTCGTACTTGCTCAGATAGGGAATAAGCCGGGCCGGAGCGCGAGGTTCTGTATAAACGAGGAGGTCATCGTTCGCTGGAACCCGTCCGACTGCATGCTTTTATGCCTTGAAGAGGCCGGTTAGGCGCATTGCGTCGCGGGGGGTAGATCGGCAAGATCGCGCAGACTCTAAATCTGTGCAGCCGGGGGCAGCTCCCGGACCTCCCGCCAAATTGACAACATGCAAATCGGGAAACCGTGGTCTACTCGTACCGAGAAGTGGTGCAGGGTGATTGCTTCCCCTGTCGAGAGATACCGAGAGAGGTGACTACCCTTGGTAAAGGAAGAGATTTTGAAACGAGCGGCCGAAGCGGTCTTGCGTCACGACGAAGCCTTGGCTAAGGAAGTGGCCGCCCGTGCATTGGCGGAAGGGTTAGATCCCGTCGAGGTCATTACGGAGGGTTTTTGCGCGGGCATAGCCGAGGTCGGAGAATTGTTTGGAAGGGGCGACGTGTTTCTTCCGGATCTCATGTTGTCCTCCCAGGCCATGACGTCCGGCATCGAGATTCTCAAGGCGGCACTGCCCCAGGGTCACGAGCAAAAGAAGGGGACTGTTGTGATCGGCACAGTTGAGGGTGACATCCACGACGTCGGCAAGGGCATAGTCGTATCCCTCCTACGGGCCAACGGGTTTGAGGTATACGACCTCGGAAGGGATGTACCTACGCACGTGTTCATCGAAAAGGCGTTGGAGGTAAATGCCGATATCATTGGAACGAGCGCCCTGCTGACCACCACTATGAGCGCGCAGAAGACGCTGGAAGAGGAACTTAGCAAGATGGGTCTTAAGGGACGATTCAAGACAATGGTAGGCGGAGCTCCGGTTACGCAAAGATGGGCGGACAAAATCGGCGCGGACGCCTATGCGGAAAACGCCATCGAGGCCGTGGAGAAGGCTTCCCAGTTGGTGAGTGCCCGTGAAGGAAGGGCTGCCGTCTAGTCGCGTTTTCGGAGGCTCGTTTTTGTCCGGTAGCCTTGTATTCGGGAGGTTACGCGCGCGTGAAAGTGGCCGTTGCAGGGGGTAAGCTTCAGGGCGTGGAAGCCGCGTACCTGGCTCATGAGGCCGGATGGGAGGTCGCCTTGGTCGATCATAACCCGCGAGCGCCCGCTATGGGCTTATGCGACGTTTTCCATCTCCTTGACATTACAGTGGATGACGTCGCGCTACGGAAGGCCATCCGCAGCACGGACCTCGTCGTTCCGGCTCTCGAGGACGCGGAGGCCTTACGCTGCCTCGAGCGGGCAGCCGCCCTCGAAGGCGTCCCCATAGCCTACGACCCTGAGGCTTACTCCGTTTCCTCGTCGAAGAAGAAGTCCGACTCCCTGTTCGCCGAGTGCTGCGTCCCGGCTCCGAAGCCGGGCCCAGGACCGCTCCCCCTCATAGCGAAGCCCTCGTGCTCGAGCGGAAGCAACGGGGTTACAAAGCTTTCCACGCCGGAGGAGTATAGGGCCTTCGTAGAGAGGGTGGGAAACGGCATAGGAGACTGGGTGATCCAGGAGTTCCTCGAGGGCCCCTCTTACTCCCTCGAGGTCTTGGGACTTCACGGGAGGTTTCAGACTCTCCAGGTGACTCAACTTGAGATGGACGGCTCTTACGACTGCAAAAGGGTGGTGGCCCCTTCCGACCTTCCGCCGGACCTCGTAAGAGAACTCGAACGCATCACGGTCGAGGTCTCAAGGCGCCTTGACCTTAAGGGCGTCATGGACATAGAAGTGATCCTCCACGAAGGTCTCCTCAAGGTCCTCGAAATAGACGCGCGGCTTCCGAGCCAAACGCCTACGGCCGTTCTCAAGTCTTGCGGCGAGAACATTCTCAGGTGGTTGTACCGGGTGTTCGCGGAGGGGACCCTACCTCCGGTCGAGGTGAAACCGACAAAGGCAGTTATCTACGAACACGTATGGGCCCACGACGGCATCCTCGAGGTGACCGGGGAGCACATCATGGGAAACGCGGGCCCGCTCAGGCACCTTCACGACTTCTTCGGGTCAGACGAGGCCTTGACCAACTTCAGGAGCAAAGATACCCCGTGGGCAGCCACGCTCATCTTCGTAGCCGGCACTCCGGAGGACGTCCGGGACAAGGAACACGAAGCCCTAAAAGAGATGATGGCCTACTGCGGCCTATCATTGTGTCTTGATCCTGCGCCGGACGACCCTTTTCGGGAGAGGGTGGTGGGGTTTGACACGGCTCACGACCGGAATGCTCGAAGGCATTCCTGCTGACCTGGTTTCTTACGATGAAGCCCTGAAACGAGGGACCGGCCTGGGTCTTTTCGGCATCGCCTGCAACGCCGCAGGAGTCCCTAAGGCAAAGGCCCGCCGCGCCTTGCTCTCCACCGTGGCGGCCGTGGTTCCTGTGACCGCCGGCGGGGGAATCATCCCTGGGTTCTCAGAGGCAGTCAGGGAAATAATCGTGCATTTGGGGTGCCGGGCGTTCGTGACCGAAAAAAGCGACGTCGGGGGGCTGGCTGAGGCCGTGAAAAACGGAGCGGACGTCGTCTTCATGGCCGACGACGACCTGTTCGCGGCCTTCGACCTCCGAAGGAGGCGCCTGGTGGATAACGTAAACGCCACGGCAAAGGGTTACGTTTGCGCACTGGATGCGCTCGCGGGCGGTCTTTTGGGAAAAGCGGTCCTCGTCATAGGGGCCGGCAGGGTGGGAAGCGCGTGCGTCCGCACGCTCCTGGAACGCGGTTCAAGGCCTGCCGTTTACGACGTCGTCGAGGCCAAGGCCCGCGCTTTGTCGTCGGAATGCGGGATCACCTTCGAACCCGACCTAAAGCGAGCGCTTTCCCGGTATAGCCTCATAATGGAGGCATCTGGAGCGCCGGGCGTGATCGAGAAGGGCGACGTAAGCCCTGACACGACGGTGGCTGCGCCGGGAGTGCCCCTGGGCGTGAGCTCCCAAGCCGTACCTCTCTTGAAAGACAGGCTGATTCACGACCCTCTTCAAATCGGGGTCTCCGTCATGTTGGTTATGGCCGCTTGCGGCCGCGGCGAAGGCCAAAACATCGCAGAACGAAGAACCTGAAGACGGAGGAACTGCGTTGTCAAACGAACACGCACCTAAAAAGCAGTATTACAGAAAGAACGTGCCGCTGTTCCGCCTTATCCAGAAGGTGAAGCTCTGGCCCTCGCGGCGCGGCATCCTTCACGGGGTGAAATCATTTAAGGTGCGCGGCCCCTTCGCGGAGCTGGTGACCCACTGTGACCAGCGCATGGTCATCCGGAATTCGAGGAACAGTCGAGCGGCGCGATGGCTGAGGAATAAATGGGTGTTCGAGAAGTGCGCTCAGTGCAGGATACCCGCGTGGAAGATCAGGAAATTTGAGGCCACGGTCTTCGCCGAACATTGGGGATCGGACCTTACCGAGATGGAAAAGGGAGAGTGAGACAGAAGATGGGCCATCTCATGGTTACCCGCATGGGCGATGGATCTTTGGTGGAGACCACCGAGGATCAAATCAAACGAGACCTAAGAGAGGGTACCGAGGACGCTTCCTTAAAAGGCAAAGTTCCGCCGCTTTCAGACGATGACCTCCGACGTCTTTTCGAAATCCTGACCGCCCCCTCGAAATTCGTCAGCGTCGAGAGAGGAAATGAAGTGATCCTAACCTCCGATGGAGGGATTCTTTCGATAGGGTATAACGAAGAACCTTCCGCGGGGATACCCGTGGGGCGGTCGACAATGGTGAAGATATGGGAGAGGATTCTCTGTGCTGACACCGCGGAAATCGGACACATCGATTATAGCTACAAGTCAATAAAGCCGATAGTGCATGCCGAGCAACGTGAAATGGAGGATACTCTACTCACCACGGTGCTACCGGTGTTTTACGGCGCCATGCCGAACCTAGGTCTTTATACACAACCAGACGGCCCTATACCAAATCCGTCAGAATTACTTCCGCTGGGGAGAATCCAGGAAGCTAGGGAGTGTCTGGAGCGAGCGATGGAACTCGCCGTAAAGGACATGTTGTACGTTGGCGAAATGCTCTATGAAGCCGGAGCGGACGGAATTGACTTCGACACCGCGGGTGCCGCGGGAGACGCTGACTTCCTCGCCACGTTGAAAGCGACGGAAGCATTGAAGAAGAAATACCCCGACATGTGCGTGATCATCGGAATGGCTGGAGAAAGCGTACTCGGGATGCACGGAGAGCTCTACTATAACGGCGTTCGGCTCGCGGGTCTTAGGCCTCACGAGCAGGTCAAACTAGTCGAAAAAGCTGGGGGAACCATCTTCGGCCCCGCCATCAACACCAACAGCTCGAAGTCTCTTGCCTGGAACATAGCCCGGGCAGTTACCTACACTAAAGCCTGTGTGAGAGAAGCCCGTATTCCGGTACACACAAACGTCGGTATGGGGGTCGGCGGGGTCCCCATGTACGAGGTGCCGGCACCCGACGCGGTTTGCAGGGTGTCCAAGGCCTTGGCCGAAGTTGCAGGCCTTGACGGGCTGTAGGTTGGCGTCGGCGATCCATTCGGGATGGCCATTGCCCATGCCATGGCCGCGGGAATGAGCGGGATCCGTACGGCCGGAGATCTGGTCGCCAGGATGCAGATGTCCCGCGGTATGAAAATCGACGAGGCAAAAAGGTACGTCGCCGATAAACTCAAGGTGGCTGTGACTGACCTGACAGATGAAGCGGCCATGAACGAAGTGAGAAGGGACCTCGATCTCGGGCTCGTCTATTCACTACCTGGTTTTGCAAAGGGTATTGGGGCGAAGTTTAACATAGCCAGGTTGCTAGATATTAGGATCAATTGTGTTGATCGAGTAAAGAGCAAAATAAAGGTCTGATTGCAGGGCCAAGTTGAGAGTCAATTTTGACGTCAAGACTCAATGATATTCTCGGCTTGGAAAGCCCAGTCGTTTATGCGGAAACGAGGTTTTCGAATGTCAGCCGGCTTTTCCAGCCGGCTTTGTCGTTTCCCGGGACTTGATCGAGGTGGGCCGATTATGGGGAGGCTACCAGCGCATGACAACAAATATCTGGAGTAGGTTAGTCCATGCCAGAGGTGATGGTGGGCATAAGACTGTAATGCAAATATGATTTATTCCTGTCAAGATAGGTTGCGCTTTCGTATGTCAAGCAAAACTGCTCAAGTCATATACGCATTAGTACATATACGCATTAGTAAGTCATATCTGGGTCAAATCTTTTTCAAAGCGAAGTGGCCCTAGCACACAGAGGCAAGATCTCAAGAGAGAGCCTGTTCTAACTTTGATGAGTAATTCCGAAAAGCATTCGAAATTCTTGAAGAGACAATTATGAGCCTGAGGAATGAGGCGAAGCCAGCTTCATTGGGCGGCGATGAAGGTAAGGCATGAAAATTGCTAGCTCATAAGGCAACCGGAAGTTCTTAGGGGGGATTTGATTAAAACCGGATTAGGCGACGGTTCCATCACAGTTTGACGTTGGATGAAATAAGGGCGTGATGTGCGGGAGTGAATGGGGAGGACGCGGTCCTTCGCGTAAGATAGATGTGCTTGAGGAGGGTGAAATCGAGGACGAATGTGGTATTAAAGCACTTTTTGTAATACAAAAAACTGGGGGAGTCCTGATGATCGATAGTGCTTTTCTCGATGAAGCTGCCAAAGCGGTGGTTGAAGGCAATTCCCAAAGGGCCGAAGAAATAGCAAGAAAAGGTTTAGAGATGAAACTGGACCCGCTTGAATTGATTAATCAAGGTTTTATTGCAGGGATAATGAAAGTAGGGGATCTTTTTGATCGTGGCGAGTTGTTTTTGCCGGAACTAATGCTTTGCTCCGAGGCAATGAAGGCCGCTTTGAACGTTCTTAACCCTACAATCTCGGCCGACAAGAAGCAAGTTGGAGGAAAGATAGTAATTGCTACCGTTGAAGGTGACATTCATGATATCGGGAAAGGAATCGTAGTCTCCCTGTTCAAAGCCCATGGGTTGGAAGTCTTCGATTTGGGACGAGACGTTCCGACCGTCAAAATCATAGAAAAGGCGGAAGAGGTCGGGGCGGATATCATTGGTACCAGCGCTTTATTGACGACAACCATGGAGAAACAAAAGCACTTGGAAGAAGCTTTACGTCGAGAAGGACTCAGAGAAAAATACAAAACTATCGTAGGAGGCGCTCCCGTTACGGAGCGATGGGCAAGAAAGATCGGTGCCGACGCCTACGCTGAGGACGCCAGCGACGGGGTTAGAAAGGTCTTTGAGCTGTTGAAGATAAAGAGTGCCCTGGCAGGGTAATCAGTCCAGTTTGTTTTGTGCTTGGCTGCTTGGGGTAGAGAGAAACTAGTGGGCTATTCCAAGCGGCCTTTTGTCAGATGTTTTTTGGAATTGATATGGAATTGATTACGTATAGCGCTTATTACTAGGTATCACCGGATGTGAAGGGTTATGGGCATGGAATGGACCTTAACCCAAAAACGGCGCCTGAGAGAGTTAAATGCCGGCTGCGAAATCCTGAATGGGGACTTTTCTACTCCCAGCGAGAGAGACGAGGCCTTTCGATTAATGGAAAAGTTCTTGGTTAAACGCGAAAAGGAGCGCTTGTTTCTCCTGAGGGATGTTCATCGCAGACCCGGTCTATGCTTACTCGAAGATAACCTTGCCAAAGCGTTGGTTAGCGCCGGGTTTGTCCAAGTCGTCACTCCGATGATCATAACCGCAGAATCCCTCGAGAAGATGTCCGTCGGCAACGACCACCCTTTGAGGAAACAGGTCTATTGGGTTGACGACAGACATTGTTTGAGGCCCATGCTGGCCCCTAACCTATACGTGATGCTACGCTCTCTTAAAAGGATTTGGGGAACGCCCGTACGTATTTTTGAGATCGGTACGTGCTTTCGAAGGGATTCCCGGGGCCGCTCTCACCTCAACGAATTCACAATGCTGAATCTAGTCGAGCTGGAAGCGGAGTATCATGATTCGCTGGGCAGGCTCAAAGAACTTATTGATACGGTTATGTCCGCAGTGGGGATGAGCGGGCATGAACTTTGCCGTGAGGAATCGGAAGTCTATGGCGAGACCATAGATATCGTCGTAGGGGGGCATGAAGTGGGATCGGCTGTAATAGGGCCGAATCCTCTCGATGATCAGTGGGCCATCACCGACCCATGGGTCGGCATTGGGTTTGGCCTTGAAAGATTGCTGGTTGTAAAAGAAGGATATGACAATATCGCTAAGGTTGGGCGAAGCCTCGCCTACCTGGATGGAACATCTCTTAGGCTCTAGCGAATTCGTCTCCAAGAGTTTGTTAACTGACGTGTCACGTGCTTTGCCTTATCGTCTTTGAGCCGAAAAGCCGAAAGGGAGGTCCAGACGACGAAATCCGTTGCGTTCTCCCTGAGGAATGTGCTGAATAAGGCCCTCGACGAAGAACCGCTCTGCCGTGAGGAAATATGCTCCCTGCTTTCGATCCGGCATAAGGAGGACCTCGGCGCCCTCTTTGAAACGGCGAGGATCCTCAGGACCAGATATTTCGGGGACGAGGTGTTCCTCTACGGCTTCGTCTACTTCTCCACATATTGCAGGAATAGTTGCGCCTTTTGCCTTTACCGCTCTCCCAACGACGTCGTAAAACGGTACCGCAAGCCGGATGAGGAAGTGGTGAGTACCGCCGTCGAACTCGCCGAATCCGGCGTCCACCTGGTGGACCTCACGATGGGAGAAGACATGTTCTACCTCCGTCCCGGTGACGGCCCTCTCCTCCCAGACCTCATTTCGAAGGTGAAGTCGTCAACGGGTCTGCCCCTGATGGTCTCCCCGGGAGTTGTGAGCGACGATATCCTCATACGCCTCAAAAACGCGGGCGCTGACTGGTATGCGTGTTATCAGGAAACCCACAACCGAGAGCTCTTCAGTAAACTGAGGCAAAACCAGGATTACGACCTGCGCTTCGGGCGCAAGGTATTTGCCAAGAAGATCGGGTTTCTCATAGAAGAGGGGATCCTTGCGGGAGTAGGGGAGACTGTCGAGGATGTCGCCGACTCCATCGAGGCCATGAAGGCTCTTGGGGCGCATCAGGTACGGGTGATGACGTTTGTTCCTCAGCCAGGAACGCCTATGAGTACGTGGCCACGAGTCGCGGGACTCCGCGAGCTAATCATCACTGCAGTGTTTCGGCTGGTGTTCCCCGATAAACTGGTGGTCGGCTCCCTTGACGTAGAAGGCCTTCCTGGATTGGAATCGCGGCTCATGGCCGGCGCTAACGTTGTAACTTCCATAATCCCTCCCAGGAAGGGTTTAATGGGGGTATCCCAGAGCACACTTGGGGTGGACGAAGGATTGCGGACGGTAGCCGCTGTAAAGACCGTCCTTCAGGAGCTTGGCCTGAAAGTTGCTTCCCATAAAAGATATAGGGACTGGATGAATAGGGTGAATGTGATGCAGGAGTTCTCTTACAACCCGAGGTAAGCCCTTTTTATGCGTTCGTCGCCGAGCAATGCGCTACCCGTTCCCTCCAGTACAATACGACCGTTTTCCAATACATACCCTCTGTGGCAAAGAGCGAGAGACTGTCTCACATCCTGTTCCACGAGAAGGATGGTGGTTCCTTGTGAATTTAAGCTTTTTATAGTCTGAAACACTTCTCTTGCCAAAATCGGCGCCAGACCCAAAGACGGCTCATCGACCAACAAGAGCTTCGGCCTCCCCATCAAGGCACGGCCTATGGCTAACATCTGTTGCTCACCGCCACTTAAGGTTCTTGCCAGCTGACTCTTCCTCTCCTCCAGACGAGGGAACATTTCAAACACTTTTTTCATGCTTTCACGCATCTGTTTCCTGGCGGAGGGCACATAAGCTCCCATTTCGAGATTTTCCTGGACGGTAAGTAAAGGGAATATGCCTCGTCCTTCAGGAACCTGCATGACACCCATTTCCGCTACTAGATGAGGGGGAAGCTTATCTAAACGCTTACCAAGAAACCGTATTTCTCCCGATACGGATTTAACAAGTCCTGAAATGGTCTTGATGATGGTCGTCTTGCCAGCTCCGTTAGCTCCGATGATACTTACTATCTCGCCGTCCCGGACGCTCAGGTTGATATCGAAAAGAACTTGGAGATCACCATATTTCACGCTGAGGTTAAGAACTTCGAGCAAAGGTATATTCCTCCCCCAGGTAGGCCTTAATTACCCTTTCATCATTTGCGACTTCTTGGGGTCGACCTTCCATGATCTTACTTCCATGATGTAAAACCACTATCCGCTCGGAGAGGTTCATCACGGCTTGCATAACGTGCTCTATGAGGAATATGGTAACGCCGCTTTCCCGTATCTTTCTCACCAAGGCCACGGTTTCTTCCACTTCCTTAGGATTCAAACCTGCCATGACCTCGTCCAGCAAAAGCAACTTGGGTTTAGTAGCTAGGGCTCTTGCGAGTTCTAATCGCTTTCTGTCCGCAATTGTCAGGCTCCTAGCGAGGACGTCCTTTTTGTCCCACAAGCCCACGGAATCCAACACGTCAAGTGCTTCCCGGGCTGCCTTTTTTAGGTCGCCGGTTCTTGCGAGCGCTCCGACTATTGTGTTGTCTAGAACAGTCATATCTCCGAAGGGTTTCACTATCTGGAACGCCCTTGCTATACCTTTCTTGCAGATCGCATCAGGTTTGAGTCTGCTGATACTTGTTCCTTCGAATTCGATTTCGCCTTCATCCGCAGGGTAAAACCCGTTTATGACGTTGAAAACCGTAGTCTTGCCCGCACCGTTTGGCCCGATGAGACCAAGTATCTCACCTGCCTCGATGGACAAGTCCAGTCTATTGACGGCCAAAAGTCCTCCGAACCTTTTTGTCAGGCCTTTAACGCTTAGCAGCGGCATCGGTATCTCCTCTTTCCAGAGCCCATGCAGGGCGGAGTCTCCGCTCCAGCGCGAGGTAGATGTTCTCGGCAGGAGCCGAAAGGCCTCGTGGCATGAACAAGATCACTAGCATGACCAGGAAACCATAGACCAAAAGATGTACCCCTGAGTATCCTCCGCCGAGGTAAATGCGACTGAGTTCCGATAGCGGGACCAGGGTGAACGCTCCCAGTAGCGGACCGATGAAAGTGCCGCGACCTCCCACTATGGCGATGAAGACGAGTTCGAAGGCCAGGTACTGACCCATGATGCCCGAAGGGTGTATATATAGCACGAACTGGGCATAAAAGGTTCCTCCCAGGGCGGCGAGGAACGCGCTAATGGCGGCCGCGAGGAGCCTGTATTTCGTGACGTTCACGCCGAGCGCCAGGGCTGCGTCAACGTCGTTTCGAATGGCTGCTAGATAATATCCCATTTTGGATTTCGTAATCCGATGAGTCACGAACAGGCCGAAGAGCATCATCGCCAGGATGACGTAGTAGTAATGCTCCTTGGTGGTAAACTGCATGTATAGGGGCGAGTGGCCTCGGAGCGGGACCAATAACCCCATGGGTCCGCCGATTTTAATTCCGAATAGTTCATCGGTGTTTTCCACAGCTATTCTCAATACTTCGGCCAGGGCTATGGACGTTATGGCGAAGTACGCGCCGCGAAGCTTAAAGCATGGATACCCGATGGTGATGACTATGAGAACTGCAAAAAGGCCCCCCACAAGCATGCCGAGCCACGGCGTCAGGCCACAATACATGAACAGTAGCGTGGAAACGTACGCTCCCAAGCCTGCGAAGGCCGGATGCGCAAAAGAGAGTTGTCCGGCGAATCCTCCCACGATATTCCAGCTACATGTCAAGTAGGCGTACCACATGATGAGGATCATAATCTGCAAAAACACTGGGTTTTTTGTCAAAACGGGGATGCATGCCAGCACGATTACAAAAAGCGCCGGCAAGTAAAGGCTGAGTTTCGGTGTGGCGTTATGGCTGGTTATCCTCACGTTGCCGGCTATCCCCCTTTCGTCGCCTTTTTGGGCTTTTTGGGTCGTGATCAGATTGCGGAACGTTCCCGAGCTATGGTCTCGGGTTTTCGCTATCACCGTCTTTCGTCACCACTCTTCTTTGAACCCGAACATGCCTTCCGGCCTCAAGTAGAGGACGAGGAGGAAAATCACAAATATGAGCCCTGCCGTCCAGCTCGTCGCCATGAACTGCGCTCCGACCGATTCAATGAGACCTACAATGAGTCCGCCCAAGAGTGCGCCTGGTATACTGCCTAACCCACCCAAAACGACGATCATGAACGCTCTGATGTCGAATACGAACCCGACGTTGGGATATACGGGATAGAAGGGTACTAAAAGGGCCCCGGTCACGCCGGTCAGGGCGACTCCCAAGCCGAAGGAGATGTTGTAAATCTTATAAATGTCGACACCCATCAAACTGGCCACCTGCCTGTTTTGGCCGGTAGCGCGGATGGCTTTCCCTAGCAGGGTTTTTTTCAGGAGGATATATAGAATGCCCGTAGTGGCAAGTGAGATCAGGAAGGCATATAGCTTCGGGGCGCTGATGAGGACGTCTCCTGCTTTGAACATTTGACCGGTATATGGAGTCTCCGCCGTCCGGAAGTTGGGGCCGAAGAGTAACAGGGCGAGATTGTCGAGAAACAGCCAGAGACCTGCTGTCAGCACCAGGATACCTATGGGTTCTCTGACTTCGGCTTCCGACTTCAGCACGGGTTTTATGAGGACGTTTTGAACCTGATAACCGAGGAGAAAGAGGAGTGGCACTATGATGAGAAGAGATAGGTACGGGTCGATGTGAGTGAGAACCCAAAACCAGTAGCCGGTAAACATCCCTACCATAATGAAAGAGCCATGGGCGAAGTTTATCACTTTCACGATACCGAATATCAGTGTAAGCCCAAGGGCCATAAAGCCGTAAACGCCGCCCATTAGAAGGCCGTTGAATATACTTTCTTTCATCGCGACGGACACGCGATCACCACCTTTTGAAATGGCCGAAGGGGTCGGAAAGCATGCGCGTGCTCACGCAGAGCCGCAGGTCACCTGAGCTTGAGAGGCCAAAGGGGTCGAAAGACGGGCAGGACCTACCCGGTCAGTCTTGGTTCGGGTCGCCCTATCCATAACGGACGGACCGAGGGTGAACCAGCACAAACCGCGGTGGACGACCGTATCATAAAAGATGCGCAAAAGGCGCGAGCCTGCCCGTCTTTCCGACCGGGCCGACGTTATTAACGTTCCTCCCACTTCGGTATAGGGAAGATCGGTTTATTACCCGCGGGGGCGACGCCGGGCGGCCACACTGTTTTGAATTGTCCGTTTTGAACCTGAACTCCGACAAGTGAGGAATGAATACTCTGACCATCCGGCCCGAATTCGATGATGTCAAAAGGAACTACCGTGGCCGGGCCTTCTGTGATATGCGTCTCGGCCAAAGCGTTCCTGATCTTCTCCGGGTCTGTAGAACCGCACCTCTCCAACGCATCGGCGAGGATATAGGTACAGGCATAGCCGTTTACGGAGGGTTCCGGCATGGGGTATCCGTATTCTTTCTCGAAGGCGGCCCGTACCTTAAGGACCAGCGGGTCGTCGGAATCCGGGGCAAATTCCGCTACCGAGAAAGTGTAATCAGCGTTTTTACCGCAGCTTTCTACGAAAACGGGATCCATATGGCCTGCTCCGTTTCCGATGAGTGCCATACAGTCGAACTTCATCTCTGCCATGGTGTTGCTCAGCTTAATCGCGTCACCCGTATAGGAGACGAGGAAGACAATGTCGGGTTTGGCCTCTTTGAGTTTGAGTATTACGGGCGTCATGTCCGGTGCATCCGCAGGGTAGGGTTCATCGAGGACGATCTTGAGTTTCTGATCGAGACCGAGGTCCTTCATCCATTTCAACCAACCGTCTCTAGTGGATTTGCCCCAGTCCGTGTTTTCGTAGACGAAGGCAATTGTTTCGGGTTGAACCCCGGATTGTTCGGCTAACCACATCATGAATTTCAGTTGGTCCCGTGCCCACCAAGATGCCTTTGCCGCCAGTCTGAAGGTGTACTTGAAGCCGCGGTCCGTTATGTCGTCCTTCACGGCCACGGGGACTATGTAGGGGATTTTATATTTCTCGGCGACGGCTGTGGTTGGGTACGTCACTGCACTTTGGTAAGCGCCCATTATGGTAACCACTTTGTTTTCGACGATTAGCTTTTCGCATTCGGTCATACCGACCTTGGGGTCGCTACAGCTATCAGCCTTTATCAGCTTTAATTTGGCGCCACCCAGGCTCTTTATGCCGCCAGCCTCGTTGATCTCTTTCGCTGCCAACTCGTGGCCTTTCCAGTTGTGTTCTCCGATGATGGCGACGGCGCCGGTGAATGGAAGCAGTATTCCGACCCTTACCTCCTCGACTTTTTCCGCGGCGGGCTTCTCCTCTTTCTTCTCGGCCTCCTTCTTTTCCGAAGGAGCACATCCCGAACACAGCGCACACTGCACCAGGAAAATGAGCAGCAAAACCGCGATGACGCTTATTCTTTTCACGGAACTCCCCCTCCATTTTTGCTTCTCTTTGGGACCCCTTCACCTTCGCATTCCGTCTCTTGCAGTCCTCGGTGACTCTTACGGCTTACCGACATCGGCCACAGGCTCGGCCTTGCCCTTTAACTTACCGCCCTGTCTCACCTTCTTGGCTTTAGGCCTCGGTGTGCCCGTTTTACTCTACGTCTTTTGCTTTTCACCCCTTCCTCCCAAGACATATTCGCCTTCGTCCCATTACTTTGTCTCCAGGGTTCAACTGAAGCGAGAGTCCGGGTTCGACTGATGCAATGAATGAAGGAATAAAGAAACATTCTCACAGGGGCTGACCTCTGCAATCCCTTTTCGCCCTAGAGTCCCGTTCGTGAGCAAGCGATGACGAGTACGGCAAGGATGCAGCGTTGAAGGACGTAGTGCCATCGAGCAAATCGGTTAAGCTGCAATATTCGATAACGCGGGGTCGGCCCGGTGTAGTAAGAAGGTCGATCGCGGCAGTTGTCATGCACGTATTATGCCATAATGTCAACCGCTCAGTGGGCTTTTAAACAAGACTTGTACCAGGTCCTTTGTCTGCTCGATAAATCAGATCCTGAAATCTTGTCGGTCGCCTAATGCAGCTCGGCATCTTATTAGTGCACTTTGGCATTGAAGAAGGTTACATTGAAGAGGGTTATATGAAGTTTTGCTCAGTACGGCTATGTTCTGTTGATGCATCGCGCATGCTCGGGTACGGTTCTTGCTTGGCTTTACCGACAGGCGTTCCAGGAGCTACGATGCCTAAAGGATTCAAGCCTGTGGCAACTCATAGAAGGAAGGTCGGAACGCGGCGCTACAGCCCTGACAGTATTGCGTGGAAGAATTACTACGCCAAAGGAGCACGCCAAGAAGAGAGGGGAGACTCAAGTGCCCACTATAACTACCAGGATGGGGGACGGTTCCCTTATCGAGCTGACCGACTCGGAGCTTTGCAAAGAGGTCGAGCAAGGAACTATCGACGCATCCAAAAGAGGTAAAATATCACCCCTCTCCCAAGACGAAATAGAGCACCTGGTTGATATCTGTGCCATGCCACAAAAATTCGTCAGCGTCGAGCGGGGAAAAGAGGTGGTGCTCACTTTCGATGCGGGTACGCTCAAGATCATGCGCCTGGGGATCCCGGTTGGAAGGATGCAAACCATTCAGCTCTACGAAAGGGCTTTTGGTTCCGACACTATGGAGTTGGCCCACGTGGATTACAGTTTTAAACAAGTTAAGCCCATAGTGGCCGAAGAAGAACATGAGATGGAACAGGCCCTTCTGGTAACGGTTCTGCCGCTTTTCTATGGAGCCATGCCCAACTTGGGCCTTTACACGAAGCCCGACGGCCCCTTGCCAAACCCGTCTGAACTATTGCCAATGGGCAAGATCCCAGAGGCTCGCGCCGCCCAGGAAGAAGCGGTAGAGATGGCGGTGAAAGACATTGTATACGTGTCGGGAAGGATGTATGAGGCAGGAGCTGACGGTATCAACCTTGATACCGTTGGTGCGGCCGGCGACGCCGACTTCCTGGCCGCACTGAACGCCACTCGGGTTCTAAAGAAGCGGTTCCCAGGCATCCGTGTTGAACTGGGAATGGCTGGAGAATTCGTTTTAGGGTTTCATGGAGAACTTCGCTTCGACGGTGAAAGGCTCGCAGGACTTTACCCTCACCAGCAGGTCAAGATCGCGGAAAAGGCCGGGGTAGATATCTTCGGCGCCGTGGTGAACACCAACAGTAGCATGTCGTTTCCATGGAACCTAGCACGTGCCGTGACGTTCATCAAGGCGTGCGCCGAAAGTGCGAATATCCCAGTTCACGCCAACGTTGGCATGGGGGTGGGAGGAATACCGTTGAGGGAGATCCCACCCATTGACGCCGTATCGAGGGTCTCAAAGGCCATGGCTGAGTTGACTCGCCTTGACGGGCTGTAGGTTGGCGTGGGAGACCCCATGGGGATGGCTATTACCCACGCGCTGGCCGCGGGTATGGGCGGTGTACGCACAGCCGGAGATCTGGTGGCGCGAACGCAGATATCGCGCGGCATGAGACTAAAAGAGGCTAAAGAATATGTGGCTTCCAAGTTGCGCGTGTCGGTGACCGACTTGAGCGACGAGACCGTTATGGACGAGGTGAGAGACGATCTTGACATCGGAAAGATTCGAGCGTTTGGCGGTAAAGCCAAGGGAATTGAAGCCAAAATCCGCATTTCTGAACTCCTCGACATACAGATCAACTGCGTGGACAGATTCAATCGCTTGATTAGCGGCGGGCGGAAAGCATAGCACCGGACGGGACATGAGTCGTTTGGGTGGTTGGATACTGGTCAAACAACAGCGTCTCAAAGACGGTGTGGTTTTGAATATTCTCTACTACGTATGAGTGAACTGCCGATGAGCCCACCCGTCGCCAAAGGGCCTATAGTGCAAATGACAAAAAGAGATAAAGAGATAGAGCAAATTCCAACATAGATCTGCTGCCGATTAAGAATTATAACGGGTATGGTTTCTTGGTCAGCGGGACGTGCCTTTTGGACAGTCGTTTGTATTGTCGGGTTTTTTCCTGGAACGCTTTTGACCAAGTCTTCTGGCCTTCCTCGAAACGGTGGACTGGTTTACGCCAAGTACCTCGGCTGCCTTGTATGTGTTACCGTAGCGCTCAAGGGCCATTGCGACAAGCTTGGTCTCAAGTTCTCGGACAGCCTCCTTAAGGGGAAGAAGGTCGAAGACGAGTACCTTAGAATGCTGGTTTTCTGTGGCGGCCCGGATAGGCCGCGGCACGTGTTCGGGTTTTACGACAGGCCCTTCCCCGATTATTATTAATTGCTCCACAGCGTTTTCCAGTTCTCTGACGTTGCCCGGCCATGAATAATCCAGGAGCATCTTTAAGACCTCAGGAGATAGGCGCTTTTCAACCTTGTATTTTGAACACGCCTTTTTCAAGAAGTACTGTGCCAGAGGAAGTATGTCTTCCTTCCGTTCGCGCAGCGGTGGGATGTGTATCGGCAGGACGTTTAGCCTGAAGTATAAGTCCTCTCGAAATCTCCCTTCCTTTATGAGGGATTCGAGGTCTTTGTTCGTGGCGGCGATTATCCTTGTATCGACGGAATGAGGAGAGGAAGAACCGATTCTCACGAATTCCTTGTCCTGGATGAAGTCTAGGAGCTTGACTTGCAGGTGGAGCGGCATATCGCCGATTTCATCTAGGAACAGCGTGCCTCCATCCGCCATTTCGAGCCTGCCGGGCTTTCCATCTTTCAAAGCGCCCGTAAATGAACCCTTCGCATAGCCAAATAGCTCGGATTCGAGGAGAGTTTCGGGTATCGCGGCACAATTGACCTTGACGAACGGGCCTGAGGCTCGTTTGCTCATTTTATGGATGTTTTTGGCCACAACTTCTTTTCCGACTCCGGACTCTCCGGTAATGAGTGTGTTACAGTCGACCTCTGACGCCTTCACCGCGAGATAAAAAACGTTCTTCATCTGTGGACTTGAGGCCACCATTTCGAGACCTTGGAGTTTTTCTTTCCTGAGTTCCGCCAATTCGTCCTGGTAACGGCGTAACTGTAGGAGCGCGTTCTCCTCTAATTTGTGAAAGAGGAATTGGAGTTCAGCCAGGTCTTTACTGGTACAGATGACGCGGAAGATTTCGCCGTTTTCGTCAAAGAGGGGAGTGGCCGTTGCGAGTATCTCTTTTCCCGATTTGAGTGTCTGTATTAATGCGACCGGGCGCTTTTCTCTGAGTGCTGCGAGGCTGGCACTGGGGCGAAACACGCCTTCTCTCTCCAGGTCCCCCACGTACCTACCGACAAGCCCATTTTCGGGTACGTCGCATACTTTATGTGCGGCTTTATTGGCGAGTACACATATACCGGAACCATCGGTAACAAAGACCTCATCGTAGCAATTTTCTATAACTTCTTCGAGCTCTCTGAGGCGTTGCTCGAGCCTAAGACAGCTAGGGCATATCGGTGATCCGTGAAACGGGCGGCTGATAACGGTGCGTTCCGACATCACTAGATCACCCTCTCTGCGAGGAATCTGTTATATGTAGATGGTCTTACATAGAAAATTCTACATCTTCCGGTATTTTCTTGCATTATCCAAGAGATTTAGGTTAATACGGGTAATAGCTAGTTGATACCTTCGATACTAAAGGGCAAGCTAGTTCGAAATACAGACGAGGCCCACGTATTACACGTGAGTGGTTTATCGTAGGTTCACCTATCTCTCAATCCTCCGTGCTCGCTTCTCGTAAACGTAAGGCTCATTCTTCGCTGTGATCGTCATATCTCATTCAGTTGTGAATCGTTTATTGTTGGTGGCACGTTTTTTGCGTAGCCATTATGTCTGATCCCCGCTCGCTGAACCTGTGACGAGCGACGATGCTGAGCGCTTACCTACGCTCCCAGGAAACTGCCACGATAATCTAAGACGAATTTAGTACATTTGGTATTTAAGAGATGTGGCGACAAGATTGGTAGCAAACGCCT
This sequence comes from Clostridia bacterium, assembly GCA_012842575.1. Taxonomy (GTDB): domain Bacteria; phylum Bacillota; class Sulfobacillia; order DUSP01; family DUSP01; genus DUSP01. The sequence goes on from DUSP01000112.1 coordinate 20,832, forward strand.
CGTAAAAGAAAGGAGGGATGGCATATGACGACCACGTTTAGGGGCATCAAAGCAGCAATCGATGTCGTATCTGGACTCGGTCTGAACATGTTCAGCGAGGACGAACTTTATGCCATTCATTTGGCTACGTTGGAGGTCCTTCAGAGAACCGGGGTAAAGGTACATGACGAACAAGCCATCGAGATCTTCGATGGCGGAGGGGCCATCGTCGAAAGAGATTCCTGTACTGTGAGGTTCCCGCCTTATCTCGTAGAGGATGCTATCCGCACGTCTCCGAGGAAGGTCGTCCTTTACGGTAGAAAC
>DUSP01000190.1 GCA_012842575.1 Clostridia bacterium
ATCGAGCCCCGCCGCCACCTGTCCTCAGAGCAAGGTTGCGTTCGGCTTCTTCGATGGCCAACCGGACAAGGTTACCGCAATGCCGAGAAGGCACGCCGCCCCAGCCTTCGCTGCGGACGATGTCGATAACCCCTAGTCGTTCTGCGAGCTTATGTTTGAGCTCCTCAGACATGATTTTGGCCATGAAGCCTCACCCCCCGTTTTTATGGCAGGTGGCATTCATATCTTCTGCTTTTTCTCCTTGAACTAACCAGGTCGCATCCGCCAAAGCGATAAAGCACTGAAACGCGCCGCAGACTCTCATCCGGCAGAAAGCACCGCCTGAAGCTGAGCTATTGCCCATGCCGGGCGCCACATCACTCTTGTATACAGTTATCGCATATGCTAATATATAGTCGCTCGCAGGTGCCGAAGTGGTGGAACTGGCAGACACGCGGTGTTCAGGGCGCCGTAGGCGAAACGCCTGTGTGGGTTCAAATCCCACCTTCGGCACCAACGTCGTGGACCGAGGAACCAGCTCGATTGCCAGGTTTTTGGTATCGACGCATCGATTGTCGGCTTACCGGCCGCGCTTTACTGTGGTCCATTTGGTCCATCTCAAGTGAACAGTGTCGGGATGGCGGAACAGGCAGACGCGTACGTTTGAGGGGCGTATGGCAACAGCCGTGCGGGTTCAAGTCCCGCTCCCGACACCATATGTACAGAAACGCCGAAGGCGAAGCGCACTTCGGCTTTTTCGTCTCTGGCTATAGCAGGGTAGAAGCACAGAGTCTCGCAACCGCTTTTGACTGTGTTCTTCCTCTGAAACAAGAGATTAAGGAAGAGAAATCCCTCCGTATCTATTTCCGTCTATTCCTGCTTCGAGCCACCGTTCCTCGATTCTTCCTGCGCCTTGCGCCAATGAGAAATGTAGACCGGAAGGGATACGATGAAAAGCGCCCCATTTTTAGCAAGCCGTCTCGCGTGCTGGTTCTGTGCATTCCGTTGCGCCTGCGAGCGTTCATGTTCAATCTGCTGGTCAATCATCTCTTCGGTTAAATCCTGGTCTTTTCCTGCCTCTATCTGTTCCTTCCAGCGCATCTTGATTTCAAGCGGCCCAGGAGAGTAAACCGCTTCGGGGTAAAAGAGAGACATCAACTCTTCAGCGGCAGACGCCGCCGAGAATATGAGGATCAGGAGAGTGGCGAAGCTCACGGCGTAAAGATAAATGGAACGTACGCCGCTGACGTTTAACTTTAACACTACCGGTCACCTCCCTTGAAGGTTTGGCACCCGAAGTACTCCAGCGGATACTACGCTCTGCCGGCGGTAAAAGCATGGCAGCAGAACGTCGCACGCCTGCTACCCGCCAGATTGGGCACCATGAAAACCAGACTCCTTATAAAGTCTTATAAATCAAGTCTTATCAACTCTTATAAAGTAGAGATCGCTTCCCGGTAATAAACGACGTCTTATTAAGGGCGTTGTTCCGCACCTTGACCCCATCTTCCGCGAAAAGTACCATATACGAGGGAGCCAAAGGAAAGCACCACCCTTTTTTCGCGGAAAGATGCTCTCCCGCCCAAGAAAAATGAAACGACACAGGAAAGGATCGACTGATTGTGGCTTCCACAGCCGATGAGTTCCGAATAGAAAAGGATTTCCTCGGTGAGGTGCCCGTCCCCGCCCACGCTTATTATGGCATACACACAGTGCGCGCTGCTGAGAACTTCTCGGTGTCGGGTCAAAGAGTTCATCCCGAGCTCATACGCTCGCTCGCCCTTGTGAAGCAGGCAGCCGCGCTCGCCAACGTGGAGGCGGGCCTCCTCGACCCGGTCATCGGCAATGCCATCGCCACCGCGGCGGCTGAGGTAGCGGAAGGCGCCTTCGCCGACCAGTTCATCGTAGACGCCTTCCAAGGTGGTGCGGGGACCTCCACCAACATGAACATGAACGAAGTCCTCGCAAACCGGGCCATAGAGCTTCTCGGCGGGAAGAAGGGCGACTACACCGTCGTCGATCCTCTCAAGCACGTGAATCTCTCCCAGTCTACAAATGACGTCTATCCCACAGCCCTCCGAGTCGCGGCCATCCGCCTCCTCCGACCCTTGACCGAGTCCGTGGCCGCTCTTCAATGCGCGCTCCAAGCCAAGGAGGCAGAGTTCGCGGGCGTCTTGAAGGTAGGCCGTACCCAGCTTCAGGACGCGACTCCTATAACCCTCGGTCAGGAGTTCTCGGCCTGGGCGGAAGCCATGGCTCGCGACCGGTGGCGCCTCTATAAGATGGAAGAGCGGTTACGGCAGGTCAACCTCGGCGGAACGGCCGTGGGTACCGGTATGGGAGCCGATCGGCGTTACATCTTCACCGTAATCGAGAAGCTACGCCAGTTGACCGGTCTCGGTCTGGCCCGTGCCGAAAACACCGTCGATCCCACTCAGAACGCCGACGTATTCGTGGAAGTGTCCGGGCTCCTCAAGGCGTGCGCTACGTCGCTCGCGAAGATGGCCGCCGATATGAGGCTTCTCGGTTCCGGACCCGAGGCCGGGCTTGCCGAGATATCTTTGCCGGCGGTTCAGGCGGGTTCGTCCATTATGCCGGGCAAGGTTAACCCCGTCATGACGGAGATGTTAACCCAGGTATCCTATGAGATCATGGCCGGTGATCTCGCCATCACCCTTGCGGCGCACGCGGGCCAACTCGAACTGAACGCCTTCTTGCCACTCGTCGCGCATCACCTCTTAAGCGGCATGACCCTCCTTACAAATGGCTTAGAAAGGTTCAGGCAAAAGTGCGTCAAAGGAATCGCGGCCAACGCAGAACGCTGTAAAGATCTAGTCTCCACAAGTGAAGGGCTCGCCACGGCACTCGTACCTCATATCGGGTACTCGAAGGCCTGCGAACTCCTGCTGAAAGCGCGTTCCGAGAGGCGTCCTCTATCCGAAGTGGTGGTCGAAAGCGGCCTCTTAAGCCCTGACGAAGCTAACGCCATATTCAGTACCGAAGAACTCACGCGGCCCGGTATCCCCGGTTCCCGCTTGATCAAATCCCGCACAAAACGTGAAACGTAGCGGCAAAAAGAATTGCTGTGCCAAAGAAGGTGAGCCCCCGATGACTGACGCAACCCCCCGCGGTGAGCGTCTTCACATCGCCATATTCGGACGTCGCAACGCAGGGAAGTCAAGTCTCATCAACGCCTTGACCAACCAGAGTGTGGCACTCGTATCCGACGTCCCCGGAACCACAACGGATCCAGTCTATAAGTCCATGGAAATACTGCCGCTGGGGCCAGTGGTCATCATCGACACCGCAGGACTCGATGACGTAGGAGCATTGGGAGAGCTTCGTGTCAAGCGAAGTCTTGACGTGATGAGGCGAACCGACCTCTGTCTGCTCGTGGTCGACGCGACGCTCGGTATTGCCGACTACGAAAAGCGTGTCGTCGAAGACATGCGAGCACAAAAAGTCCCCGTCCTCGGCGTACTCAACAAGGTGGACCTCCTCGATGACGAAACCCAAGTCTCGGCCCTCACCTCCAGGCTGTCAGCAGAACTCGGTATACCGTTCATTCCGGTTAGCGCCCTCAACCGGTCCGGGGTCGACACCCTCAAAATGGAGATCGTCAGGTCAGCGCCGCAAGACTGGTCGGCCCCCACCATCATAGGCGACCTCTTGAACCCCGGCGACGTGGCGGTACTCGTCGTGCCCATAGACCTTGCCGCTCCGAAGGGGCGTCTCATCCTCCCTCAAGTGCAGACTCTCCGCGACATTCTGGACCATGATGCCTGCGGAGTCATAGTCAAGGAACGCGAACTCAGGCATATGCTTGGACTCTTATCCCAAAAGCCCCGGATAGTGGTCACTGACTCCCAGGTTTTCGCCAAGGTAAGCGCCGACACCCCTCGGGACGTATGGCTCACGTCATTTTCCATCCTGTTCGCACGGTACAAAGGCGACCTTCCTTCCCTCGTGCGCGGAGCCAAGGCCATAGACCGGCTCGAACCGGGAGATAAAGTGCTGATAGCGGAGGCTTGTACACACCATCCGGTGGCCGACGATATAGGTCGCGTCAAGATCCCCAGATGGCTCAGGCAACGAGTAGGAGGAGAACTGCAGATAGACGTAAAAGCAGGCCTCGACTTCCCCGAAAACCTCCATGAGTATAAGCTCATCGTTCACTGCGGAGGGTGCATGAATAACCGGAGGGAAATGCTCTACCGCATAATGCAGGCCGAGCGCGCAGGAGTGCCGATTGTCAACTACGGGGTGGCCATAGCATATTTAAATGGCATTCTCGAGAGGGTATTGGAACCCTTTCCCCTGGCCAGACTGGCCCTTGAAGAGGAATGGTGATACACGGACAGAAACCATAGGTTTAGGCCAGGTTGCAGGAACACAGCAAGTTTGGCAGGCGTTCGACAACGAAGGAGAGGAGATGCGTAATGACCAAGGATGTCATCGATGCCATTCGCGAGAGAACGAGTATGCGGGCGTACGAAACCAAGGAAGTCCCCGACGAGACTATTTCACGCATAATCGAATGCGGAATCAGGGCACCCAGCGCGGGTAACTGTCAGCCGTGGCGATTTTTTGTGGTCAAAGATCCGCGTGTGAAGGCCGCCCTCGCGGCAGCCGCTTACGGCCAGCACTTCCTCGAGGAGGCGTCTCATGTCATAGTGGTCTGCGCCGAACCCGAGAGATCCGCCCAAAGATACGGTGACAGAGGGCGGTACCTTTACTGCATTCAGGATACCGCCGCGGCCGTAGAGAATATGTTACTCGCCGCCACCGCTTTCGGATTGGGAACCTGCTGGGTTGGAGCTTTCGATGAAGAGGCAGCGGCCCGAGCCATCGGTGTGACTCCGCCGAAACTCAGACCGGTCGCCATGATACCCATCGGGTATCCAGCACGACCTCCTAAACCCAGTTCCCGCAGGCGGGTTGAAGAGGTGACCACCGTAATTTAACGGGACCACCTCTCGATGGTCTTGGAACCCGCGCTCAACGCGGAACCCACCGACTCAAAGACGCAGGAGACGGCTCGACCACGTGAAAGGTCAGGTCAAGGTCTAAGGTGGCGGCTTTCGAAGGCCGGCGTTCTTTCTGCGACGGCCTGAAGCTCATCTTCACCTCGTAACGCCCAGGATCCGGTGGAACGTATAAAGCCCTCGATACCACCCATGACCCCGGAGCGATGGGCCCTTTTTCCACTAGTACGTCATAGAAGGGCAGTTTGTACGATGCACCTAGGTCGACCCGGCCCTTTGGGCCTCTAGCAGAGAGCTCTATCCACGGCCCTCCTGGGATTCCAACACACCAAATGTCGGTATTCCGCTGGTTCTTCACGCCCGCTACAATGCTTACGGTCTCCCCCACCTTATACATGGACTTATCACTGTACATCAACATGACGAGGCCATCTGCTTCAAGCGACGCCACGTTTACGCTCTGAACACGAGGCACAAAGATTTTGTCAAGAAGAGAATACCGTTCCACAGCGCGGAGTGCGATCGCTAGAGCTTCCCCGTTCGTAAGTGGGTCTTTGGCCCTTAAAACCCCGCCTGGATAACCAGATAGGAGTCCTTCTTTGACAGCCACCGCCACGCCCAATCTGTCAGCTTCGTCGACTTTTTCCCAATCCTCAAAGGCCTCTTTCCACGAAGAAAAATGTCCCAAGCCGATTTCCTGAAGTATCGACGATAGACTGGTGGAAGACAAGTCGATGACGCCGAAAAGGTCGAGTACCTGAACGAGCCCGGCCGCTCCTGCGCCCCGCAGTACCTGCTTTCTCCCTTCGGGAACCGTGTACGAGGATATGGTCCACCTGAGGCTTGATTTCACACCGTCATCTCCAGGAGCGATTCCGAACAGACCGGATACGAGTTTATTCCAATCTTCGGACTTGACCGGTTCGTCGAAAGACCCAAAAGAGGTATTCTCGATAAGTCCCTTTTCCTTGAAAAAATCGAAGGCGCCTTGAGCCCAATGGGGCTTCTCTCCCGCCTCCCTTCCGCTCGCCGGTTGTGCAAAAGCCCTGTTTCCCGCTAAAAAGTCTCCCGCTAAAAAGAGGATGATGGTTATGAAGACCAACACGGACAGCATTCGAGGTTTCATGTAATCGCCTCCACGCCCTCCAGTAAGCCCCGCCTGAGCTTCTTTACCAAAGTCGTCAGTCGCCGGTCACCCTTTCCTTGGTTCACGGCGATGGCCACGGCCCTTTTGGAACCGATCAAGATCATGAGTCTTTTGGCACGAGTAATTGCCGTATAAAGTAGATTACGACGTAACATGACGAAGTGTTGCGTCACAACAGGCATCACGACAACGGGGTATTCGCTCCCCTGACTCTTGTGAACGGATGTGGCATAGGCCAAGGTCAACTCGTCTAGTTCACTTAAATCGTAGCGGACTTTACCGCAATTGGCACCGTCGAAGTCCACAAGGACTTCGCCTTCTTCCAGATCGACGGCCACCACCCTTCCCCAGTCTCCGTTGTACACTTCCTTATTGTAGTCGTTCACGATCTGCATTACCTTGTCGCCTTCGCGGAGCATAACGCCCTGGGTCTTGATCTCACGTTTCCCGGGGCTAGAAGGATTGAGCACCTCCTTCAAAGCCTCGTTGAGTTCCTCCACCCCCGCTTTACCCTTCTTCATGGGGGCTATTACTTGTATATCCGAGAACGGATCAAAACCCATCTTCGGCAGCCGAACCGCTACCATCTCCACGACGAGATCGCGAACCCTGTCGGGGTCATCCTCTCCGATGAACCAGAAATCACCTGGCGAAACCTCTTCGGTCGGTTCAGAACCCTTCGCCCACACTTGCCTCAGGATGGGGAACTCCCCGGAGTTAATCTTGTGCGCATTCACCACGATCATACTTTCCTTGGCCTGACGGTGTATTTGGTTGAGGCTAAAGATCGGGACCACTCCGGACTCGATCAAGTCGCCGAAGAAGTCGCCCGGCCCCACCGGAGGCAGCTGGTCTTTGTCTCCCACGAGCAAAAGCGAACCGTTTCGCGGTAAAGCCTCGACCAGGGCACGCGCCAATTGAATATCTATCATGCTCGCCTCATCGACGATGACCACCTTAGCCTCGAGGCGTCTTGACCGGTTTCTGGCAAATGTCCAGCCACCGTTCGCCTCGAACTTGTACTCGAGGAGCCGGTGTATGGTCTTGGCTTCACATCCCGTAACTTGCTCAAGCCTTTTAGCAGCCCTCCCGGTGGGAGAGGTCAATTCAAAGGAAATGCCGCGCTCCTGCAGTATTCGGACCAAGCATCGGATGAGCGTGGTTTTCCCGGTTCCCGGCCCGCCGGTAATGATGGAAACTCGGTTTTGCAGCGCCGTTCTCAGTGCACCTCTTTGCTCCTCTGAAAGGGAGATGCCCGTAGCCTCTTCGGCTGCCTTTATTTCGTCGTCCACATCGAACCTGAATAACCGCTGACTAGCAAGGACAAGGTCGCGTATTCGGTCGGCCACGTCTGACTCGCTTCGATGGAGGAAAGAAAGGGCAGAACACCTCACATCAGTCCACTCATCGTCAAAGCGCTCAGCCGCTTCCGGAATGCTCTCTCGTGCGATTTTTTTGTCCTCTTCGAGATCGGAAAGGGCGGCTTTAAAGTCGGTGGGGTCAAGGTCTAAAACCATGGCGCGGACCTTTTCGTAAAGCAGGGGGTCGGGGGCGTAGGTATGGCCCTGTTCCGCCAGTTGCTTCAGGGCGAAGATCACCGCCGCCCTGACCCGTTTCGGCGAAGTAGGTTCGATTCCCATCTTCAATGCCAGCCTATCCGCCAGCTTGAACCCGAAACCATACACCTCTTCGGCAAGTCGATAGGGGTTTTCCCGAATCACTTCGACTGTGGCGTCGCCATAATGACGGTATATCCGGGATGCCAGGCCGATTCCCAAGTCGTACCCTTGGAGGAACGCCATGATACGGTTTATGTTCTTGAGATCCTTTAGGGCCTTGTGGATACGGGCGGCTTTCTCCTGCCCGATGCCGGGTACACAGGTGAGCTTATCGGGTTCATTTTCTATCACATCGAGGACGGAGACTCCGAACTCTTTGACGAGGCGGGCGGCGGTAGCGGGACCCACGCCTTTTATGATTCCCGACGAAAGATATCTTTCCAGCCCGTGGGGTGAGGTGGGAGGACTTACGTACGAGCGCTCCACTTTGAACTGCTCACCGTAAATCGGGTGTCTCGTCCATACCCCTTCGAGTTTGAGACTTTCCCCAACGCTAATACGGGGTAACGTACCGACGACCGTAATCGCACGGTGACATCCGCCGGGGAGAAACCTGGCTACCGTGTACAGGTTTTCCTCGTTCCTGAAGGTGACCCGTTCGACAGTTCCTTCTATGACCTCCAACCCCAGACCTCCGCGAATACCTAGGTTGACTTAATTATACCAAAACCCGGTAAGTCCCGACCGCCGATGATGAAAAAGCGAATGTAACAGTTACGTCATGGGACGTGCCAGGTCGAAAAACGGTGCGGCCTCAACGCGGAAGCACGATGTTGAGAACCAGACCCGCTCCTAGTGATAACATCGCACCGATAAGCCACACCTTTACGAGATACCGTATTCCCGACTCTTTAGAGACAATTATTGAAACGGGAAGGCACGGAACGGACACCGCTGACATCACAGCGGCAATGGCAGCTTCTCTGGGTCCCAGAGGAAGTGTAAGAAGAATGGCTGGAGCCAGGTACTTCTGAACCGCCGTGAACATTACACCGGTCAACGTCGCGGCTTGTACGCCGAAGAGAGCGGATGTGCAGCCACCTAATGGCGCCAAGGGCTTCCATATGCCCACTTCCAGTAGCGCCCGTGCTCCGAAGCCTACTATAAACAGCATGGGTAGAACGTGTTCAAAAAACGAACTCATGCGCACCCAGGTTTTCAGTGATACATTGGCAGGTGCCGGCATTCTCAACGGGGGTATTTCCGTGGCAAGCACGGGTACCGGACTTGCGGAGGGTCTATAATGCGGGCGCAAATAGGGGTCCACAAACCCCGGCCAAACGCGCAACATGAAAGCCAGAAAGACAAACCCCAGCCCCACACTACCCCAAACCACAACCGGATCGGCATCGAACTGGGCTATCATGGCAGAGGTCATGGCCACGCTCGCCCCGCATGGAATCCCCAAACAAATGAAGGTCATGGTCTTTTGCCGGAACCGGCTCCCCGGAACGGTTCTCGACGCGAGGACGGCAGGGGCCCTGCATCCGAAAGCGAGTATCAGCGGGACCGCCGCTTCGCCGGGCAAGTCGATTAGGTTCATTAAGCGTTCTCCGCTCACCGTGAGCCTTGCCAAAAGTCCCGAGTCTTCAAGCACCGCCAAGACCACGTATACTCCGATCATAGCCGGCATTACCACCGAAACCGGCAGAAGCATTCCTTCCCTGACCCCCGCCCTGAGCGCCTCCGCCCAAGACGTTCCGACCAAATGTCGCAAAGGCCCAAGCTCGAAGAGTATGGTCGTGAAGTACTCCGCGACCCAGAGTAACGGCACCCCGAGCAGCATCTCCCCCATTCGCGTCAGGCCCACAATCGCGACGAAACTCAAGTATATAATGGCCAAAGAGGCCGCAATACCCACGTAAGGATCATCAAGGACCACCTCGAAGGCCTTCCCCGACCTGGCAGAGGTGGAATGGGAAGACCGCGCTGAAGCGGGGGCGGAAGTCCGAAGTGCCTCCGTAGCGATGCGCTCGGCCGCCGAAATACGGGAAGACACACCCTTTGGGCCTTCACCCTCGGTCCCCCTCCGTAAAACCGAGACCATACATGCCCTAAGTCGCTCAATGCCCCTTCCGACCGAGGCCGATACTGGGACCACCCTAACCCCCAGTGCCTCTTCGAGCGTCCGGACATCTGGACATAAACCCAGCATTTCCGCCCTGTCCATCTGATTGAGCGCTACAATGACCGGGATCTTCAGGTGGAGGACTTCGATGACCAAGGGAAGGTGTCTTTCGAGGTCCGAGGCATCTGCGACCATGACTATCAGGTCGATAGCCGAAGACGCGATGAGCGAGGAAGTCACCTTTTGTTCCTCGCTCCGTTCATAATCGGTGATATCATATCCAGCTTCAAGGGGTTGTCCGAGGCTATACACCCCCGGGGTATCCACGACCTCCACCGTCATACTCCCGAGGCGAAAGTACCCCGAAACGACCTCCACTGTAGTCCCCGGGTAGTTGGATATGGTCACCCGCCGTCCGGTGAGGGCGTGCATGATGGAACTCTTTCCGACATTGGGGCGCCCGATGAGCGCGACTCTCCTTCGGGCCGCTCTTTCACGTTCCATCGTTCTTCACGCGTTATTCACATACGCCCTCATTTCATGGGTCTATGCCATCATCGGGCCTCACTTGTTCTTATCGGGCCTCACTTGTTCTTGTCCGGCTTCACTTGTTCTTGTCCGGCTTTACTTGTTCAAGTCGCGCTTTTCGCCCGTAACCATGTACACGACCCATTCGCCAACATTCGTGGCGTGATCAGCGATCCTCTCGAGGTGCTGTCCCACGAAGAGCAATTGAGTCGCTTGCCTGATGGTTTTTGGGTCTTCTATCATGAACAATAACAATTCCCGGAACACCTGAGCGTATAGGTGGTCAACCTCTTCGTCCCAGGTTGCCATCTTGTGTGCCAAAGCCGCGTCTTTGCGAATGAAAGCGTCGAGGCATTCCCTGACCATTCTTTGCGTTATTTCTGCCATACGGGGTATGTCTATAAGGGGTTTTATCAGGGGCTCGTTCCCCAGCCTTATAGTGACCTTGGCGATGTCCACGGCGTGATCCGCCATACGCTCTAGATCCGTAATTATCTTGAGAGCGGTTCCTATCATCCTGAGGTCGACCGCCATTGGCTGCTGGAGCGCAAAAAGCCTTAGGCACGTTTGTTCGATTTCGGTTTCGAGTTCGTCGATGGCATCGTCGCCCTCTATAACTTTGCGTGCCAGATCCTGGTCCTTATTCTTGAGGGACTCAACCCCGTCACGAATGGCCTCTTCCACTAAGAGCCCCATTTTCAGGATCTGGGATGCCAGATCCTCAAGTTCCGAATGAAAAGATTTCCTCGCCGTCAACGACAGTGTTATCACCTCCGGCACTCATTTTCAAACTAGGACAAGTCTCGAACCGACAGCAGAAGAGCTCCTCATGGGCGTAAGAGATCGCCGATCCCCTCGGGGCGTTTCGGACGTTTAAGGGTGCGACTTATTCTCCATCATCTAAGGGTGCGACTTCTTCTCCATCATCACGTCGTTTCTCCCAAAATTTCTCTCAAAATCGAAATCATCCAAACCTACCGGTGATGTAGTCCTCCGTCATCTTGTTACTAGGATTTGTGAACAACTTCTCGGTGGGCCCCACTTCGATCAGTTCGCCGTTGAGAAAGAATGCCGTGGTATTGGATATCCTCGCCGCCTGCTGCATGTTGTGGGTCACTATTACAATTGTATATTCCTTCATGAGTTCCAAAAGAAGATCTTCTATCTTCCCCGTTGAAATCGGATCCAAAGACGAACAGGGCTCGTCCAAAAGAAGAACCTCGGGCTCCACTGCTAACGCCCTCGCTATGCAGAGCCGTTGTTGCTGGCCGCCCGATAACGCCAAAGCCGAACTGCGCAACTTGGACTTCACCTCATCCCATAGGGCGGCCTTTCGCAAGGTCCATTCAACGATCTCCGATAGCCGTGACATCTTGTTGATACCGTGCCTTCTCGGTCCGTAAGCCACGTTCTCGAAAATGGACATGGGGAACGGGTTCGGACGCTGGAACACCATCCCCACTCGCTTCCGAAGTCGATACACGTCGACGCCGGGGGCGTAAATGTCTTCGCCGTCGAGAAGAACCTTCCCGGCCAGTCTCGTGTTGGGAATGAGATCGTTCATCCGGTTGAGAGTGCGCAAGAACGTGGACTTCCCGCAACCGGAAGGTCCTATTAAAGCGGTAATGCTTTTTCTTCTTATGGCAAGGTTTATGCTCGATAGGGCCTTGACCGAGCCATAATAAAAGTCCAGGTTTTGGGTTTCAATTTTATATGGCGATGGTTCGGATGAAAAAACCGAAGCATTGGGCAAAGAGGCCTCAGAGGCCTTTTTTACCATGCTTTCGAGCTGCAATTCCATTTCCTCCTTCAATGGCTACCCTACCTTTCCCCCAATCGCCATCCTGCCTTCCCTCGTAGTACCTCACGCCGCTCGACCTGTAGCCGTTATGTGCCCCCCGTAACCGCTTACCCGTTTTATGCTAGGTTTCATCGGCTTATCGGTACCGCTGTATCACTGAAACGCTACCAACCAAAGTTTAAATATTTGTTGGCGACGTGTTAAGGTTTTGTGAAATCGGCAGGGTAAACGTCACGGTCGTTCCAACACCGAGTTCGCTCTTGAGATCCACGGTTCCTCCGTGGGCCTCTACGATGTGTTTCACTATGGCAAGCCCTAAGCCGGTTCCTCCCTTCTTTCTGCTACGATCCTTGTCGACCCTATAGAAACGCTCGAACACTCTGGGCTGGTCAGCCAGGGGTATTCCGATGCCGGTATCTTTCACTTGCACTCGCACGCGGTCTTCGAAAGCCTCCAAGAAAACCTCGATTCTACCGCCGGGACGAGAGTATTTGATGCTGTTCTCCACAAGGTTGATGATCACCTGTTCTATTTTGTCTGGATCCGCATCTATCATGACCGGGTGTTCGGGTATAATCGCTTCCAACACGAGGTTTTCGCTCTTAGCCTTCGGCAGCATTTTATCGGCCACGGCCTTGATTTTCGCCCCAATATCGAATCGGGACTTCCGTAAGACGGAGGGGTCTGATTCAAGTCTGGAAAGTTGGAGGAGGTCGTCCACCAGGCGTGTCAACCTAATGGATTCGTCGTATATGATCCGAACGAATTCCTCGGCGGTCTGCCTGTCCGATAATGCTCCACCGAGGAGGGTCTCGGCGAACCCCACTAAAGCCGTGGCGGGCGTCTTCAATTCGTGAGATGCGTTTGCCACGAAATCAGCCCGGACCGCCTCAAGGCGCCTTATCTCGGTAATATCATGAAGAACCACCAATACGCCCTCAAGGGGCGCGGACGCCTTTGCCACGAACACCTGGAGCGACCGTTGCTCGGGATAGGAAACCCGTACTTCGAAACCCCTGGATTCGCCCGCTTGACCTGTAAGTACCGACTTTACGGCTTCATCAATCTTTTTGCTGTGAGTGGCTTCGAGATGAGGTCGACCTATGAATCGCTCCGCCTTAAATCCTAACATCTTCTCGGCGGCGTGATTGGCCAGGATCAATCTAGCCTCTTTGTCTAACAGGATTATGCCGCTTACCATGTGTTCCAACACGGTTTCAAGCCTGGTCTTGCTCTGCTCAAGCTCGGCGAGTCTGTCTTTTAAGTTTTCCGCCATCGTATTGAGCGCCTCGGCTAATTCCCAAATCTCCCTCGTAGGAGTCTGGAACAATGCCTCATGAATCGCCTTTTTCACAAGTCGATCATTAAGATCCCCCTTGGCCATTCGCGAAGCCGCAACGGTCATCGCTTCCACCGGCGCCGTGATGTTTTTCGACATCCTCAGACCGACAAGGAAGGAAACGAGTACCGCCAGTACTCCCGCACTGAGCACAGTCCAGACCATCCCCGTACGCATGAAATGCACTTCGGTTAAAGGCATCCCCACGCGGACTACGCCGCACACCTTTACGTGGCCCAAAGAAGTGGTGGAACTTACCGGGGGCGTCGGTTCTATCGAAGGTGTCGGTTCTATCGACTCTTTCGGTCGTGATTGCCCTATCTCTCCCAGGAAGACCACCGCTGCATAAAGCATCCGGTCGCTCTTACCGCCCCTTCCGCCTTTACTGCCGGCACCGGGAGCATCTGAGACATCCACCGATCCATTTCTGGCGATTATCGCCGTACCCTTTGCCAGGGCCTCCTTTACCTCGGGGTAGTCGAGAAGGTTCTCCATGTAGTTCGGGTTCTCCCAAGAATCGCCCAGGACTACCCCATCGTAACGGATAATCGTGATACGTGTCTGAGTCAGAAATCCGAAACGCTGGGCAAGTGCGTTCATGTTCTCACGGTCGGCGTCTCGGGCAAACTCATCTGCGACTACTTCCGCGACGGTTTTGGCTTCCGAGAGGGCTCTCGCAGAGAGGAGCTGTCGGTACCTACCCATGAACGAAAACGAAAGATAAGTACCAAGTAGGGCGACGACTATCAGCGTTATGAAGACATAGGATTTTACGAATTGAGCCCGCAGGGGTGCCCTACGGGATCCCGTACCACTGAACGTTACCTGGTAACCTCCTCCGGTCCGCTCGTTCGAGTGAGCGGGTTACTATAAGGGCTAAGCGCCCCTTATGTAAATGCTGGCTCGTTTAAATGCCGGTCCCTTCGCAAATTGCCGGTCCCTTCGCACGGCCCAATTCAAGCGCATTCAAGTTTATACCCTACACCGCGAACCGTCTTAAGATAGCGAGGACTCACCGGATCCTCTTCGATTTTGTCTCGAAGGTGGCTTACGTGGACATCCACCACCCTGGTGTCTCCGTAAAAGTCGTAGCCCCATATGGTATCCAAGAGAAAGTCGCGCGTGAGTACCTTGCCCGGGTTCTTGACGAAAGCCAAGAGGAGTTCGAATTCTTTCGGAGTCAATTCCACTCGTTTACCGGCTAGAGTCACCTCGTGACGGTCAACGTCCACCGCGATGTCTCCGACGCTATAGATACCGCCGGGTTGCGAATGAATTGATGATGCCGCATCTTCGGCAAGATGCATGGTTCCTTCGGTGGCCGGTATGCCACCGATGCCTTTCGGGCCCTCACCCCGCTGCGCGGTCCTGCCGCAGAGGTGCCTACCTTGGGCACCGGTAGATCTCACCTCTGTCAAAGGGACATTCGGCGACGCCGTCGCAATGGTAGCCGCCTGTTCCCCGATCCCTGCATTCCTATCCTCCCCGCTACGCCTTCTGGGTTCGAGCGTTCTCCTGAGAATGGCCCGTACTCTCGCCACCAGTTCCCGCGGGCTGAAAGGCTTGGTGAGGTAGTCGTCGGCCCCAATCTCAAGACCTACCACCTTGTCTATTTCACTGTCTCTAGCAGTCAGCATTAGGACGGGAATGTCGTAATCCTCTTTACGGATGATACGACAAACATCGAGACCAGAGACCTCAGGCAGCATTAAATCCAAAACCAATAAATCGGGGGGGTTCCTCCGGATCTTTTCTAAAGCCTCTTCACCGTCAAACGCCGCTTCGGTTTCAAAGCCTTCTTTCTGGAGGTTATACGTCACCAATTTGACGATGCTGTCTTCGTCATCCACCACAAGGATCCGTAATGCCAACCCGCATACCTCCCGCGGCCAATTGCCCGTCTTTTCCTTGATCCCCATTGGTGGCCCTTGTTCTAGCTCACCGATATTTTCTTCAATGGGTCTCACATATCCTTGTTGTTCGGCGCCAAACCCGCCGGTTGTTTATTCCTGCTTTACAATAACCTTCAAAATGCGATCTCGTTAACCACCTTAGCGTTAATTAACCTCATGGAGGACTAAGCTCACGGTTGGCGCGGGAGGCTCGTGCGGAGCGCGCTCGTTAATCAGCCTCATCGATGACTAAGCTCTCGCCGGTAACTAAGCTCTCGCCGTCTACGTCAACGCCTACGTCAACGAAACCGGAAGGGTTGCGGGGCTGGTTAATCTCATCAGCATCAATCTCCTGACACGGACAGGCACTCCGGGCGAGCCGGCACATTAAGATGGATGCGTAAGATGTTGGCGGCGTCAAGGTGCCGGTGCGCGGCGTCAACGCGCCGTTTGCCCGGCGAAAAATATAACGGGTCCTGGGTCAAAGAAGAGTCATATAGCGCTGATAAGCTCTTTGTGCATGACGTAGATCGGCGCGCCGCTCCTGTCAAAGAAGAATCATATAGGCTGATAAGCCTGCCTTCCCGGCCTCTTTTGTCGCGTCAGCCCGGGTCAAAGAAGCATCATATAGGCTGATAAGCCAGGGCGAACTTAGCCCCGTTGAACAGAGCCATGTTAAGAACGAGCATAGAGAGAAGATAAGGGAGTGATCGTGGTGGACGGAATGGATCTTCAGAAAGACGACGGAATGGTCATGAACCTGAGCACAGCCTCAGGCGGGCCAGCTGCAAAACATACTGGCTCAAGGCAGGGCGGTTTAAAACCTGCCGAGCCCGCCAACCACAAGATAGGGCCGGGCGGGCGGAGCCCCTGGATCAAGAGGGTGTTTCCCGGGGGCAATACTCCGCAAGGGTTTTATTCGTTTTACGATCAAATCATAACGCCCGACGCCACCAGGATACTGGTGATCAAGGGTGGGCCGGGAGTTGGCAAATCGACCTTTATCCGGACCATCGGCGACGAAATGGTCAAGTACGGGTATGACGTCGAGTTTCATCATTGCTCCTCCGACAACCGCTCGCTCGACGGAGTCGTCATTCCGGCAATCGGTGTAGCGCTTATCGATGGGACGTCACCCCACAGGGTCGTGTCTACCCAAGAAACAGCGGACAAGCCTTTGAAGTAGTAGACGCATATCAGCAAAGAACCATGCTGGCATACGATAAAAGAGACTTTCCGCAACCTTTGCCACCCCGGCAGAGATGCGACCTCCCAGTGGCGTGAGCGTAATTGGTTGGGGCTGGTACCGCTTCAATAATGATAACCCCTACGCCCGAATTCCCGCTGATAGAACTCATAGAGTTCTTCGGTAGAATTGGATTCTGGAACAGGTCCTACTAAATACGGGCGCACTTTCTTATTGTATTCTTCAATCGTCAGGGCTTTAAACTCTATGAGCCCGAAGTCCTTGTGCCCTTCCTCAAAGGTGTCTTCCACGCGATGCCAGATAAAACCGTTCTTAGTCTCCTTCACAAGCTTCCCAAAGAATTGGTGCCCACGGTTTGTGCTGTGAAACCCAACCCAATTATCATGTACTTCAACCCCAATGGCCAGCATTAAAGGAGGCTTCAAGTAGGTCTTTCACGCACTCAAATAGTATTTTTTATTTGCTCTATACTTTGCTTAGGTAATCTAATCAAATTGGTATTAATAATCTCGAAGAACTGCAGTGTGAACCTGCTAACAATGGGCTTACTTGTGCCCTGGTCTAATAGTGGCGCAAGATGTTCTGGGTCTCGGGGAATACCTTTTTAAAAAAGTCACCCTCGTAAAATCGCTCGTTCTCTTCCTGACGCAAGCGTTTCCCAGCAAATTCAGCACTGGAGTAGCCCCGGCACTGCTCAAAAGCCTGCCACAGTTGGTCAAGAAAAGAAATCGCGCTCATCATACCACATCAACCTTTGCCTTCCGGGTAAGCAGCGTAAAATCGTGCTTAGTGACCCGTATCGTGCCTTGCACAAACCAGGCCCAGGGTTTGGAAAGATCACGCCCTTGGAAAGCATCTAACTTTGCCCTTAACTCAGCGCTTAAAACAACAGCATCTTCGGTATAGATGCTGACGGAATCCACCTCGAAGACGTAAGAAAATTTCTCAGGATGCTTTACCAATGAGTGATATTTTTGCACTGGGGGTGTTTTTACCCTGGCATGGGCTACTACGCCCGTCGCGGTGGCATAAAAACAAATCCAGTCGCCCGGATTAACTCTCCGGCCAAGGGATTTTTCACTGACAGCGTAAATTCCTGCGCCGAGGAGTTTTTTAATCCATTCTTCCGCGGTATGAGTATCGTCAGAAGCTACTGGAGTGAGGTAATACTGAACGTCAGTGCCTTCGGGCTCCGATGAAGGTTCATTAGTAATTTCTTCCTGCGGTTGTTGTATGCCTTCGCCGGTAGTGCGGATTTCTTTCGCTACCAGGCTGGCCATCAGTTCAATCAGGGAATCCACTACAGGCCCCGTTGGCCGGAGAACAGTTAAAACTGCCTCGTGTTCCATTTCGTAATCGGCCAAGAGTTCAGCCAGGGCAAGCAGTTTATCAACGGTAATAACCCGTAACTGGTGGGTGCGCTTTTCAGCAATGATAGAGTTTGCTAGTTGCTTTAGTTCAGCATCACTGCGCCCTACTACATAAAGGCCCAAAGCGTGGTCCCAGTCGGGTATCTCTTGTTCGGATATAAGCCGGTCTATGTAACCGAGGAGAGTAGCCGTTTTTATGGCATAAACATCGGTTGTTTTCACTTCCACGACGATATAAAGGCCAGAAGGGGACTTCCACACGCCGTCAAATCCGATATCCCCCTGGACACCCTTGTATCTGCCAAAGGTTACGTCAAAGCCCAGCAGGCGGCCCAAGTGGTTCACCAAGTCTTGTAAGGCCCGGTTGTACTGCTCCCCGGAATGGCGCAGGCAGCCTTCCACGTAATCGCGTACAGCGCCAACGCTGGTCAGATTTTGGGACAAGAAACGGCGGAAGCGCTCCCTTGGCGTTTTCTCGCCTGGAGCATCATCAAGGTCGCCAACCAGTTCTAACACCTGTTCCAGCGGCATCATCTTGCTCCCACCTCCAAGACTTCGAAATACTCCTCCGACAGCACATCCACAATCTTAATGGCAATTTTCTGCCCGGGTCCGGCGAGGGGGAGTTCGTAGACCCCAGATACCATATCCTTCTTGCCGGGAATATCTTGAATAGCGGGCTTAAGCACCTCACCATCATAGTTTGGGTCAATGAGGATTGCTTCTACTAATTGCCGCCAGTCGTCGATTTCTTCAGGGTCATCCTCCAATTGTAGTTTTTGTAGGAGCATGGGGGAGTAGAACTGTCGTATCTCTACCACTGCTTTGCTGCCATCCAGCTTTAAAGCGATGTCTGCTTCAGGGGGGCGTTTGAAAATAATATCCTTGCGGTCGGTAAGGATGTCGCGTATTTCAAAGGGGATGTTGACCACGTTCAAGCGTTTTAAATGGCTCATTACCTGTAGATTGTCGCCCCAGTAGAGGCGGTTAACCCAGCCGTCTTCGGCCGGCTCACCATATTGCTCCTTAAGTTGAGCTTCATAATATTTCACGGCTCGCAAAGGCCGTTTCCCTAGCCAATGAAGCATGGGGCGGCCAGGAGCTTCCTCAATGTCGAAAATAGTTAACTGCTTTTCATCCTGTGCCAAAGATATCTCTCCCCATATTTATTCCAGCTTGTATTTCGTAGCTGACGTAATCAATGCCTTTTCTAAAATAATCTTTCCAGAAGGGTCAATCCGAAGAAGAATACGGTCACCGTCTTCAAGGCCAAGGATTTTCCGCAGTTCTTTTGGCAACGTCATCTGACCTTTAGGGCCTATCTTGGGGGTATAAACCTTGTTCTTTATCAAGACAACCGCCTGCCAAGGAACATGGAAAATGGATATATAAGCCAATTCGACAAAAAAGGACAAATCCTGCCGAAAAGGAGTTATTCCCATGCTAAATGGTCTACTGCGCTGCTGGGACGCACTACCTCTAACCTGGAGTCTCTCTTGGGCTTCATGATCGCGGGAGCCGTGTCGGATGTCACTTCTTTTTCTATTTCGGCGTTATCGGGACTATCATGGGCACCGCGGCGCGGGGTAGCTTTGGTTGCAAGTACTGTGGCGCACCTACTTTGTCAACATTAAAATTACCATACCAAACTGTCTTCCTGAAAAAGCGTCAAGAAAACCCTGTCGAACATTATCGACAGGGCCGGTTTCCGCCAAAACTGTCAGCCGGAATCTTTCCGGAATGCCGCCAATGCAGTCCGACCTTCTACGGGGCTTATTCTTCTCCATCCTGGATGGCGAGGGATAACGCCCACCGGTAAACTTCTTGGGCCAGCGAGACTGCCCGTTTGTATTCAGATTCATCTATTGGTTCCCAGTCTCCCGGGTAACGGGTTGTTACAGCGTAATCAGTAAGAATCACGGCTTCCTTAAGTCTTTCGGGAACCTGAACTTTCCCGGACTCTTCAATTAACTTCAAAAGGTACCCAATAGAATGGGTTTTCGGGATATCCATTCCCAGGAATGCCATTATACCTTTAAGGGCCTTTTCGACTGCCTGCTGGGCATCAAAACAAAGATCTTCGTAGAGAATATCTGAGTTTTGCCTGCCAAGTTCTGCCCTTGCGAGGTTACTTCTTGCTCTTTGGAACCATAGGCGCCATAGTTCATCGCTCATAAAGTACCCGCCCTCTTGCGGCCTCAGCATAAACGAACCCTCGTGAATTACGGTACCTTTCTAATTTTTCCGGGGTTTCTACAAGTACGTCCACGGCAGCTGGAACGTCGACCAGGATTCTATAGATCTGGTGGGCCAGAGCGCGGCGATTATTTATTCCTCGCTTTAGCACCAAAAGATCATAATCACTGTGCAATCCTTCCTGTCCCCTGCTCCTGGACCCGAAAAGAATAATTTTATCGGGGTTTACAGTCCTCACTATCTTTTCGACTACTAAATTAAGTACTTCTTCCACAGGGAGCCCCCTTCTTTGTCGTAGAAAAAGCCACTACTCCCTAAAAATAGGAGTTTTTATTTGAAGAAGGTCATAATTACTATTCTCAAAATTGTACCACGTAGAATGCTCAGACTCAACTGCCTTCCGTCGCTGAGACTGTGTCAACTTGTTCCGGATATACAGTCCTGTCTTCGAGTTTCATGAAATCAGGAGAGAATCATAACTGGAAATTCGGCAAGGTATACACCTGCCCAGTATGTGCTTCTGGGCCGGGGTTAAGGACCTCTTTTGAGAGTATGCTCTAGAATGAGAAACCCTCCTTAAGGATCTGTCTGAACAACTCCGCATAACCCTCCGTGCCCCGTTCGAGGCAGGGGAAATGCCCCTTCTTAATCCCGGGTCCGTAGTCGAAGAATGCCCTCTTCACGACCTCGGCCCCGG
>DUSP01000086.1 GCA_012842575.1 Clostridia bacterium
AAGATAAGAGAATGCCAACAAGTAGTAGCGTAAAGATCCACTTCGCGACTTTCACTTTGCTATGCCCTCCTACACTCAAGAATTGTCCATTGGTTTAGCGGCTTTCTATTGTGATGCTCCAAAGCAACACGACTCAATGGACGCCACTTAAGCCCTGAGCAGAAACTCTTTAATCTCCCACGGGTGTACCACATCGCAGTAATCAAACCATTCGTTTCGCTTCTTTCGGAGAAGTACACCGTGAACATTCTCTCCCAGGAACGCCCTGAGCAGCGCATCTCTTTCAAAAGCCTCCGCGGCCTCTCCGAGGTTCGATGGAAGTCCGCTCGAGTCGCACGAAATAGGGTTTCCGATTACCACGGCAGGCTCATCAAGAAACGGATCCGCTTCTTCGCGCGCATGTTTTCCTGTTACATCACAGTTGCCACAACACTCATCCATGCCGATATCTTCGTCATCGCTTACATTCTTGGCACCCCCTGTAAGTAGAGTGATCACCATCGCCATAGCAAGGTGAGTATTGGCCGTGGCGTCAAAACTCCGGATAATGAGTCTTGGAGAGTCTTCATCTGGCGTCACCCATGCGAAAGCATTGCTGTCACGTTTCTCTGAGACCTCCGCCTTCCATGGCGCCAAAGACCTTAGTGATGGGCTCCTTGGCGTAAGTCTCTTGTATGAGTTTACGTGGGGGTTCGTTATCAGCGCCAATGCTCGCGCGTGTACGGCAAGTGTCTGTACCCCTTCTGTGAAGCGTATGGGCGTTATTCCCCTAATTACTAGCGAAACCGTAAAATCATTGGGCCTTATAGTATTTGCAGGTTTAGGCGCAAGACACAGTCCATAGCGTCTGTCTCCAATGTGTAATGTTTCAGATGCGAGTATCGCCTTTGTCAACATAATCTCGTCACAAAACCGCATAATATCCGACTCGGGATACGTGATCTCAATCTTGCCATCGGGTTCAGCCGTCACCGTGACGAAACCCAATACTCTCTCCAGTAGTACACGCCGTACCTCGGAAAGAATGGTAACGCTGGGCGTTGCTATTTCAGGATCTTTGATAAAGTTAAACTCATCCCAACCCGCCGGAACAAGGCACCCCTGAATCGTACCTGAGGCAGTCACTTTGATGTTCTCTTCTGCGCACTTCCGCAGAACGCGCTTTAACATCGAACGGCTACAATCCATCCGCGTAACGCCAATCTCACTCACCAGGATCCCTGGCAACGGGCCTGTGACGTTTGACAATCCACCGCCTTCCCACGATACTTTGGCATCAAACGGTAAGTTTTCAGCCCATACTCCTTCCCTCACGGTCACATCGGCCGCGAAACTTCCCACATTAGGAGAAACCTGGAACAAGACCACATTGCCTAAGAGATCGGGGATCGCTACAGTCAGTACTCCGTTCTCACCATTTGGTAGTTGTGCTCGTGCGACTTTCTCTGGCGTGATATTGCATCACCTTCTCCCATTCAATCCCCTTCCGCCAGGTACTTCATCATCCGTTCGTCGAAGCGGTCGTTCTCGATAACGCGTTGCGTCTTCTCCAAAGACTCCTCAGTGGATTTAAGCCTCTTTGAAACCATGAGCATGAACAGGCTGTCGACGACGGAGAGGAGCGCAGTCCTGGTCTCAATGGTTCCCGTTATGTGTGACATGGGGCTATGGGCCCCGTAAAGATAAATATCCGAGAACCTGGTAATTGGAGAGTCCACCCCTCCGGTAATCCCTATGGTGGTGGCTCCGTTCTGCCGTGCAGTTTGCATTGCCATCACCGTAGACCTCGTGGCGCCCGATAGTGAAATGCCGAGGCCCACCTCCCCGGGTTGGCAAAGACTGGCGAGCATTCCTTGAAGGCGTTCTTCGTTAGGATACAGGCATATGAGGCCAAGCCTGAGGAACTTCTGATAGGCGTCCAAGGCGACCACGGCTGAACCGCCTGTGGCGAAAAACTTGATCCGCGAGGCCGAGAGCAGTGTTTCCGCCGCCTTTTCGAGTTCCCCTGTGTGAAGTATCCTGGCGGTTTCTTGAGCAGCTCTCGCATTTGCCCTGCACACTTTCAATGCTATGGCATCAGGGCCGTCGGTCGGTTCCAGCATGTCGTGAATGCGGTGTAGCTGCTCCCCGACATCTCCTATGAGGTCGGTTCTGAGACTTCGGTATCCTTCGTAGCCGATCGCGCGACAAAACCTTAGAATCGCGGTCTTGGAACACCCTAGCCGCTTACCCAATTCGGTTATGGAAAGCCTGGTGCATGCCGTGGCGTTGTTAAGTATGTAGTCCGCGATTTCCTTGTGGGTGCGGGACAGCGAATCATATCCCGCCTTAATTCTCGTGAGGGCTCCGCCGACCAAACGCCCCTCCTCCCCTTCTTGTCCCTTCTTGTTACCAGAGGTACGCATTGATGGAAGCTGCGCCGTACCTTTTGTAACATATTACGACACGGCGATCCAATTTCCTCCTGGGACTTTCCCCTTGCGGACACGTTTTCGTAGCCTTTTCGGAAGATCTTTTCCACCTGCGAGATGCATTTATGGTTGAAGAAAGCTTGAGGATGACGCCTGGACTGTTATCAAGCAAGAGAATTAGCCGGGCCCGCGGATACTAGCGGATACTGGGAGGATCTCGATAACGAGAATACCTGCCCGGACTAGGGCAGGCTCAAGATCAAGAATACTCGGTCTAAGATACCCTACACGATCTTATAGAGTCACTGTTTGATGACCAAAATGCCAGCGACAATCAGAAGGGCACCGACAACCTTTGTCCATGTCAATTGCTCACCGAGCAACAGGCCAGCCACCGCCACCGTGACCAAGGGATATG
Organism: Clostridia bacterium; assembly: GCA_012842575.1. GTDB lineage: Bacteria > Bacillota > Sulfobacillia > DUSP01 > DUSP01 > DUSP01. Next base: position 2,830 of record DUSP01000086.1, read on the forward strand.
CGGCAGTCACTGGCACCAGGGAGGCAGCTTCTCCGTATTTCAACGCGTAGTAATAAGCCAGGTGACCGAGGAGGGAGGCAAAGATGCCCTCAGCAATTAGGAATACGAGCGACTGCGTTTCCATCTGTGCTAAACCGGACATTTTGCCGCTCGCCACCGCGTATGGCAGGAGCACCAGTGCCACAGCAACAGTTCTCGCCGTAAGCCCCGTCAATGGTTCCACCTTGTAGAGGCCTATCTTCCCGAAGACCGGACCGAGGCCCCAGAATAGCGCTGTGAGCAAGGCAAATACATACGCTTTCACGAGTACGACACTCCCTTATCGCTGAGCAATATCGCTATGCGATCTGCCATGCCTCTAGCTTCCGTAGCACGCGCGACATGGCGTTCATTGACGAAGCTCGTCTCGGGTAACTAGGAAATTCCTTCTTCGCTCAGCACCTGCTCCAAATACGCCTTTACCGCCATGCTGGCCGCGGCCACCTTCTTTTCTTCCCTGAAAATGGAAGCCAGTTTCTCCTCTAGAGTTCTCTCCTCTTCGATTACCCTTCGCATCTCTTTCTCCAGGAATACTTGGAAGTGATCTATGAAGCGGGTCGTGAGTTTGCCTTCCCGAAAAGCAGGGCAATTCATGACCGCTTTGTGAAAGGGTATGTTCGTTTTCACCCCTACTATTACATACTCGTACAAGGCGCGGCGCATTCTCTCAATAGCCTCGTCACGGTTTCTGCCATGAGCGATGAGCTTGGAAATCATCGGATCGTAAAAAGGCGGTACGTAGTAACCGGTATGAACCCCGCTATCGACGCGTATTCCGATTCCGCCCGGAGAACGGTAACCTCTGAGCTTCCCCGGGCACGGGGCGAAGTTATTGAGAGGATCCTCGGCGTTGATCCTGCACTCGATTGCCCAACCGACCGGATCTCCTGCGTCGCGCACGCTCAAGGGAAGGCCTGCCGCAATACGGATTTGTTCTTTGGCGATATCGACCCCTGTAACCACCTCAGTTAAGGGATGCTCTACCTGGATACGTGTGTTCATCTCGAGGAAATAAAAGTCCCCGTTGGAGTAAATGAACTCTACGGTACCGGCGTTCACATAGCCTATGGCCCGAGCAGCTTTAACGGCGACCTCACCCATAGTTCGTCTGAGTTCAGGGGTCATGACCGGAGAGGGCGCCTCTTCGATGAGTTTTTGATGTCGGCGCTGAATAGAACACTCCCTCTCGCCCAGACTTACGACTCTACCCTCGTTGTCTGCGAGGACCTGAAACTCGATATGCCTAGCATCGGGAATGAATTTCTCTATGAAGACACTCGTATCTCCCACCGTTGAACCTGCCACTTTTTTCGTGGCCGAAATCGCTTCTTCCAGCTGCCGCTCCTCCTCGACGACGGATATTCCGATCCCCCCGCCGCCCGCCGCTGCCTTGACGAGAACCGGGTAGCCGGTTGAAGACGCGACCCTCTTTGCGCTCTCCAAGTCATTCACGGGCTCAAAACTGCCGGGTATCACGGGAATGCCCGCATCCGCCATGACCTTCCGCGCCGCGATTTTATTCCCCATCAGTCTTATGGCGCCGGAGCTCGGGCCTATGAAAGTCAACCCGGCCTGCTCACACGCATACGCGAAGCTCGGGTTCTCGGCAAGGAACCCGTACCCAGGGTGAATCGCCTCTGCCCCGCTCTTTTTCGCTATGGCGATAATCTTCCTGATGTTCAGGTATGTTTCGGCTGGGCGGCTCCCGCCAAGCTCATAGCTTTCGTCCGCGTACTTGGCGGCAATAGAATTTCGGTCAGCATCAGAGTATACGCCTACCGTACGGATTCCGAGCTCCCTACAAGCCCTCATTATTCTAACCGCAATCTCTCCGCGGTTAGCCACCAACACTTTCTTGAACATGTGGTATACCTTGGTCTCCTTTCATACACCGGGACTGGCCTACCCGACGAGCATCAGGATGTCTCCCGAATCCACCACTTCGCCTTCATAAGTGTAAACTTCTTTAACCTTTCCGCTTTCCTTCGCGGTGACGCTCACCTGCATTTTCATGGCCTCGACGATCGCCACCGTCTCTCCCTCCTTGACCCGGTCGCCGACCTTGACCTTGAGGGAGAGGATCATCCCACCGACTGGAGTCGTAACTGCACCCTTGGGCAGCTCCACTTTACGGCTACGCATGTCGTTTATCCGTTCTTCGGCTGACCGCCCTTCTGCGCCCGGTCTTCTTTTCGTAAGAGCATCGAGTTCAGGGATGCCAAAGCCGCCGTTGACCCCCGGCCTTATGCGAACGTGAAAATCCTCCCCATCCACGTTCACCACGAACTCGGCCATTGGAAGGCTTTCAGCCTTGCCATCGAGCGGCCTCGGAGGCGCAGGCAACGATTCTTCTTGGATCTCGCCCCTGAAGAACTTCACGGCCAGTTCTGGGTAGAGTGCGTAAGTAAGAAGGTCTTCCTCCCTTGTCAGAATTGCCGCCTCCTGAGCTTCCGCCTTCAACCTCTCTAGTTCCGGTTCCAATAGATCAGCGGGGCGACAAGTTATAGGAGGCCTACCCTCTTCACTGACCTTCGCCCAAAGCGTGGGGTCAATTGGGCCGCACACTTTGCCGTAATATCCCAGACAGTAGTCTTTAACCTCTTTCGTAATGTCACGATATCGCTCCCCGGCGAGAACGTTGAAGACCGCCTGAGTCCCAACTATTTGACTCGTGGGCGTTACGAGGGGAGGATATCCCAAATCTTTACGAACCCTTGGAACCTCCTTCAGTACTTCTTCATATCGGTCAAGGGCTTTTTGCTTCTCGAGTTGGGAATAGAGGTTGCTTATCATCCCGCCTGGAATCTGGTGGAGTAACACGGTGACATCGGGGCGCTCCGATACCGGGCTTATGAGTCCCTTATACTTCTCGCGCAATGCGTTGAAATAGTAACCGATCTCAACCAGCTTTCGCAGGTCTAGACCCGTTTCTTCCGGCAACGCAGCCACCATCGTTTCGACTGCGGGTTGCGAGGTTCCCCCGGCAAAAGGACTGAAGGCGCAATCGAGTATGTCGACACCCGCTTCGTACGCTGAAAGATAACTTAGAGGCCCCACGCCGCTCGTACAGTGAGTGTGTAAGTCCACGGGTACGCTCAAGTTCCTTTTTAAGGCGCCTATGAGATCGCGGGCGGCTTTCGGAGTGATGAGACCCGCCATGTCCTTGACGCATATGGATTGACAGCCCATTTCTTCGAGTTGTAACGCCATTTCGACGAAAAGATCCGTGGTATGAACTGGGCTTATGGTATAGCATATGGCCCCTTGAACGTGGGCGCCCGCATCGAGACCGGACTTGATGGCTACTTCCAGGTTCCTGATATCGTTGAGGGCGTCGAACACGCGGATGATGTCGATACCGTTCGCCACGGCCTTTTTGACGAACCGCTCCACCACGTCATCGGCGTAGTGTCTGTACCCGACAAGGTTTTGTCCCCTGAGAAGCATTTGTAGAGGGGTTTTCTTGACCCGTTCCCTGATGGCAGACAGGCGGTCCCAGGGATCCTCGTTTAAATAACGCATTGCCGCATCGAAGGTGGCGCCGCCCCATACTTCCAGGGAATAAAACCCGACCTCGTCCAGTTTCTCGAGAATGGGCAGCATGTCGCGTGTACGCATGCGGGTGGCTATCAGGGACTGATGTCCGTCCCGCAAAGTGGTGTCGGTGATGCGAACCATAGGCCATCCTCCCGTGTTATCCGTGAGAGCGTTGAGAGCGTTCTCGGAAGCCATAGGCGTGGAGTTCAGCGATGCTGTAACATCTAATCTCGTATTAAGTTACATTGTAACCCGCGAAGACATGAGTGACAATCCCTCAAAAACGCCTTTGCTCAGGCCGTCTCAGCCTCCTTACGCAGGCGAAGACATGAGTGACAATCCCTCAAAACGCGGTCACATGAGAAACCTCAGCGCCACGCCCGTCACCATTCCGATGAAGGGATCCGTAGCGGCCGTGACGACAGCGGTTACCCCCGCTATTACCGGATCCGCTTGGAGGCCAAGCCCGATATTCGTGGGGAACACCACGATTGCGCCGAGGACGAATAGGAATCCAGCAATGGACTGACTGGGAACGTACCTCGCTATTCTCGGAAGGAGCTTCAGTGCTAGTATGAGGGTCATCATGCCCATCATGAGGACTGCGCTGACGTGGGGGTGCGGAGCGGCAGCCGTACCACTTATGATGGCCTCTACAGGCCCGCCGCCGAACATCGCGCTCAAAGTATCTGCGACGCCCGAATAGAGTGTGATGTGGTCAACGTTGACGGGGGTGTTGGCGATACTACCGGTGATGCTCCCGTAAGCGATGTTCCCTCCGATTTGGAGGGTTATCATGGCCAAAGTACCCCTTATCACATTGGGGTTTATCTTCCACGGGGTCCTCTTTAGAGTCTCGGTGGGGATTTCGGCGCTCGAAACCCCCGCGCCAAAAGAAGCTTCCGCATTCTTCTTTTTCAATAGGATCCATATGACGGAACTCACAAAGACGCTTATGACAATGGTATACACGAGGTCCTTCATCCACCCGTACGTGAGGAGTGCGGCCGCCGATGAAACGCCTCCTACGATATAGTCCTGCTTGATCATATTGATGGCTACCGTCGCGAGGATCACGCCGACGCCTGCCATCATACCGTTTAGGATCGCGGGTCCGATGAAGTCGATTGTGGGTTCAAGGAGCCCTATCCCACCGATGATAGCCATCACGATACCACAAAAGATGACGATATTGAGACGCTCTTGCCTGTCGCGCCCCATTGTTCCGGCTAAGACTATGGATTCTGCCTGAAAAGAAATCGGAGCCACTTGCGAGAAAACCAACGCCCCTAAGGTTCCGACTGCAAAACCCAAGGCGGTCGGAAACGCAGCAAAACCGTACGTCAACGCCAAGAGTCCCTGTGGCAAACCGTTTAGTACTACCGCTACTGCTGCGAGTAGGTCGCTGAGATTCATCACGCCCTATTCTCCCTTCGTTCAATCCGATTTCTATTCGATCCGACTTCTGTTCTATATTCGCCCTGATACTTGTCTATATTCACCCTGATACCTGGTCGGCAGGCGCCCGAAGCATATTGTCGTGGTGCTTTACCAGCATCTTACCATCCCTTGAATTGAAGGGGCAAGGTCTCTCCGTAGCAGATCCTGGAGCAGGTCATAAAAAGGTTTTACCTATGATTCGGTGAAGTGAAGACGATGTTTCGGTCGGGTAAAGGCAAAGGCAACGAAGGAGTTTCGTTTTCCTAGTGACTCGGTGAAGTGAAGACCCGCGGTAACTCGTCTTACATAACCGGATGGCAATGATGGGGGTTTCGTGGTGAATCGGACCGACCGGGAAGCGGTTGAAATGACTCTGACGGTGACGTCCAAGCCTTTGGGTTTACAAGTGGCTGTATCAATGGCGGCTTCTTTGGCCCTCGTATACGGCTTGAACTACGCTCCGAACTCCACAGCGCCTAGCGAGCTGGCTCGATATGTATTCGATGCCGTAGCATGGGCCTGGGCGGCACCCGCCTGGATGTTCTCGAAGTGGGCGGGAGCTCTTAAGGTCTTGGCATCGTTTTTTAATTATAAACCCGCATTATAGACTTTGGGGTAGGCTTCTGCCTAATGAGTTGTACGACCGCATCGTTTTTTAATTATAAACCCGCATTATAGACCCGCACGCACGTAGCCAATACAATGGTTACTGAAGTACTAGTTACCGAAGATGGGCGACTCACGGACCACTCAGTTTAAGTCGGGGTGAATTGCCATGCAAGAAGGCACGGCCATGGATTCGAACGGAAGGATGCCTAACCGAAAGGGTGATACGACTATGGAGGAAAAACAAATAGTCCGCGACGGAAAGAACCCGCTCCTGGTGTTCTTGTTCTCTTTGATACCGGGGGCGGGCCACATGTACCTGGGATTGATGACGAGGGGGCTTCACTTGATGGGGCTCTTCTTCGGAATGCTCTATGTTTCGAGCTTCCCTGGTCTTGGCGATTTGTGGCCGCTGGCTGTGGCTCCAATATTGTGGTTTTACAGCTTCTTCGATTCACTTCACACGTGGGGTAGCCTGAACCGGGGTGAACCGGTTTACGACAAGGGAATCTTCACTGAGGCCCAAGTCTCCAACCAAACCACGTGGGGCATTCTGCTGGTGATAGTCGGTGGACTGCTCCTTCTGAACAACCTCGTGCCCCTCAGCCCTTCAATCGTGTTTTGGGCGCGAAGGATATCGCCGCCTGTCGTCCTGATATCCCTCGGTTGCTACCTTCTCTGGCGACCAAAGAGGGCCAAAAGCGATCCGGAGATGAGGGACTTAACGCGAAGGCAAGAGCGGAAACCTCGAGAAACGGAGGGCGGTGCCAGGTTCGAATCGTGCCAAGGCGACACTAATGGAGCCCTTCTCGGATCCACTGATCAGAAAGGATCGGTGAAGAACTGATGAAAGGAATGCGCGGCGGAGCCCCATGATGGCTCATTGAACGCCGGGCAGGATAGGCATCTCTATATGGGAAGCCGAAAGGTATATGTCCCCCATAGGAGGTGGAAACTAAGATACGGGGAGTGATGTATTGTGAGTCGGAAAAAGGATAACGACGACCTGCGGTCTAGGCGACAGTTGGACAAGTTGAAGTGGGAGACAGCCCAACAACTGGGGTTAGACGACGACCTAAAGGACCCGGACGAACTGAGCGTCCGTGAAGCCGGCAAAATCGGGGGCAATATGGTCAGAAAGCTCATTAAAAAGGGCGAAGAGGCTATTGCCGAAGAAGGGGGACGAATAGCTCAGGAAAACATCAGAGATAAAGGCGAAAACCAAAAGCGTCGAACTTAAAAAGCCAAAGCCCGCTTCATTAATGCTACGCCGCCCATTATAGCCGCCCTATCACCGAGGGTAGAGATGACCAGGGACACGTCTTGGCGCAGCGCAGTACGGCGAAACGTCCGTTCTCCGATGCCGTCGATCACCGAATTCAACAGAGGTGAACCTACCTTTACCGCGGCTCCGATTACGCCCCCCGCCAATACCACAAGATCCGGGTCAAGGAGGTTGACCGCGCTCGCCACGCCTGCGGCCAGGTACAAGGCTACTTTTTCGAGGATTTCCTTGGCTTTAGGCTCAAGATGTGCCATATTTGTCAGGTGTTCGACCACTCCTTCGTCTTCGGGGAGGGTCAAGCCCGTCTCGAAGGCAGCCCTTTTCATGGCGCTTCCCGAAGCGAGCGCTTCGAAGCACCCCCTGGCGCCGCAACCGCACTGCGGACCCGTCGGATCTAAGACCAAGTGTCCGATCTCCATGGCGATCCCACCTGCACCTCGATATACCTCACCGTGTAGGATCAAACCGCCCCCAATACCGGTTCCAACGGCTACATAAAGAAAAGATTCCGCCTTACTGTCCCGGGAGATATACTCCCCATAGGCAGCAGCGTTCGTGTCCTTCTCGAGCCGTACGGGGAGCGCAAACTCCCTCTCGCACAGCGACCTCAATGGAAGGTCCCGAAAGGGGATGTTAGGGGGATTGAGTACGATGCCCTCCTCGACGTCGACGGGTCCGGGCGACGCGATACTGATACCTTTGACCTCGTATCCATGCTCTCGCGCCCATGCCAAATGTGAACGTATACTCTTGTATAAGTTCTCAAGAACGCGATCACCGTCGATTTTTTCGGACCGAATGCGTTCGCTCGGGTCCAAAGGGGCACAAGGTAAGGACGCGTTTGACAAAAACCCCTGCGTCTTGAACGTGGGCCTTTTTTCCGAGCGAATGATCCGCCCCGCAGCATCGACTACCCCTGCGGCGATCTTGCTCCCGCCCAGGTCTATTCCTATCCAAGCCTCTTTTGCCATACGAATCTGCTCGCTTAACTTACGCGAGTGTGCGCTCGCATACACCTAAACGTGAACCCTTTGCTCGAGATACCTCGCGTATCTCGAGGGGTCGCGAGCCATCCGGACACTCCAATCGTACACCTCCATGTGCCTTTCGGCCACCAAAGACCAGGATATCACCTCAGTCGCATACTTCCACGCCCGCTCTGCCAATTCCTTCCTCAATTCCGGCAAACGAACCATGTCGAGGATCCGTTCTCTCAACGCACGGTCGTCCTCCGCGAGAAGACCTCCCCCGCTCGCTTCGATGGACGACTTGAGCCCCTCTATAGCCGAAGCCACGGCCGGAACCCCCAAACCATAGGCATGGGCGTGGTTTCCGGATTGACTGGCGTGGGTATAGGGGAGTATGAGGAAGTCAAAAGACCCCAGGACCGCCCTGTACTCTTCCTCGGAGAACCTCCCGAACTCTAGTCGTATGTGGTCTCGCGCCGGGGAAGCGTCGACCATCCGCAAAACCTTTTCATTGTAGCCAGGACCCGTCGGACTCCCCGGCCTTACCTCTCCCGCGATCACCAGCACCACCTCATGACCGGTTTCCGCCGCGGTCTTCACTACGGAAGGCCACATTTCTATGACTCTTTCGAAACCCTTATTTGGCTCCCACCACCCGATCATCCCCGCGATCACGGCATCTCGATCTTCCGTCCACTTGCTTATCGTACAGGTCCTCGTGGTTTCCGGAATCCCATCGGGTAAAGTACCGTGGGGACAGACGAAAACATTGTCGAGCCTTCGGCCCACCATTTCCTCCAACGCGGTTTTTTGATACGGCTCGTGCACTATGAGGGCGTGCGCTAAGGAAGCCATTGTGTCGTAATAAACCGTCTCGCCGAAGGTCAGGCGTGTGAATACGGAGTGCAGGGTGACAACTACGGGAATACGCCGGACTTTCCAATAAAACATCGGGATAACAAGCGCAAAGGCATCTTCCGGGAGAAAGGCGAATTCTCCCTCCCTGGTCATGAGGGAGTATAGACCGAACTCATGCTGGATATGAACGACGTCTGGCTCTACTTCCCTCACGCACTCTTGGAGCGAAAGGTACCAACCCGGGTCCAGTTGGTTGATGACGGGATGTATTCGGCCCGGACGTTCGACGTTTTCGTAGTAGTGGCACGGTACTGCTTTTGGCAATACACCTTTTTCGAACGACAAGCCAGTAGGTGGCAAGCCCGGTTCGTCATGGTGGCAGACTATATTCACGTCTAGCCCCAGGTTTTCCAGAGCGCGGGAAAGCTCCAGCGAGTAAGTTGCGATCCCACACCAACGCGTCGGCCAACTGGTCACCAAGGCGACTTTCATCGCTTTCCATAAATCCCTCCGGATTATGTGATCCACTCCATTATGTGACACTCTATTGACACCCCCTATTCGAAGAGCGCCCTTCATGAAGCGGTCAAAGTATGAGTCGTGCGAGCGAGGGGAATGGGCACCGCATGATTCCGGTTCTTCGTTTCCTCTCATCGGCCACGCACCGATTGGATTTTACGGTGCGACGCCTCGGCCGCTTCGGCTACGGTTAAAGCTCGTGCGACTGTAGCGTAGTCCGCCGCTGGTCGGTCAATGGGAGTAGCCCTGATCAGGTCCCGTAGCCCCGCCCTCACGCAGCCAGCGTATACCATACGACGGTCAGGCCCGAGCTGGTAAGATCCACGGACGCAACCCGCATTTGACCCAAGTCCGGTCGATGAGACGGATGTCCCGTATTTGCCCTCGATCTCGTATTTGCCCTCGGTATCCGTAATTTCAATATCGTGGACCAAGTACAAGTCTGGCATTTCAGCAGGTTGAAGGGCATGTAAACGCGAGCCCCCGAAATCCGCCGCCTCCGACAACAGATTCTTGCAAGGTACCATATCGGCGGAATTAGGGAAAACCTCAACTTCTAGCCGCATGGGCATCCAGCCGTACAGGGCGCTATAACCTTTACTCCCGACCACACGGGTAATAGTCCTCTCATACCTTTCGGGGCGTTTGAACCCATGATAGAAAGAGACGACGGTACCGCGCGGATACCAGGCCACAGCCATTACCCTGTCTTCGATGATGGCCTGACCCTTGCCTTCCTTCCCTTCATTGTCTGGCCCTTCCTTATCCGCCGGTACTTCCCGGACGAATCCGGATGCCCATATCCACTCGGGCGCAGTCTGGTCGAGAACAAAATTCACGAGGTCAAAGAAGTGAACACCGTGCTCTATCCAGATTCCACCGCTCTTATGTTTATCCCAAAACCAATGGTCGACAGGGAGCCTCTCGTCATGGGCATAGTTTTCCACCTCTAGCCTCTCGATTTCACCCAGGATGCCGCTTCTAACGATTATCCCAAGAATGAGGCAGAGCGGATTCTGTCTCATCACGAGATCCACGACCGCGGTTACGCCTTTTTCTTCAGCGGTCCGCGCGATCTTGAGGGCCGACGCGGCTGAAAGCGCTCCCGGCTTCTCACAAAACACCGCCTGGCCGGCCGAAATCGCTGCTAAAGAGAGCTCCTCATGGGAATGCGGAGGTGTGGCTATGGCGACTATAGAGATGTCAGGTCTTCCTAAGACGTCCGCGGGATCACTGGAAACTCGCGCCTCCGTAAAACCATATTCTTCTTTGAGGTTCCGCGCCCTGTCCTGAATTTTATCTACCAGAGCCAACACTTTTATTTCCGGCAAGCTCCTCACGGCTTTCGCAATCATTCTCGCGAAGCCTCCGCAACCGATGAGCCCCAAGCCGGTTTCTGCCTGCTTCACCCGAAGACTCACCTATCCCCTCCGCCCCCTTTTTTCACCCTTTCGGCTTAGATTTTACCCAACCTCAATGAGAGTGAACCATCGCCATCACTGAAATGGTCTTATTAGCGGGAGAGCCAAATTAACGATGCTCTTTCTATGTACACTCTATGTACACAATGATGCGTCGAAGGGAGGTAAAGTCTTTGTTCCCTGCCAACAAGGCGGTCCTTTTTCTACGGACTCAATCGACTGGATTGAATTGAGGGGTGAAGGGAACGAGCGAAGAGTACCGAGACGCTACAATGTATCCTCCTTGAATTCGGACTGGCGGAGTGATCATAGGCAACGGATTACCCCGATTGGACTGCCCTGCAGGAGCAACGCAGTGTTACACTCCGAACACCCTTACCGATATGAAAGCAGAAAGCCATCCCGCCAAGGTTCCCGCCAACACGTCCAATGGGTAGTGATGTCCCAGATAGAGTCGCGAGATCCCCACCAAAGACGCTACGGGCCACGCGATGATTCCAAAGAAAGGTTCGAAAGCGCTGATGACCCCGGCCATGGCGAAAGCCGCCGTGGTATGGCCCGATGGAAATGAGTTATCGAAAAGCGGCCGGACGATGGGCCTATAGTTCTTGAGGAGGAAATATGGACGGGTTCTGCGTACCAGTCGTTTCAAAACCTGTACGGTCAAATGACTGCCGACGATAGCAGCGGTCATGGACAGCGGCAAAGATCGCGGAACACCGGGCCACACCCAAGTGGTAGCGCAGGCACCCGCTGTGACATACACGCCCCCTAAATTCGTGAGCACCTTCATAGTGTAGTCAAGCCATCTTCTGGCTAGGGCGACGTGCATCCAGAAAAATAAGGCTATTTCTCCATTCTTCGCAACAGCGATGAGGGGCTTGAATGCCCTTATTATCTTCACCGTTTCCTGGTTCAGGAAATCCGACTGTTCTTAATCACAGCACAGGCAGCCGCCCCTTGACCAGGCTTTCGCTCCTTTCGCATTGGACATGTATACTCAGTAACAATTCTAATCCGTTCGCAATAACCCCTTGTTGCCATCGCGCATACCATGATGTAGACGGGGCAACGGCAAGGCTCAATCTGTTCTTTTTTCCCGTCGCTTTTAAGGTTTTAAGGAGGGATTCTGGTGACTGACGATTACACCCAGCACGTTCATGCATATAACATTACGACAGCGGTCCAAATGAATCACCGCCACAGGATGCTCGGAGTGAGCAGCCCACCACGAGCCATGACCCCAGGAGAACACTATCACAGCCTCAACGGAAGAACTACGTTTGATGCCGGGCACTATCATACCTATTCGGTGCTCACAGGACCCCCCGCAAATGTCT
>DUSP01000077.1 GCA_012842575.1 Clostridia bacterium
CGCCCTCGCTTCCCTCGACGCATTGACGTCCATATCCCTTGCCGCTTTGGTCATCACGATAGGGATCGACCTCGGTAAGAACCGCCATACCTGGATATGGCTGAGGCGTGCGGGTATACGCGTCGTATTGCTTCCGGGCTTAGTGGTGATCGGTACACTCGCCGGGTCGCTGGCGGCCGGGTTCTTGGCGGGAATACCTGCAAACGAGTCGCTGGCCGTGGGCGCGGGTTTCGGATGGTATAGCCTTTCGGGGGCCTTGCTTTCCAAGATATATCGGGCGGACACCGGAGCTTTGGCGTTTCTTGCCAATGTGGCGAGAGAACTGGGAGCGGTGGTGCTTATGCCTTTGATCGCCAGGTGCGGTCTGAAGGCTACAGTGGTGGCACCCGGCGGCGCTACCACCATGGATACCACGCTGCCGCTGATACTGAGGCTCACCGATCACGAGACTGCGGTTTTGGGTTTGGCCAACGGTATAGTCCTCACAATCCTCGTACCGCTGCTGGTTCCCATTTTGATCGGCTTACGATGAAGGCCGAGGATGAGGGCCAAGGAGGGGCGATCTATCTATTGGGCGCTCGACGTAGGAGTACGACAAAGGCAACCATAAAGGAAGTGGGTTCAATACTTGAGGATGTGGCACCCTTGTGGCTCGCCGCGCCTTGGGACAGGGTCGGTTTGCTTCTCGGCGACCCGCAAAACCGTGTGACGAGGGTGCTGGTTACCCTTGACGTTTCTGTGGCGGCAATTCGCGAAGCGGAGAGTCTGGGATGCGAGGTGATAGTTTCCCACCACCCGCTCTTTTTGAAGCCCATAGAGACCCTTGCGCTACCGGATCCCCGGGCCAGGATCCTGTCGCTTCTCTGGGAGTCGAGGATAGCGGTCTATTGCGCCCATACCAACCTCGACGTCGCGCCCGGCGGCACTGCAGACACTTTGGCTCAGTTGGTGAGGGAGGCTTTGGGTTGGGAAGAACGCGGCATATTCGGCGACGTAAAGGCCCAGGAATATTATAAGCTCGTCGTATTCGTCCCGCGGGATTACGAAGAAAAGGTGAGAAACGCCATATGTGAGGCCGGCGCGGGTTGGATTGGGAAATACAGCCACTGTACGTTCCGGGCACAAGGGACTGGAACATTCAAGCCTTTGGAAGGGGCAGAGCCGTTCTTGGGAAAGGTGGGCGAAATCGAGGAAGCGGATGAGTCGAGGCTTGAGACCATCCTTCCCAAACAAGAAGCCTCGAAGGTGATAAAGGCGATGCTTTCGGCTCATCCTTATGAGGAGGTGGCCTTTGACCTATACCCGTTGGCCAATCGAATGAGGGAATACGCTTTTGGTAAGGTGGGAGTGCTCCCGGAAGGGATGAGCGTGGGGGAAATCGCGGCAAGAGTGAGTTCTTACATCTACCGGTGGCTGGAGCGAACGGTCCGGCTTCACGGTGATGCTCCCGAAGGTCCCGACCACAACCAGGCTTGGGGAGTTTCTTTCGTCCCCGACGGGACGGTCATTTTCGGTGACCCCCAAAAGACGGTCAAAACCGTTGCGTTGGTCCCCGGGGCCGGGCTCGATTTCGCACGGGAAGCAGCCGGCACGGGGGCGGAAGTGATCATCACCGGAGACGCAAAACACCATGCCGCCATTGAAGCGCTGGACCGGGGACTTCACGTGGTGGACATCGGCCACTGGTTGAGTGAAGCCCCCGTGGTCTGCGTGCTCCGTGATCGTTTGAATGAGGAATTCGAGAGCCGCGAGCGGGATGTCAAAGCTTTCGCTTTCCTCGATATCTCCAACGCCAGGAAAACTTTCACCGGGATCGGCACGCGACCATCCGATGCCGAAGCGTCACGTGCCGTTCGGGGCCTCGTACCCGATCGCCTGCCGGGTTTACCGTTCGGAATGGAGCGCCCGTTCAGGAGAGAACCGTTCGAGACACCGGAGGAATACCCCAGGTTCGAACCGTCGCCCTTCACTGCCGGCCCGGTCTTACCGACATCGACTGCGACCGCCGCTTTGACTTCGAAGAGAGCAAAAGACGGAGTAGGTGGAATGGCTGGAATGGGTCAGACCGACGCCGGGGAGGCCTCCATTACCATGCCCTTGACTGCAAGAAAAATAGGAAGCATTCGGGTCTACACGGACGGGGCATCTCGTGGGAACCCCGGACCTGCGGCCATCGGCGTCGTCATAGTGGATAAGACTCCACCCGGAGAGGGTGGTCGGCCCGGTATGGTAGTGGAGCGCTTTTCCCGCTATCTAGGGGAGACCACTAACAACGCCGCTGAATATCTGGCGTTGATCGCCGGCCTCGAGCGGGCGGCAGCGCTCGGCGCCGAGAGAGTCGAGGTCTTAAGTGACAGCGAACTCATGGTGCGACAGATGACCGGTGAGTACCAAGTCAAGAATCATGGTTTGAGGGAACTGTTCAAAAGGGCGCAAGACCTCGTTGCCAAGTTCAGAAAGGTAACGTTTACGAGCATACCCAGGGAAGAAAACGAAGAAGCCGACCGGCTATGTAATGAAGAACTCGACAGGGTCACGGGAGAACTCGATAGGGTAACGAGAGACTGACCCTTGTGCCGCTTTTTCCCGCTCGACGCGCTCATCTCCGTCGGCTTCTTTGGCTTCTTCCGCCTCCTTGGCCTCTTTAACTCGCCATATTCTCAAGTCCGCCGGCCCGGAGCCGCCGTAACTCCACTCACTTCCAGGGCGTTCCGGGCCTTGCTAACAGCCCACGCCACTTTTGCTATATTCTCGACGCTACGGCGTCCCCTACCTCGGACGTACTGGAGGAGCCCCCGAGGTCCTTGGTCCTCACCTTTCCTTCTTGGAGAACCGTTGAGACGGCTTTCTCTACCCTTTGGGCCGCTTGGACCTCGCCCAATGTTTCGAGCATCAAGGCCCCGGCCAGGATAGTCGCAAGGGGGTTTATGACGCCTTGCCCCTTGTACTTGGGCGCCGAACCGTGGATTGGCTCGAACATGGAGATGCCGTCCGGGTTGATGTTTCCGCCTGCAGCTAGGCCCAGGCCTCCCGAAATCATAGCTCCGAGATCGGTGATGATGTCGCCGAAAAGGTTGGGAGCTACGACCACTCCGAACGACTCCGGGTTTTTTACAAACCACATGTTCACGGCGTCAGCGAAGCCGAACTCGCTTTGGATGTCGGGGTAGTCTTTGGCGACTTCCTCGAAGGTATCCCGCCATAAACCGTACATGTATGAAATCACATTGGCTTTGTCCACGGCGGTGACCTTCTTTTTGCCCTTTCGGCGGGCCAATTCAAAGGAATACCTGAATACCCGCTCGCATCCGCGTTTGCTCAGAAAGCCCAATTGATAGGCATAGGGTTCGTCGCGGTCCATATCCACATAGACGTTTATTTGAGCATTGTAGGACTTTCTCTTTAAATGGTGGGTGAATGAACGGGTCGAGTGGACGGCAGGGCATTTGGAAGCGGAGGACGCTGCACCCGTAGCGCCCGAAGTGCCTGAAGTGGCGCGGGGTTCGGGGTAGCGTGCGCCAAGTCCGATGTAAAAGTCTTCGGTATTTTCCCTTACCACATAGAAATCGATGTCAGAGGGCCCCTTTCCTTTAATGGGCGTTTCCACGTTGGGGAAAAGCTTGACCGGCCTGAGGTTGACATACTGATCAAACTCAAACCTCAGTTTGAGGATAATTCCCTCTTCGAGGATCCCTGGTCGTACGCGCGGGTCGCCGATCGCCCCAAGGTAGATCGCGTCAGTCTGCCCTATTTCTTCGATCGCACTGTCGGGTAGAGTCTCTCCCGTCTCGAGATAGTGGTCGGCTCCGAACGGGTATTTGATCCAGTTAATGGAGAAGCCCTCACTTGACGCGGCTGCGTCGAGGACCTTCATTCCCTCTGCGACTATCTCGGGGCCGATTCCGTCGCCAGGTATTGTGGCAATATTGTACGTCTTCAATTACGGCCAGCCTCCTCCTCGTGCTCCTGATATTCGTACTGTTTGTCGTGTAAAAAGTATGCCATCCAAAAACTACACGCAAAACTTCAAGAAGGGCCTGTCGATAGAGGCGCGTCAAGAATGCCCATCGAAAAGGGTCTGACGGAGAACCTTAACGGAACCCAGGAGTAAAACACTTAAGCACGCGATTATTATATCGCTCAAAGAAGTGGATAACAATGCTACGCGCGAGGACGTAAAAAGTTTGCTTACATTCATTACGCTTGTTCCGTTCAATGCTCGCAATGGACTGCGAATCATGGTATGATACAGAAGTGTAATACACATACTGTAATACCAAAGGAGGTAGTACAATGCCGCGCCTTACATCAAAGTGCCAAGTGACTATTCCAAAAGCCGTTCGGGAATCACTGGGGCTTGAGCCGGGCGCTGAGGTCGAGTTTCAGTTCCGTGACGGCGAATGGATACTGCGAAAGACGATTCCCGAAAGCGTCTTTCGGAAATGGAAAGGTTATCTCGGGCTCGATAAAACCAGTGACGAACTTATACGCGAGGTACGTGGCCAATGAACGCCATTTCCTTGGCGATTTCCTCGGCCCGTTCAAGCACTTTTATGTGGGGTTCGTAGTCAATGAACAGTGCTATCTCGAGGAACATAAGGACTGCAATGGATACGAGCATTCTATTTGATCTGTTGTTGGGGCGATCTCCAGAATTTGAACGCGCCAAGTTAGCCATTCAGGGAGCTTCTCAGGAAGGAGCCCTCATATGCAGCGACATCGTGTATGCGGAGCTAGCTGCTTATTTTCGAAATGAAGCAGATGTGGCATCTTTTCTAGGGGACTTTAGAATAAAGCGAATACCGTTCACTGAGCAGGCTTTAATGCTGGCCGCACGTGCCTGGAAGGCGTATACGAGCAAAAAGCCTCGTAAGCTACAGTGCTCCCGCTGCGGAGCAGCCGTAGAAGCGTTATGTCCTAAATGCGGGTCAATGGTAAGCGTGCGTCAGCACATACTTACAGACTTTCTCATTGGGGCGCACGCCGAGGCTATGGGATGTCGCCTTTTAACCCGAGATCGCGGTTATTATCGGCAGTACTTTCCCGATTTGAACGTCATTGAGCCATGACCAAAATTGTCCTCGGGCCTTGACGCGGATGGCCTTTATCTGATTTGAACGTCATTGAGCCATGACTAAAATCCGCCCCCGGATGCCCGCATTGGCCGGCGGCATTTCGCGACCGAGCAGCGGCCATCAGGGCGTAAGGCAGCTAGGGAAATTTAAACAGGTCTTGCGGAAAATCGGTAGAGGGCATATTCTAAAGTGAACGAGTTTATAAAGGGATTGTTTATAAAGGGATTACATTCATTGTCACAGGATCTGCGCGCAAAACTTATTACGAACAGGTGCGTCTAAGTGAGAAGAAACTCGAGAAAAGACGCCGTGACGTTGTTATCGCGGCTGTATATGGCATTCCCTATTCGACGAGAGGAGATTCGGGGGGAGACTCATAAAGAAGACTGCAGTGAAAACAGATACCCTTGTTAACGCGCATGTCGCTCAGGAGAAACCGGGTGGAGTAAACTGCGCCCGCGGACTTTGTCATCGGAAAGCCCGTAAGGCCTGTTATCTCGCAAAACATGGCGCTTCATACATCTTTTCGGTGACTTTACTACTGTTAGCGGCTGTGTTCTTGACGATAATACCGGTTGCCGTCGCTAGGGGCCCTAACGGTGTCTACGTGTTGTGCACGCGATCTGCCCTCGCCGAAACGGCGCCAGAATTCCCACAACCCACCGGGTTCGTCAATGACTACGCCGGGGTCCTTTCCCCGAAAGACTTGGCGGACCTCAATTCTCTCGCGGAAGTCATAAAAGGGAAGACCGGTGCCGAGCTGGCCGCGGCCATCGTCGAGACCACGTCGCCCCTGGAACCCAAGGAGTACGCGGTACGTCTCTTCGAACACTGGAAGATCGGCGAAAAAGGGAAAGACAATGGCGTGTTGGTTTTGATCGCGCTAAAGGAACGTAGGGTCGAAGTAGAGGTGGGATACGGCCTCGAAGGCGTCCTCACGGACGCCGTTACAGGGCG
>DUSP01000199.1 GCA_012842575.1 Clostridia bacterium
CGATGAGGCGGGGTGTTGGAGGCAATGACAGGAGCGCCAAGGTCCTATGGGTCACCCGATGTTGCGGTGATAGGGGCCGGGATGATCGGACTCACCATCGCGTATTCGATTGCTTCTCGCGGCGCCAGCGTCGCCATCCTTGAGAAGGAAGACATCGCGGCCGGCGCTTCGGGTTCAAACATGGGCCTTGTGTTATGGTCGGATTCGGAGCCGGGCTTGAGCCTTGAACTTACAGCACTGGGATGGCAGCGCATCCTCGGTTTTGAGGACGAACTCGGCTCGGACCTCGAGTTCAGAAGGATACCCGCCCTGGGCGTGATAGAGGACGAGAATAGCATAACTGGAGCACGGGCGCAAGCCGCGCTTTTGGAGAAGGCCGGCTTCAAGATGGAGTTCGTTCGGCCGGAGCACTTTCGCGAAATCGAGCCAAACATTTTTCCGGGGAAGGCCATTGCGGGAACCTACTGCGAAGAGGGACGCCTAAACCCCTTCCTCTTGGCTTCTGCCCTTTGGTCTCGAGCGAAATCAAAGGGTGTAGATCTAAGACGTGGATTCGAAGTGGTCGGTCTAGAGGAAAAGGGCGGAAAAATCACACGTGTGGTGGGCAAATCCGGGATCGTTTCGCCGGGCATGGTAATCGTGGCCGCTGGGGCTTGGACGCGAAGGATATTTGGCTTCTTGGGCATTGACTTACCGCAATACTACATTCATGGCGAAATGCTCGTTTCCGAACAGGTGCCGTCCTACATAAGGGGCTTGGTGGGTTCGGGTTCGCCGGAGAGAGTCTTGATGGAGAAGGCAATAGCGGAAAGCGACACAGGCTCTTCGGAGTTTTCCCTCTCTCGGTGTGAGCGCGAGCCAATGGGCGGTGACGCCGTTTTAGGTTTCGAATGCGAAAACGGTTTCGAGAAAGGGCCAAAAAAGGCCTCTACCCAACGGGTCGCAGAAACGCTGCCCAGTCGGAACGGTTTTTTCGCTCGAGAGCGAGGAAACGGGCAGTTCAGAATCGTCGAGGACGCGCTGACCCAGACCGTCAGCGGAAATCTGGTACTCGGACAGGTCAGTAGGGGTTCCGGGCGGTTCTACAACGAAGTGGGACATAAGACATTCGCTGACCTATCCCGCAGTACGTTGAGATACTTTCCCGCACTGAGCGAGGTTTCGGTCATACGCTCGTGGGTGAAACCGGTTCCGTTTACTCCCGACCACCTCCCGTACATGGGCCCGGTGGCGGGTTATGATAATTTGTTTGTAGCTTCTGGTTACAAAAGCACCATCATCCTCGTGCCGTTGGTAGGAGAGATAATGGCGGCCCTCGTCCTTGAAGGGAAGGTTTTCCCGGGCCTTGAAGAGTTCTATCCGACGCGCGGGCGGCATGCGGGGGCTTGGTGCGTGGAGAGAAACTTGAGGAGGAGTCGGGCAGGATGTCTTATGTAACCCATCTTCAGTGTGTGGAGTGTGGCGCCAGGTACTCCGAGAAGGACGACGTGATGCTCTGTCCGGCTTGCGTCAGCCGGGGAAAGGCGGGGATCCTGGATATCCATTACGATTATACGGCCATCTCCCGTGTCATCTCCAGGGATAGCCTGGCCAAGGATACCAGGAGGGGCATCTGGCGGTACATGCCGTTTCTTCCGGTTGATCCTGACGCGGGCGCCACACACCTCCGGGTAGGAGACACGCCTATGTACGAGAGTACTTCTCTGGCTCGGGCTATTGGCCTTGAAACCGTATACGTCAAGGACGACGGACTCAATCCCACCGGCTCTCTCAAAGACCGGGCGTCGGCCGTGGCGGTGAGCAAGGCCCTCGAGCGGGGAGCGAGCATGATCGCTTGCGCTTCAACGGGAAATGCCGCTTCATCCCTGGCGGGTAATGCGGCTTCCGTCGGCCTTGGTACCTGCATATTCGTTCCCGAACGCGCACCCCAGGGTAAGGTGGCGCAACTTCTTATATACGGAGCCACCGTGGTGGTGGTCGAGGGATCATATAAAGATGCCTTCGATCTGTCATCTCAAGCCATAGAGAAATGGGGATGGTATAACCGGAATGCCGCCATCAACCCCTACCTCGTCGAAGGGAAGAAGACGGTGTCCTTCGAAATCGCAGAGGCATTGAATTGGGAAGTCCCGGATTGGGTAGTGGTAGCGGTGGGCGACGGCTGCACTCTGGCAGGGGTATGGAAAGGATTTAAGGATCTCAAGGCCGCCGGGCTGACCAAGGGACTTCCGAAGGTGGCCGGAGTACAGGCCCAGGGATGCGCTCCCATTGCTGAAGCGTTTCGCCAAGGGGTTTTCGAAATCAAGCCTTGGCGTGAAGATACCCTTGCCGATAGCATCGCCGTAGGTGTACCGAGGAACCCGAGGAAGGCGCTGATGTCTCTTTACGAGTCAGGCGGTACGGTGGCCACCGTGAGCGACGAGGAAATCCTGCTCGCCATGAGACTTATAGGGCAGACGACCGGAATATTCGCCGAACCCGCCGCCTCTGCGAGCGTGGCCGGATTGAGCAAGCTGGTGAGCGAAGGAGTAATCGGACCGGGAGAGCGGGTTGTGGCAATACTTACGGGCAACGGTCTCAAGGACATCAAGAATGGTATAAGGGCTGCGAGCGAACCGATCAGGGTGAAGCCGGACCTTTGGGAACTCGAGGAAGTACTGAGAGAGAAAGGTTTCGATTTTGAGGGAGCGTAATGAATACGGTTCAGGTTACCGTCAAGTATTACAATCTGGTCCTGGAAGCGACCAAAAAGCGCAGCGAGACCTTGAGCGTCCCTGAGGGGACAACCCTCAGGACACTGCTCCTCTATCTCTCGGAGCGTTATGGGCGGCAGTTTCGAGAAATGATTCTGAGTGAAGGGGATGCGTCGGCGCCTTCGGTTTCCCCCCATGCCAGGATCTTCCTTGACGGAGATGCGGTGTCGGAGGGTATACTCGACCGGTCTTTGGAAGATGGTGCGGAAATATCCATCTTCATGGCGATATCGGGGGGCAGTTGACTGACCGATTGGACTTGACCCCGTGTTTTGACGGCAAGCCCTCGCCATATGGAAGGACAAGCCCGGGTTGTATCGGGCTCACTATGGACGTCTGCAATTGGTTCGTTAGTTGTCACGAGTTGTCACGGTTTTGACCTGATCCGGGTGGAGGTGGAAAGGCGTGATCGACCTCTTGGTCTTAGGGGGGCAAGTGGTTACCGTCGACGACCAACGTAGGGTGTTTTCTCCGGGAGGAATCGCCGTAGATAAAGGTGTCATCATAGATGTGGGGCCCGAGGACGCCATCAGAACCAAGTACACCGAAGCCGTAAAGGTAATCCAGGCCGACGGCAAAGCGGTTTTCCCCGGGCTCATAAATACGCATACCCACTTGTTCCAAGTTCTCCTGAAAGGTCTCGGCGACGACCGCATTCTATTTGATTGGCTCAAAGATACGATTATACCCGCGGTTCCGGCACTCAAACACGAAGACGTCTATGCCGCCGCAGCGGTAGGCTGCTACGAAGCGTTAAAGAGTGGGACCACCACGATTCTCGATTATATGTACGCACACCCAGTTGAGTATCTCGGAGATGAAGTCATCAAAGCATTTCAGGATACCGGTATTAGAGGAATACTCGGCAGGGGCTACAGCGATTCGCAAGAGAGGATAGAGATGGCTCGCCGTAACGGCAGGCAAGGAGCAAAGGCCGAGATAGTTTGGGAGACGCCCGAGCGGATTGCATGGGATGTAAAGAGGTTATATGGGAAATATCACGGGTCCAACGGCGGGAGGATCATGGTTTGGCTTGCGCCCGGTTCCGTATGGGGTAATACCGCTGAGACGTTCCGCCTTACGAGAAGACTCGCCGACGAGCTCAAGACCGGGATAACCGTCCACATCTCCGAGACCCCCGACGACAGGAACTCGGCTCAAAGGATGTACGGTGCATCTGACATCATGGCGTTGGAGGCCATGGGCGTCTTAGGCCCGGACGTGCTGATGGTCCACTGTGTTCACCTGACCGAACGCGAGATAAGGGTGACCAAGGCTCTCGACGTCAAGATATCTCACAATCCTGTGAGTAATATGTACTTATCCTCAGGCGTAGCCCCGGTTCCCAGGATGCTCGAGGCGGGCATCACGGTATCCCTCGCTACCGACGGGGCTGGAAGCAACAACTCCCAGGATATGCTGGAGACGCTCAAGTTCGCTGCGCTCCTGCATAAGGTCGATACCCTCGATCCGACCGTGATAACCGCAGAAAGGGTTCTAGAGATGGCTACGAGGGACGGAGCGAGGGCATTGGGCCTTGAAGATCGCATCGGCACACTGGAGCCGGGAAAACGTGCCGACCTTTTCGTATTCAACCCCCTCCGGAGTGCTAAGGCTGTGCCCATGCACAACCCAGTTTCCACGTTGGTGTACTGCAGTGGGGAGTCAAATATTGAGACCGTCGTGGTGGATGGAGAAGTGGTGATCGAGAACGGAGAACATAAGCGGGTCGACGGCAGAAAACTTGCCGAAGCCGTTACTCATCGGGCTTTAGAGCTGGTGTCCAGAGCGGGCATGGAAGACCTCGCGAAGAGGCCCTGGCGCAGCTTCGCATATTGAGCCGAGAGGAGAGTAAGTGAATGGCCACCGAAGTCATCATGCCGAAACTCGGTCTCACTATGATCGAGGGCAAGATAGTGAAGTGGTTGAAGAAGGAGGGCGACCCCGTCAAGAAGGGAGAGCCCATCGTCGAGATAACCACCGAAAAGATCGCCAACGTCGTAGAATCTCCTGAAACAGGCGTATTGCTGAAGATCCTGGTCCAGGCGGGCAATACCGTACCGGTACTCACGAGGATTGCCTGGGTGGGGCAGCCGGGAGAGAAGATCGAAGAGGCGGAAGCCGCGGCGGGAGCGCCCGCTTCATCTGCTGCGGACGGGGAGCCTCCTAGAAGCGCGACGGCGGAAGGGAAAACCCCTATCGGAACTACAGGTGAACCCCTTAATGAGAAAACAGCCGAAGCCGAAGAGACATCACTCAGGTCCCTGCGATCGAGGCAGCGCGTCTCCCCCGCGGCGAGGAAGCTCGCGGAGGAGCACGGGATAGACGTTGACTCCCTAAAGGGAACGGGCCCCGGAGGCAGGGTGGTCACAGAGGACGTCCAGAGGGCCATAGAGGAAAGAAAGGCTCGGGGCGTGACCACTGAACCTTCTCCCGCACCGGCAAAAGAGACCGCGCCCCGGGCCCCCGCGCCTGCGGCTCCCCTAACGCGCACCGTGGCCGAGGTCGCGGGCGGAGTCCCGTACGTCATCGAGCCCCTCTCCGAGATGAGGCGCATCATCGCGGAGAGGATGTACCAAAGCCTCGCGTCCACCGCCCAGTCCACCCTCACCGCAGAGGTGGACGTCACAGACCTCGTGAGGCTCCGCGAGTCCCTGCTCCATAAAGTCGAGGTTGCCCACGGGGTTAGACTCTCTCCCACTGACTTCATAGTGAAGGCCGCCGCTTTGGCGCTTTCCGCCCACCCCAACGTCAACGTTAGCTTCACTGGAGCCGAGATAGTGAAAAAGACCGAGATCAACATAGGCGTCGCGGTGGACCTAGGGCAGGGGCTCATAGTCCCCGTGGTGAGGAACGCCGACAAGAAGGGCGTGGTGGCCATAAGCAAGGAGATCAAATCCCTCGTCGAGAAGGCGAGGAACGGACGGCTCTCCCCCGACGACGTGACGGGCGGGACCTTCACCGTCTCAAACCTCGGGATGTTCGGGGTCGACGCCTTCACGCCCGTACTGAACCCTCCGGAGAGCGCCATCCTGGGAGTGGGGCGGATAGTGAAGAAGCCCGTCTACGTGGGAGAGGACCTCTTACCCAGGCACGTGATGGTACTCTCCCTCACCACCGATCACAGGGTGATCGACGGTGCCCCGGCCGCGAGGTTCCTCCTTACCCTCAGGGAGCTTTTAGAGGACCCCGAGATGCTATTACTTTCATGACGGAGTGGTTTACGTGGTAAAAGAAGACCTCTTGATCATAGGCGGCGGGCCGGCCGGATACGTGGCCGCCCTGACCGCCGCAAGGCTCGGATCAAAGCCCCTCCTCGTCGAACGCGACCAAATCGGGGGGACGTGTTTAAACCGCGGTTGCATCCCCACCAAGGCGCTCCTAGAAAGCGTCGAGACCCTGATCAGGGCAAAACGCGCGGAAGAGTTCGGGGTCCGCGTTTCGGTCGAGGGGTTTGACGTAAAAACGATGATCCAGAGAAAGGACGCCGTCTCCTCCTCCCTGAGGGGAGGCCTTGAGGTCCTGATGCCCGATAAAGGCGTGAGGATCCTCCGGGGAGAGGCGGTGTTCTCTTCCCCCCACGAGGTCTCCGTGAGGCTTTTGGACGGAGCGGAAGAGAGGATTCTCGCGGATAAGATCATAATCGCCACGGGCTCGGTTCCCATGAACCTTCCGATCCCGGGTTCGGACCTCCCGGCTTTCTTCGGAAGCGACGAGGCCTTATCCCCGAAGGAAATCCCGGGCTCCGTCGTGATAGTGGGCGGGGGAGCCGTAGGCTCTGAATTCGCCTGCATTTACTCGGGGCTCGGTTCTGAGGTCACCCTCGTCGAGATGTTGGGAACCCTTCTGCCCACGGAAGACGAAGAGCTCGGTGAGGCCCTCAAGTACTATATGGCGGAGCAGGGCATAAGGGTCTTGACGTCCGCGAAGGTTTTGTCCGCGAAGCCCTCAGGGGACCGGGTGACACTCTCTGTCTTGGCCGGGAGCACGACCGAGGAGATCACCGCCGACAGGGTCCTCATGGCCGCTGGCAGGGTGCCCGCCACTAAGGGCTTTGGACTGGACAAGGTGGGGGTCGACCTCGGCAGGCGCGGCGGTATACGGGTTAACGAGAGGATGGAGACGAGCGTAGGGGGCATATATGCCGCCGGCGACGTAACAGGCGGCATCATGCTCGCCCACGTCGCGTTCGAAGAGGGTCGCGTGGCGGCCGAGAACGCCCTCGGGGGTAACGCCTCCATGGATTACTCAGTCGTGCCCCGTTGCGTCTTCACCCACCCGGAAGTGGCCGCAGTCGGGCTGTCGGAAAAAGAGGCGAGAGAAAAAGGGTACTCCGTAAAGGTCGGCCGGTATCCCTTTGCGAACAACGGAAGGGCCGTGGCCATGGGGAAGACCGAAGGCCTCGTCAAGATAGTGGCCGACGAAAAGACCGGCCGCATCCTCGGCGCCGGCATCGTGGGGGCGGGAGCCACCGAGGCCATTGCCGAGGTAGCCGTGGCCATGTCGGCGGGACTGGGCGCCGAGGCGCTCGAACGGACCATACATGCGCACCCCACCCTATCGGAGGCCGTCAAGGAGGCCGCAGGGGATGTGTTCGGAAGGGCGGTTCACAAGTAACGGGTTGACTGCTCCCGCCACAGAAAACCGCGGTGAGCGCCGCCCCCTCATGTGGACCTGGCTCGGTCCGATCTCGTACGCGGAAGCTTTAGCCTTACAGAGGTCCATGTGGCAGGCGCGCTACCGCGGAGAGATACCCGACTGGCTCCTTTTACTCGAGCACGTCCCGCCGGTCGTCACTTTCGGTAGGGACGGAGGAGCGGAGAACCTCAAGATACCACCGCACGTTCTCAAGGAACGGGGCGTTGAAGTATACGAGGCCGAACGAGGCGGAAACGTGACGTACCACGGGCCCGGGCAGATCGTGGGTTACGCCATCATAGACCTCAGGGAACACGGCAGGGACATACTGAAGTTCCTCCGCGCTGTAGAGGAGAGCCTGATATCCGTCCTTGCGAAGTTGGGTATAGCAGGGCATGTCGACCCTGAACATCCCGGAGTATGGGTGGATGTGGACGGAAAGCCGTCAAAGATAGCCGCGGTGGGAATCTCCATCAGACGCTGGGTAACCATGCACGGTTTCAGCCTGAACGTGACGACGGATGAAGAGGATTTTGATCCCATTATACCCTGCGGTATCAGGGACCGCGGGGTCACATCAGTGGCGGCCCTGATCGGAAGGGACGTACCTTCGCGAACACTCTCCCCGGCGGTTCCACGGGCGGCTTCCCGACGCGCGGCTTCCTCCCCGGTCTCCCGGACGGATTCTCCTTCGCCGTCGGATCCTCGGCTTTTAAGCCTTGAGGCGCTTGGTGCCTCGATAGCCTGTGAGCTCGCCCGGTATCTATCGTTGACTCCCCGGAAAGCGAGGCCACAAGAAGTCCGACTGTCGATACCGGAGGCGGGGGAAGAAAGCCTCGCTGCCCGGTAAGGGATAGTAAGGGAGAGCCTTGATATTTCTACCATCCCGCCGTATCCCTGGCAGGATAGCGGTATAAGGGAGAGCCTTGATATCCGCGGTGTTTTTCGCGGGGAGGCGTTTTTGTGGGGATGACAAGATTTCAAAAGTGTCGTCGTAAGCGGAGATGGGCGTGAATGTCTCATAAAACTCGTGAAGACTCTTCCAAGGCCGACTTTAGTAGACCGCATCTTCCGCCTTGGCTTAAGAAGACGATATCCGCGGAGAACAAAGCCTCCGAGGTGGACGCCATCTTAAGGCCCCTCGGGATCCACACGGTATGCGAAGAGGCGCTCTGCCCGAACATTTGGGAATGCTGGGGTAAGAAAACGGCTACCTTCATGATTCTGGGCGATACCTGTACGCGGCGCTGTAGCTTCTGCGGGGTGAAAAAGGGTATACCTTCACTCCCCGATCCTAGGGAGGCCGAACGCGTGGCAGAAGCCGCTGCGCGCCTTGGCCTGAAATTCGTCGTGGTCACGTCCGTTACCCGTGACGACTTACCGGACGGAGGCGCGAAGATCTTTGCGGATACCATATCGGCCATACGTGACCGTATCCCGGAGTGCGGTGTGGAGGTGTTGGTACCGGATTTTCGAGGAGACAGAGAGGCCTTGAAGACAGTAGTCGGCGCAAAACCTGATGTCCTGAATCACAATGTTGAGACGATAAAGAGGTTATATCCCTCGGTACGGCCTGGAGCGCGATACGAGCGAACGCTTACGTTGCTGAAAAGCGTAAAGGAGATTGATCCCGACATCGTGACGAAGTCAGGTTTCATGGTGGGCCTCGGTGAGTGCGACGAAGAGGTTTACGGGTTGCTGAAGGACCTAAAGGACTCCGGGTGTGATATCGTCACAATCGGTCAATACCTGAGACCTTCCTTCCGGCACCACGCGGTGATGAGGTACGTCGAACCCGAGGTGTTCAAGCAGTACGAGAAGTGGGGAAGGGATTTGGGTTTGAGGAAGGTGGTGGCCGGGCCTCTCGTAAGGAGTTCGTATCTGGCGGAATCCTATGCATTTGCTCATACCAATGGCCAACCTGCTACTTTGATTCGGCCTTGTGGGAAAAGTACGTGCTCGTGTTGATGTTTTCGGCATGTCGCATCCTAGATTGGAATTGCGGACATGGCGGGGAAGGGAAAAGGAAGGTCACTGCCTTCAAATTCGAGTAGATTGTGCATCCTACATGAGGATACTGAGGGGGTGCTGAGGAATTGGTAAGTGTCAACAAGGAAGCGATGAAAATCGTGCGAAAGGCTATGGACGAAAGTGAGAAGATCGGCATAGCCGTACATGTTCTGAAAAACGGCGCTACGGTACTTGACATGGGCGTCCACGTCCTCGGAAGTTGGGCGGCCGGGCTATATTTCACCGAAGTGACCCTTGGGGGAATAGGGAATGTCAGTCTCGGCCGGTTTCACCTCGACGATGATGTGAATCTGGCTTCAGTTGATGTATACGCCGACGATCCCGTGGTGGCGTGCCTTGGTTCGCAAATAGCCGGTTGGCAGATATCCAGCGGAGAGTTCGCGGTAATCGGGTCCGGTCCAGCGCGCGCCGTGGCGAGAATGCCCCAAGACCCGTACATCTCACACATATCCTATGTAGATCATAGCGACGAAGTGGTTTTATGCCTGCAGTCAACGAGTCTCCCCGATGAGATCGTGGCAGAGAAGGTAGCCGAGGGTTGTAGGGTGGACCCGAAAAACGTATATCTCCTTGTGGCGCCGAGCGCGAGCATTGTGGGTTCCATACAGGTACCTGCAAGGGTGTTGGAGCAGACCATGCATAAGCTCATCGAAAACGATTTCGATCCAAACCAGGTGGTGTTCGCATGGGGCAGCGCACCGGTACCACCCGTCCACCACGACGAGCTCAAAGCCATGGGGCGCATCAACGACGCCCTCCTCTACGGGGGAGTTGCAGACTTCTGGGTGAAGTCGGATGACTCAGAGTGCGAGCGTGTGGTGAAGGGCCTGGTAAGCGAGGCGTCTTCGGAATACGGGAAACCATTCGAAGAGATATTTCTTGCCCACGGAAAGGATTTTTACAAAATCGATCCCAGGGTCCATGCGCTCGCCCGAGTTCAAATTCATAACATCACTTCCGGGAAGTGCTTCGCGGCCGGGCGAATAAACAGAGATGTCCTCAAACGCTCGTTCGGGTTATAAGCACCTGACGGTAAGTTTGTAAGCCGGCCATATCGCTTAAGCTCTAGCTCTCTGTGCTCGCCATAAGCACCTGACGGTGATCTATGGAGCGCCTAATAGACGGTAATCGGTAATTGTAATTGACGAACAAATAGCTCCCGGGTCCTCCACTGCCCGGGAGCCTTACATTTCCAGTGCTTTGCACTTTACCATGCATGTCTGGAGTTTCGCACTTTACCACGAATGGTGCGAAAGGCGGCATCCTGTAGGAACAGGTACCTATCTTCCCTTTTCGCCCCATTCATGGTGCCTATAGGCCCTCAACATGGCTACTTTTCTTTGATCTTTCCGGAGGCGAGGTCGTCTATGACCTGCTTTATCTTATCCCTTACCTCTTGAGGCACTGCCTTATTGAAAGGCGCGACACCCTGAACGCCGTCGGCAACACCCATCTGGTAGATCTTAGCCTCAAGCGTTCCGTCGATGAGCATGCCGACGACCTTGTCGACGACCTTGGGCGATTCCTGTAAGACACTCGTCAGCACAGCATCAGGTGCAATGGCGGATTGATCGCCAGCTTCCCCTATGGCCCACACGCCCTTCTCGGCAGCCGCCTGAATGGCTCCGGTGCCGGCCGCGTCGGCGCAGTGGAATATCACGTCGGCGCCGTTATTGATCTGAGCGAGGGCGAGTTCCTTACCTTTCGCCACGTCTTCCCAGGATCCTGTATACGCAGACAACACCTTTATATTGGGGTTTATTTCCTTTGCTGCTCTCTCGTATTGAGCTTCGGGCTCGGAGACGCTCGGGATTTCCCATCCGCCGACGAAGCCTATGACGCCCGATTTGCTCATCATGGCCGCCAAGACTCCCGCGATGTAACCCACTTCCCAGTGCTTGTACTGCAGCCCTACCACGTTCTTGTTATTGGTGACGTCCCCGTTGATGGCCGCAAAGAACGTGTTGGGGAAATCATCGGCTACCTTCATACATATTTCGCCGAACTCGAAACCGTTTCCGATTACCAGGTCATAACCCTTGCTGGCGTAATCCCTGAACGTCTCTTCGTAATCGGACATGGGTACGTTTTCGGAGAACGCCACTTCGATTCCGTACTTGTCTTTAGCCTCCATCAACCCTTTGTACGCATTGGCATTCCAACCCGCGTCGCTTATCGGTCCCGGCAGAACCATTGCGACCTTGTGGGTCTTCTCGGCGGGCTTCTCTTCCTTGGCGGCTTCCTCGCTCGCGCTCTTTTCTTCTTTAGGGGCCTCCTCCTTCTTGGCACAGCCCGCAAACATGGCCGCTATCATGGCGACAACCAGAGCGAACACCATTATTCGCTTGAGTGTCATTTGTCTTTAACCCCCCTTGATATATCTTGCTTGCCTTGTGTTTAGGACCCTTCTCAACGGAATCTACCTAGACTCTTATTATAAGCTTCGGGTATAAGCTTCGGGCTCTGCTTAGACCCCCTTCTCTTTTCCCAGACCCCCTTTTTTTCCCGTTCGGCTTGGCCCTTGACCTTTATGTCAGGTCGGCGCTAGCTGCTTGGGATGCGTTGGGCTGTGAACACCCCCCCTCTTTTTAGAACCATGAAGCTTACAACC
>DUSP01000181.1 GCA_012842575.1 Clostridia bacterium
GGGACGGGGGGCTGATGTACGGGGACTTTAGTAGCCCGAAGAGACGGAAGCCTGATGTGCGGGGACTGTAGCGGGGAAGGAGATCACAAGGGAGGGGATCAGACGGGACAAAATCATCGGAGGCTTTGTTGATAGAAGTTTCGTGGAGACTATTGACACGGCTTGTTCGCACTGCTACGTTATACAAAGGGTATCAGGGCGGGGGGTGTCTATGGAGTACAGGGAAAAGACGGTCATCATGGATGAAGAGGCCCTTCGCAGAGTGTTGGTCAGGATTGCCCATGAAATCGTCGAAAAGAATCGCGGCGCGGACGATTTGGTGCTCGTAGGCATTCGAAACCGTGGGGTACCGCTGGCTCACAGGCTGTCGAGGATGATTGCCGAAGTCGAAGGGCGCGAGGTGCCGGTGGGAAGTCTCGATATCACTTTGTATCGGGATGATATCGGTACCAGGTTGTTCAACCCCGTGGTGAGGAAAACGGAGATACCCTTTCCGGTTCAGGACAAGCGAGTGATTTTGGTAGACGACGTACTTTATACCGGCAGGACGGTAAGGGCCGCCATGGACGCGGTCATGGATTTGGGAAGGCCCACTATGATCCAGCTTGCGGTGATCGTGGACAGGGGACATAGGGAGCTCCCAATCCGAGCGGACTACGTCGGCAAGAACGTTCCTACATCGAGGCTTGAGATCGTGGACGTACGGTTACGCGAGGTGGACGGCGAGGACTTGGTCTTAATAAAGGAACCGGTAAGCCAGGAAAAGACTCAGGAAAGTCACTCCTAGAGCATTCTCTCTACGAGTGACACCCTTTAAGACGGTCCGGCGAGGCCGACAAGGGAGGCGCAGAAATTGGAAAGACGGTTACCGCTCACGAGATGTCCCTTAGTCTTCGCCTTCACTTTGAGGTGGGATGGGACGGATGGGGACCTGGATCCGGATTACATACGGCGAGACGTATTAGAGAGAGACGTTTTAGACCTAGACAGAGGAGCTTCCAACCGGATGGTTTGGGGGCTCTTTCATTTAGGGGAAGGGAGGCGAACTTAACGGTGGCTTTTAAGCATAAGCACCTTTTAGGCTTATACGACCTCGACAGGGAAGAAATCGAGACCGCGTTGGAAGTGACCGCCTCCATGAAAGAGGTGCTCGGCCGAGATGTAAAGAAGGTGCCCACGTTACGCGGAAAGACCGTGTGCACTTTGTTTTATGAAGCGAGCACCAGGACGCGGTCTTCCTTCGAACTCGCTGCGAAATACTTGAGTGCTGATACCGTAAGCATTGCGACCACCACCAGCAGTATTCAAAAAGGCGAAAGCCTCAAGGATACCGCTCGGACCCTCGAAGCCATGGGAGTTGACATCATCGTCATGAGGCATCCGGTTTCCGGTTCATGCCACTTTCTCTCCCAGATCGTCAACGCCGGCGTCATCAATGCCGGCGACGGCATGCACGAACACCCTACTCAAGGTCTGCTCGACCTTTACACCATCCTCGAGCGAAAAGGACGTATCGAGGGACTTAAGGTGGCGCTCATCGGCGATATATACCACAGCAGGGTGGCGAGGTCCCTCATTTGGGGCCTGGGGAAACTCGGTGCATCGGTGTACCTGGGCGGCCCGCTGACCCTTCTTCCACCCGGCATCGAGGAGTTCGTGAGCGGCTTCTCATCGGATCTCAAGGAAGTCTTGGAAGGGGCGGACGTCATCTACATGCTCAGGATACAAAGGGAGAGGCTCGAAAGCGGTTTCTTCCCGTCCCTGAGGGAGTACTCCAGATTATGGGGGCTTACCGTCGAGCGCGCTAAGCTTGCGGCCCCCGACGCTGTGATCATGCATCCGGGACCCATGAACAGGGGCGTGGAGATCATGCCCGATGTGGCCGAGAGTCCCGCGGCCGCCATCGAACAGCAAGTCACCAACGGGGTGGCGGTACGCATGGCGGTACTTTACCTCACTGCGACCAGGGGGGAAGGAGTATGAAGGCGGCGAAAGCGGAGGAGCCCTCCATGCTCT
Organism: Clostridia bacterium; assembly: GCA_012842575.1. Classification (GTDB taxonomy): domain Bacteria; phylum Bacillota; class Sulfobacillia; order DUSP01; family DUSP01; genus DUSP01. The sequence continues at coordinate 2,017 of DUSP01000181.1, forward strand.
TGATCGAAGGAGGACGGGTAGTTGATCCTCAAAGCGGCTTGGACGAGCCCCTCGATATCTTGATAATCGATGACAAAATAGCGCGGCTCGGATGTGGGCTGAGGGATGCCATGGGGCTGTCTCCCGAGGGGAGACCGGTGCCGGGGGTTCGCATCGTGGACGCCAAAGGCAAAATCGTGGCACCCGGGCTTGTGGACATTCACGTGCACCTGAGGGATCCGGGTCAAGAGTACAAGGAGGATATCGAATCCGGAACGCGTGCTGCCTGCGCCGGGGGCTTTACCTCCGTGGCGTGTATGCCCAACACCGACCCTCCTATAGACAACGGAGGGCTGGTGCGCTACGTCAAGGAAAGGGCGCGCGATTTCGGGTACTCCAACGTGTACGTGATAGGCTGTATCACTAAAGGACGCAAGGGTGAAGCGCTGGCGGAGATAGGGGAGATGGTCCGTGAGGGAGTGGCGGCCATAAGCGACGATGGGTCCTCAGTGCGAAGCGCCGAAGTCCTCCGGTGCGCTATGCTCTATGCAAGACAGTTCGGAATTCCGGTGATCTGTCACTGCGAGGATGCCGACCTTTCGGGGAAAGGCGTAATGAACATGGGGAAGACGGCCACGCTTCTGGGATTGAGGGGAATTCCGGCGGAGTCCGAGGAGGTCGTGGTATTTAGGGATATAATGCTTTCCAGGATGACCGGCTGCCACCTCCACGTGGCGCACGTCAGCACGAAGGGCTCGGTCAATATCATCCGTAAGGCCAAAGAGGAGGGGCTCAAGGTCACCGCGGAAGTCACTCCTCATCACCTCTGCTTCACGGAGGATCTCGTCAAGGATCTCGACTATCATACGGCTACCAAGGTGAACCCACCCCTTAGGACGGCCGAGGATGTGGAGGCTCTACGAGAAGGCCTGAAAGACGGGACCATAGACTGTATAGCCTCGGATCACGCTCCCCACGCGAGAGAGGAGAAGGAAGTGGAGTACGATTATGCCCCCTTCGGGATTTGCGGGCTTGAAACCGCCTTCGGCCTAATATGGACCAACCTCGTTCAAAGAGGCGTCCTTTCCGTTTCGCAAGCCATTGCCCTAATGTCGCAAAGGCCGGCCCACGTTCTCGGCCTCGGTAAAGGGAGCCTACGCGAGGGTGGCGACGCGGACATCGTGGTCATAGATCCGGATCTTGAATGGACGGTCAAATCCTCGGAGTTTCATTCGAAGGGAAAAAACACATTCCTCGATGGGTATAGGATGAAGGGCAAGGTGGTCCTTACGGTGGTAGAGGGCAGCATACGACATGCCGAACCGGGGTTTTTGCCGTTTTTGCCGTGGTAGAGGCCGCCCGCAGGGCACAGGTAAGTTGAACTTTGCTCTGGGTACCGTGGCAGAGGCCCCCCTGTCGTAGGGGCCCCCGCAGAGGATAAGGGAAATAAGGCCCAAGCGTGTCGGATGCATGCCAAAACATGCCGAAAGGGGAACATCAATCGCGTCATGAGGGATGAAGCGGCGATAGGCTTGGGTATCGTTAAGGCGCGCGAGGAACCCGCTCCCGGGTACGTGAGGCTTCGCCTCGCCTTCAGGGCAGTCGCGGAAAGGGCGCGACCGGGGCAGTTCGTCCACGTTTACCCGGTGCCACTTGGGTTGTCTGCTGCCTCGAGGGATGCGCCAGTACCCCAACGACGCCTTGACCCGTTTCTCAGGAGGCCCTTCAGTATACATGATGCCGATAGGTCCAGAGGTGAGTTTGCAATTCTATTCAAGATCATCGGCAAAGGTACGCGAGAACTCGCTGAGGTCCGCGTCGGGGACGCCCTTGACGTGATAGGCCCTTTGGGGAACGGATTTTCGGCTCCGGTGGGATATGACCGCATCATCTTGATGGGAGGAGGCATCGGCGTCGCTCCACTCGTGCTTGCGGCTAAGGACTTCGCGGGCAGTCACAGGGTGGTCACTTTGGTAGGTGGGCGTACCGCCCATGACGTATTGTGCGTGGATGACTTCGAAGCCGCCGGTGCGCAGGTTCATGTAGCCACAGAAGACGGTTCCTTGGGTTTCGCGGGACAGGTGACCGATCTTTTTGAGAGCCTTCTTTCCCAGGGCCTTCGCGGCGTCATCCTGGCATGCGGCCCGATGCCCATGATGCAAAAGGTGGCCGATATTTCTCAGGTGGCAGGCCTTCCCGCGTTTTTCTCCCTGGAGGACCGCTTCGGATGTGGTTTGGGGGCGTGTTTGGGTTGTGCGGTTCGGGTCGTGGAACCTGACGGATCGCGGCGGTACATGAGGGTTTGTAAGGAGGGACCCGTAGTGGAGGCGCAGAAGGTGGATTTCGATGGAACCTGATACAAGCGTCACCATTTGTGGAATCAGGATGAAGAATCCGGTCATGGCCGCCTCGGGTACCTTCGGATACGGACGGGAATACGGCGAGGTTTTTGACCTTTCGAAGATGGGGGCAATAGTCGTAAAGGGGACTACCCTTAAGCCTCGTATGGGGAACCCACCGCCTCGGCTCGCGGAGACACCTTGCGGTCTTTTGAATTCGGTAGGGCTCGAAAACCCGGGTATCGATGTCTTCATTGAAAGGGAATTGCCGTACCTCAGAGGGCTCGGAGTTCCCGTCATAGTCAACGTCGCGGGTGAAACCCCCGAGGAGTATGCCGAAGTGTCAAAGAGGCTCGACAAGGCTCCGGGTGTGGCCGCTTTAGAAGTGAACGTCTCGTGCCCCAACGTGAAAAAAGGGGGAATGGCTTTCGGCACTGACCCCGAGGCGCTAAAAGAGGTGATATCATCGGTTAGGAGGAGCACTTCCTTGCCGCTCATAACCAAACTCAGTCCCAACGTCTCGGACATAGGGTTTTTGGCCAGGGTAGCGACGAACGCGGGGTCGGACGCCATATCCCTCATCAATACATTGCTTGGGATGGCTATCGACGTGAATACCATGAAACCCGTGCTAGGAGCGGTTTTCGGTGGGCTGTCCGGGCCAGCCGTGAAGCCCGTGGCTTTGAGGATGGTGTGGGAGGTTTCTTCGGCGGTCCGTGTCCCCGTCATAGGTATGGGTGGGATCACGAGCGGTACCGATGCCGTGGAATTCTTACTGGCAGGGGCTTCTGCGGTGGCCGTGGGGAGCGCGACCCTCGTACGGCCCGATGCGTGCCTCGAGGTGGTCAGAGGTATTTGGGAGTTCATGAAGGAGAAAGGGGTGATGACGGTCGGTGAACTGGTGGGAGCCGCCAAACGGAAGGTTGATAGTGGCGCTGGATGTCCCAGGGGAACGAGAGATTTCTGACCTGGTGGAGAAGCTTTCCGGCGTTGTCCGGTGCTTCAAAATAGGCCTTGAAGTGTTCACATCCCTTGGACCACGTGCTGTGGACATTGTAGCGGAATCGGGCTCTAGAGTATTCTTGGATCTCAAGTTTCACGACATACCCAATACGGTTTTCCGTGCGGTGAGGGCGGCGGCGAGACTACGCATCTCCCTTCTGACCGTTCATGCCTGTGGAGGAGCGGCCATGCTGCGAGCGGCCAAAGAGGCTCTCCTCGAGGAAGCCACGGATGCCAAATTGCTGGCCGTTACCGTTCTTACGAGTGTGGACCGAAGAGTCGCCCGGGAAGAAATGGGATTGGAAGGTGATTTGGAAGAGATCGCACTGAGATGGGCGACGATGGCGCAGGCATGCGGTGTCGACGGGGTAGTGGCTTCGACCTCGGAAGCGGCGAGGATAAAGAAAGAGCTCGGCGATGACTTTCTAGTGGTAACTCCGGGTATCAGACCTCGGGGTGAGGATATGCACGACCAAAAGCGTGTGGCCACGCCCCGTGATGCGATCCGCGCCGGCTCGGACATGCTCGTGGTGGGGCGCCCTGTCACGAGGGCGACGAATCCGCGTGCCGTGGCCCTTTCGATAATCCAGGAAATACGTGGCGCTTTGGATCGAGATACCAATCATGGAAGGGTTAATCATATAACGGAGGATAATACGGCTGCAAAGACCCACGCTTAAAAACATGGTGCTCGGTCGATACTTGTGCCGCTTAAAGCTCTTTGGCCTTTCGCCATGCCCCGTAAACGACACAGTGCTCGGTCAATGCTTGTGGCGCTTGAAGACAGATCAGGGGATGATTTCCGCAATTAGTACATTAAATCTTATAGGGGTGAGATCTTCGTTGTCGGGATCGAAAACGAATCCGGAGTCACAACACCATGCGGAAAAAGACGTATTGAAGATGCTGAGGGAAACCGGTGCCGTCCTGGAGGGGCACTTTAAACTCTCGTCGGGCAGGCATAGCGACTTCTACATACAATGCGCTTTGGCTTTACAGCATCCGGAAGTAGGGGAAGCCCTCGGAAGGTCTTTGGCCGCCCTGTACGCGACCGGGGTCAAAAGCGGCGGGGCGGATTCGCCGGTAGATGTGGTCATCGGGCCCGCGCTGGGGGGTATCCTCGTTTCATACGAAGTCGCGAGGGCCCTAGGCGTGCGATCCCTTTTTGCGGAACGCCAGGGAACGGAACTCACACTGCGTCGGGGTTTCGCCATGAAAAGGGGCGAGAGGGTCCTGGTGGTGGAAGACGTCATCACTACGGGCGGCTCTGTACGAGAAGTCATCTCTTTGGTTCGCGACGCGGAGGCCGTGGTGGTCGGAGTCGGTTGCATCGTGGATAGAAGCGGGGGGAGAGGCCGATTTGACGTTCCCGTATTCAGTCTCGTCTCCGTAGAGGCCAGGGATTACGACCCCGTTTCGTGCCCCCTTTGCGCCATGGGTATTCCCCTCACGAAGCCCGGGAGCAGGCCCGACGCGGTTTAGGTCGGCGGTTCAGGTCGGCCATTTAGGTCGGTCTGAGTCCTAAGTCGAGGTTTCTTGGGGTCCGCATGAAGGTTCCTTCGGGTCCACGTATATGGTGCGGTGACCCCTGTACAGGACTTTGCCCGCTGGCATACCCTTGAGTCTATAAACGTTCCGCCTTCTGGTCCAGTCCACCGGGACGTTTTGGCTGAACCTGCTCTTGGAGAAAAAGGCCGCCGCTTGAGCGGCTTGTATCAGAGTGGTTTCGGGCACACCCGGATCGTCGCCTTCCTTAACTCCCTCCGGGACCCGAATGATGACATGGGCGCCAGGGGCGTCCTTGACGTGCAGCCATAAGTCGTCCGGGCGAGCGATCCTGAAGGTGAGGATTTCGTTTTGTCTGTCGGACCTACCGACGTATACATAGTATCCATCCTTGGTCGTGAAGTGATAAATGTCTTGCCAAGGCGTTTTGGGCGTCCGTTCTTGACGGTCGTCATGCGTTGAAGCGCCGGATACCCGAAGCCCCACGGGAACGCGGCGTCGTCTTGTGAGTCGCCCGTTGGCATCGCCCTTTTTTAGGTTCAGGAGGTCTTCTTCCATTCCCTTGAGGGTCTCATAGTCTGCGTCTTTTATCGATGCCAGAGACTGTTCGAGGAATGCCATTTCGATATCCGTCTTTTCGATTTGATCCCGTATAGCGGCTATACCACGCTTTGCCTTGCGGTACTTTGCGTAATAGTTTTGTGCATTGGCAATGGGGGATAGCGAAGGGTCAAGGGGAATCCGCACTGGCTCCCCGGTTTCGAAATGTGGGAGCACCACCTCGTGAGATCCGGCTTCTATTCTTCCGGAATGAGCCATGAGTAAATCTCCGAACCGGCGAAAAGAGAGCGCTTTTTCGGCGCGGGAAAGGTCCTCAAGTTGTGCCTTCTTCTTGTTTTCTAAAGACAGAAGACGGCTACGGAGATACGCGGTTATGGATCGCTTGAATCCTTCCGCTTCCTCGAGGACGGCGGTACAATACCCGTAGGCATAAAGCAAGGCCTTCATGGAAGTGAAACGAAGGAAGAATTCGTCACCTTCGCCTCTTGCGAGGTCGCGCACGGCATGTGGAGTGGCGCCCTGCGCGGGTGTCGGTGTCGCAAGGGGAACCTTCGCTTGCTTGTCGCGCGTTGGCGCGGTATCAGGGACGATTTCCTCCGCTCGTATCGGTGTCGTCGGCTCAAAAGGAAAGAAATCCGCTGGAACCACCGGGAAGTCGGGGATCTCCTCTCCTTGGGCCAAGAGCCTCTGGACTCCGGGCACGTCGTCGAGCCTCAAGCCCACTCTTACTTCTCCAACCGAGCCCGGAGCCGAGGTTGCCGTAACGGCCTGCCTCTCAGCGTCTTGCAAGGGAGCAGTTCGCACCCCCACCGCCGCTCTGAAAACGAAAGTCGGCGTGACCTCTTTGCGCTCAACCCTTTTGGTCACCTCTCGAATCACCTTTGAGAGGAGATAGAGGTCATCCCGGAGGATCTCTTGGATGGGTAGCGATGCGGGGATGCCCGCCATTGCGCATAATCGGACGGCGGTGGAAGGCCCAAGGCCCGCCACCACGTGGACGAGGGCGTCCTTTAAGGATATGGCGCCTTGGGTTACGGGCGTCACCGGTTCTTGCCCTGCAGTAGTACCCTGGGGCGCCACGAGCCTTGCGAAGGCTTCAAAGAGGATTTCGCCATCCAGGTCTTCGGGGTGGATCTTGGGCTCCGAAGGCGGAGGGGCGTAACGAGCTCCGGGCTGGAGGCGGTTCGTGGCGACATCGGAGCCACCTTCCGGGGGGCGCCTCAACGATCCGAGGATCTTCCCTGTCTGATCGAGGAGGATGAGGTTACTGTTTCTGCCCATGAGTTCCGCGACGAGTCTTGGCCCGGAGGACGCCGATTCCGGTGCGGTCATGAGATAAACGTTGCCTGAAGGGCTACAATCTATGTACAGGATCCGTTCCCAACCGGGATGCTGTGTCACCGAGGTGATCCTCGAGCCTTCCACGTACTTACGCATTATCTGCAAAAAGCCCGATTGGAACAGATTGTCCCTTGATCCCTCCTCAGAGAACCATATGAGGGGTTTTGACGACTCGAAGGTGAAAAAGAGGAACCCCGGATGCCGGCGGTGAAACAGTTTAATGGAAAGCGCCAATGGCCGAGGTTGGTATATCCGTTCGATTCTTGCATCCGCAAGGGATGAATCCAGGTCGTCGGCAAGCGCCCTTATCGCCAAACCATCTAACGGCAAAGGATACTTCTCCTCCATATAGAAAATCACTGTACATTATATCAAAAGATATAACACGGGATGGTAGGGGGGCTCGGTCTTGGCGTTCGAGGATAAGCTCAGGTCGAAGAGTTTGGACATGCTTTTTGAGGCGATATTGACTCTAGAAACGGCGGAAGAGTGTTATCGCTTCTTTTACGACTTATGTACCGTGAGTGAAATGAAGGAATTGGCCAGGCGGTTCGCCGTGGCGTACATGTTGAATGAAAAGAGGAGTTACCAGGAGATAAGCAAGGAAACGGGGGCGAGTACCGCCACCATCAGCAGGGTCAAACGGTTTTTGGAATACGGGGCGGATGGTTACAAGCTCGTGCTCGAAAGGTGGAAGAACCGGGTCACGTGACTTGTATGATCAGGCACTTGAGATACCGTGATTCGTCATAACCCAAAAGAATCGGATGATCCTTTGCTTGCCCACGTATCTCCACGACCCGGGCGACGCGTCCTGCGTCTTGAGCCGCTTCCTGAACCAACTTCATGAAAAGCGTCTGCGGCATATGGTATGAGCACGAGCACGTGATCAGGAAACCTCCCTCTCGGAGGATGCGCATGGCCCTCAGATTGATCTCCTTGTAACCCCTGACTGCACCCTCTAGAGCGGCCTTGCTCTTTGCAAAGGCAGGTGGGTCAAGGATTACCACATCGAAAAACTCACGCGCGCGGTCCAGGGCCCTCAGCTCGTCAAAAACGTTCCCTTCGAGGAACGAGCAGCATCCTTCAAGTCCGTTCAAGGCGGCGTTTTGCGCCGCTAATTCCACCGCATCTCGGGAAGCGTCTATTCCGATGACTTCCTTAGCCCCGTACCGGGCAGCGTGGAGCGAGAAGGATCCCGAGTAGCAAAAACAATCCAAAACCCGTGCGTTCTTGACGTAATCTTTTATGGCCGCGCGATTCTCCCGCTGATCGAGGAAATACCCGGTTTTTTGGCCGTTGATGATGTCTACCATGAGCCGAATCCCATTTTCATTGATGATTATCGGTTCATCCGCGAAAAAATCCCCCTTTAAAGCGCCTTTTCGCAGATCCAAGCCCTCAAGACTGCGGACGGCCGCGTCGTTTCGTTCGTAAATGACCTTTGGTTTTATGAGTTCGTCGAGCAATTCGACTATGGTGTCTTTGTATCGGTCGATACCGAGGGCGAGGGTCTGAATTACGAGGTAGTCCGCGAACTTGTCCACGATGAGACCGGGCAATCCATCCGATTCGCCGAAGACGACCCTGAAGGCATTAGAGTCGGCATTCCGCATTACCTCTTTCCTGAACCTCCAGGCGGCTTGGATACGACGGCGGAAGAACTCCTCGTCGATTCCTTCTCTGTGGCGGGTGAGAATCCGCACCGTGATCATCGAGGCCGGGTTATAATAGCCGCGTCCCACGACCCGGTGGGTCACGATGTCGACTATGTCGCCGGGTGCCGGTTTTCCTTCGATATGGGCGATCTCCGTTCTGTATACCCACGGATGTCCGGCTTCGCATTTCTTTTCCTTTAGCCAGACGGATCACGACTGCGACTCCTTTTTAATTTTTTGAGCCTGAGGTCGATTTTCGGCGTGCTTTGTCAATCCATAGTCAATATACCATACGATCGCACGAAATAAATGCGGAGGTGCTGAAGGAGCCCTCTCTAAAGATTCCCTCCCCTGTTGCCTTACGGGAAATGTACGTGAAATGTGAATCGTTGAACTCACGGAAAAAATGTATGTGTAGTGGCGATCCACTCCCTCGAGCCGGCGGAAGCGGCTTAAGCCGGAAGAAAGACAAAGACGGGGTGAGAGCGTCGTCGGGGGAGTTTTTCAGTGTAGAGGAATGGTGAACCGGAGGCAAGTCGCCTTATTGACACGGGCCCACGGACGTTGCTAAAATACGGACGTACTGTTATTTACCACTTTACCATAGTAAAGTAATAAATAAGGAAGGTCGACGTCATTGCAAGATCCCTTACAGATCAACGTAATCCGTAAAACCTTCATCAAATCCCGGGTCGTTTCAATCCTCGCACAAGCCATGGAAGAATGCGGCTTCTACCAAGTGGACGTCCCACTTCTTTATCCCCTCGAAGACTTGCTGCGTGCCAAAGATGAATGGCTATTGAGGAGCGCTTATAAAGTCATCGACGGAGCGGGCGAAATAGCGGTGCTACGGCCCGATTTCACCGCGGCGGTTTCAAGAATTGCGTCTTGTGAACTGCGTTTTGTCCCGAGGCCTCTAGGTCTTTGGTACCAAGGGGAAATCTACAGGCGTTCTAGCGGCCGATTTCAACCCACAGCTGCCTTTCAAGCCGCATTTCAAGTGGGGGCGGAGATATTTGGCGTTTCCGGAGTGCGCGCGGAGACCGACTGCATCGAGATCATGTGGCGGGGATTGAAGGCCTTGGGGTTTTCGGACTTCCGTATCAGCGTGGGGCATGCTGGAATTTTTCGGGAATGGTGCCGTGCTGTCGAGCGTGATGGACATACGGGGCAGCGGGTCAGAGAGGCCTTGGCCAATCGTGACCTGGTGGCCGCCCGGGAAGCCGCTGCTTCCCTTTGTGCCCAAGAGAGGGATCTCCTGTTCGAGTTCCTGAGACTGCGAGGAGGTTCGGAAGTCATTGACGCCGCACGAGGGGTAAAGGCCAAGGCTAAAGCCTTGGGTATCGATTTGGAGCCTTACCTCGATGTGTTCGCCGAAATCCTCGGGCGTCTCGAGTCGAAGGGCATTTCCGACAAAGTCGTTTTTGATCTAGGGCTTCTTCGCAACCTCCAATACTACTCAGGCACGGTCTTTGAAGCCTACGTGCCGGGGATCGGGGTCCCGGTGGCCGGTGGCGGACGGTACAGTGTGGCCCCCGATTACGCGGACGCCGCTGAACCCGCCATAGGTTTCGCATTCTGGGTCGATCCGTTGGTTTTAGCGATTGACGCTGCGGAGGTAGGTTTCTTCAAGGCGAAAAACGAGCTCCCGCAAGGAGAACAGGTGTCACCGGACGTTTCGAAGGATAGCAACCAAAAGGTCGAGTTCTCCCGCAAGTCCTGCCTGGGTTTCCTCCGCCGTCCACATACCGTTTCGGGCATCCATTAACCACGCAGAGGAGTACTTCAAATGCTCGCATATTCATTCCCCAATTCATTTTCTACCGAGACGGCCGTCGAAGGATTATCCATCTGCCTTGCCAAAGGACGGATGTTATACCCATCAGTTGAATTCCTACGCTCTAAGGGCGTGGAGATCTTCTTCGTGGACGAAGACGACAGGCGCCTCCTCTTTGAGGTCCCTTTCAAGCAGTGGCGGGCAAGGGTGATCTTGGCCAAACCCTTCGATGTTCCGACGTACGTAAAGTACGGTGCGGCCGACGTCGGCGTCGTAGGCAAAGACGTGCTCATGGAAGAGAAGTCCGAGTTCGGCGGCGGCCTCTATGAGCTCGAGGATCTCGGTTTTGGGGAAGGCAGATTGGTCTTGGCGGCCCCTGAGGATATGATCGGTCGCGGCCTCACTTGGAGGGTACCGGGGGTCAGGGTGGCGACGAAGTTTCCCAACATCGCCAGAGCCTTTTTCGCCGAGGAAGGCGTCGCCGCCGAGATCATAAAGGTCCAGGGTGCTACCGAACTGGCCCCCCTTGTCGGTCTGAGCGATGTCATTCTCGACATCGTGTCTACGGGTCGCACTCTCAAGGAGAATAACCTCGTCGAAATGGCGACCCTCGCTCGTATCAGCGCACGGCTTATAGCCAACGCCCCGGCGATGAATCTGAAGGGCGAGATCATACGCACTTTGATAGACGGCCTGGCCCACCGGTGCGGAGAGTCTTGATGCGCTCCGAGGAAGGGGTTTCGCATATGTCAGAACCAGCATCTGAAGAAAGGTTTTGCCGCGTTCTCGAAGGTAGGGGATTTAGAGAGTTACTTTCCCGGAGAAACAGGGAAGTCGGTGAAGACGTCGGCGATCTTGAGCGGCACGTGAACTCCGTACTGAAGGACGTGGCGACCCGCGGAGATGAGGCCATACTCGAAGCTACGTCGAAATACGACGGAGTCGACTTGGACGTCGGGGAGATCCCGGTGCAGATCCCGTCCCTGGATAACCTACGCGCGTCCCTGGGGCGGGGGGTAATCGAAGCCATTGAGCATGCGGCTACGATCATCAGGCGTTATCACATATTGGAGAAGGAGCATACACCGCGGTCGTGGATGGATGCGATCTCCCCTGGTGCCGCGGCGGGGAAAATAGTCGTACCCCTCGAACGGGTGGGGATTTACGTCCCCGGGGGGAGGGCCCCTTACGTCTCCACGGTCCTCATGACGGCGATTCCCGCAAAAGTTGCGGGCGTGAAGGAGATCATCATGTGCACCCCACCTGTCTTTAAGAATTTATGCCCTGGGGACACGCGAAAGCCGGAATCCCTCGAGGCCCGTGACGAGGATCCTGGCCACGGTGTTTTCGGCTCTGAGAACGGGAAGGCATTACCGTCATCGTTCGGGCCGGCCCCTGAAATCCTGGCAGCTGCGAGGGTGGCAGGGGTGAACCGTGTGTTTCGCGTAGGCGGACCCCAGGCCATCGCGGCCATGGCTTACGGAACTGAGACCATCCCAAAAGTGGACAAGATCGTGGGACCGGGGAACCGATATGTCCAGGCGGCGAAAATGGCGGTCTTTGGCCTTGTGGACGTCGACATGCCCGCGGGGCCCAGCGAGGTCTGCGTCATCGCCGACGAGACCGCTTCCGGTAGGGTTTTGGCATGCGACTTATTGTCCCAGACCGAACATGGGCCCGACTCGCTTTCGGTGTTGCTTACCACGTCGCAAACCCTCCTCGAGGAAGTGCGTGGAATCCTCGCAGGCGATTCGAGTGCTACCGGAGGCGATATACTTTTGGTCTTGGTCGATGGGCTCGACGAGGCAATCGAGCTCGCGAACCTTATGGCCCCCGAGCACCTCCAAGTCATGGTCGAGGATTCGGTTTATGTTCTCCGGCAAGTCAGGAATGTAGGGGCGGTATACGTCGGTCCGTTTACGCCGACGTCTCTTGGAGATTATTCCGCGGGCCCAAGTCATGTCCTTCCCACGCAGGGGAGTGCCAGGGCATTCGGTGCGCTGGGCGTAGGATCGTTCCTGAAGACCATAAATGTGGCTTGGTATTCTCGCGACGCATACGAGGGTTCCGCGGCCGTAGCCGTTAGGATTGCCGAGGTCGAAGGTATGAAGGCGCACGCGACTTCTCTCAAGGTACGCCTCGACGACGGAGGAAGTGACACGACGGTCCTGCCGGACTTTTGTGGTCTATACGGGTCTTCGGGCAAAAGCCCGTTCGGGGAGCCGAGAAAGCAACATGTCGGTGACCGTCGTCTTGCGCGAATTGACGGGCCTTTGGGTGCAAGGCGTTTTGCGGAGGTGGTTCGCGCGACCGGAGAGACTCGCATTCGGATAGCTTTAGATCTCGATGGTCCCGTAGACTTTCGCGTAAGTCTCGGCGGTGTGGGAGACGGCTTTTTCGGGCATATGCTTGATACGCTGGCATACTACTGGGGCGTTTCGCTGGAAATAGAGGGCGAACCGGACCCCAGGGAACCGGAGTGCGGCGGCCATCATCTCCTTGAAGACATCGGTATTGTATTGGGAAAGTCACTGAAAAAGGCGATTGAAGGGAGCGGGCCTATTGAGCGATTTGCCCACGAAGTCGTGCCCATGGACGACGCGCTGGTGGCGGTCGCCTTGGACATATCAGGACGTCCCCACCTATTCTGGGACGTGGCCGTGCCGGGTTCTTTGGTGGATGGAGTGGGAGTTGAGGCCATAAGGGAGTTTTTCGCCGCTTTCTCGAGGTGCGCCGGTGTCACTTTGCACGTCCGTTCTTTGTCCGGTGACTGTTCTCACCACATCATCGAAGCCGTGTTCAAAGCGTTCGGAAGGGCATTATCCCGGGCGTGCACGCGCTCGGAGAGAGATCTTGCACCGGGCAGGTCGGTGGGCGGGTCGGTGAATTCCACCAAGGGAGTGCTGGACTAGGGTTCTGCGGCAAGATGATAGCGAGAAGATAGAGGATCGAAGGCGGCGAGTTATCGGGACCGCCCGGTCCGGATGCGCGTTCCGCGGTAAGAAGGAAGATAGAGAATTAAAGGCGTGGAGGTGAAAAGGGATCGAAGAATACGATGTGACCGTCGCCATAATCGACTACGGCGCAGGTAACATGAGCAGCGTCAAGGGAGCGCTCAACTCCGTTTTGGACGGCGGTTTTACCGTAAGGTTTTCGGGAGAAGGCGCGAAAATCGGTGTTTCTCTGGTCTCGACGGGGGACGATTTGGCCCTTTTGGGAGATGCTCTGGTAGGCATGGTACTTCCGGGCGTCGGATCCTTTTCGTGGGCCATGGATTCCTTGGAGGAAAGAGGCCTTGACCGGGTGCTCAGGGAGAACGTCCAATCCGGGATCCCTCTGTTAGGGATATGTCTCGGCATGCA
>DUSP01000101.1 GCA_012842575.1 Clostridia bacterium
GGCCAGACCTGCCAAACTCAGGATAAGCCCCTGTACCTTTTCTGTCTACCGCGTCAATCCCTCTTCCCCAGGGTGTACCACATGTGTCTGGACTTACTCACCCTGTTTTCTCTAAGTGAATGCATATTTTCTTTGAGTGAGTACATACATTTTTCGGTAGCGGCCCTGGGTACGGGAACTACCGGCACTGCCCCTGGGAAGGTAGATCGTACATTTGTGGGTAGGCGGACGGGCTACTCGTTTACCTATTCCTCCTCGTACCGGACAAGAGGCGGTGATTGTCACGGAGGCCCTGCGCTACTCGCTTATCTATTCTATTTCCTCGTACCTTACCTTGGCCCATCTTTCCATCAGGCGGTACAAGAGCGCTCCACTGAGCGTGAGGAGCGCGAGGGCGAAAACGTAAAGGGCCGTTCCCGATAAGCCCATGGAATGGACGTACGCCATGAGGAACCCTAGGCCCACGACGTAGCCGGAGGATATAAGCCCGGCAATGAACGTTCCGAAATTACCCTTCATGGCCTGATGGGGTTCGGTCCAGTCAAGCTTCGGCCTGAAGAGGTCGACGAGGAGGCAAATGACGCTGACGGGCAAGAGGACGGCCAGTGCCAGCACGGCCACCCAGAGGAGGCGCGCGACAGGCAGCCTCAGGACTAAGAAGGCGATGACGAGCATGATTAGAGCCTGAATACTTCCATACACCAGACTGTATGCCAGCTTGGCCCTCAACTGCTTCGGAGGATCCACGGGGATCACTTTGCTCACCCAAAAAAGCCTTCCTTCCCGTGAGATGGCTGCGGACGGTATCTGGTTGAGCCCCACCATCAACGCGTGGACCCCCACGATGCCGAGAGTCGCGAGGTCGGCGAAGGGCCCTTCCCGCAATGCTTCCAAGGGAAAAGGGAATTCCTGGGGCGTCGATCGGGACGCCACATACCCGAATAGGAGGAGCAGTGGAAACACCGTGAGGTTCATAAGGGCTACCATGAAGAAATTGGGCGTCCTCGTCAGGATTCTCACGTCCCTCAGAAAGATGGCGATCTCGGGTGAGTGCTGAGTACCCAAGACTTCGCGCTGGACCGCCCATCCGGCTTTCGCTCCCCTTGCCTTCATCTCACGCCTTTCTCCCGAAAAGAACCAGGACTCGGTAACCCTGGCCACCACAAGGAGGCTTAATACTGAGACGCCTCCGAAAAGCAAGATGTAACCGAGCCTCTCGAGGTGGCCTCGACCCGCCACGGCCATTGCGGACCAGAAGAGGGGCGGGTAGTACCGCGTCATAGCTCTGATGAGGCCTTGTCGTTCTGAAAGGAGTCTGAGGAAAGCTTGCGGTCCTTCCGTCTGGAGACCCATGCCAGCACGAGTGTAAAGCAGTTGAAACCCTATGATGACGAAAAAGAACAAGAGTCCGAGGACGACCCTAAGCAGGTCGCGCCTTGCCGAAAACCTGGTAAAGCGCATAAGTGCGAGCACTCCGAAAAGCGAAAGGGCCACCGGAATGCCGGGTACGAAGATCTGCATCAAAAAGGCGTAAAACCAGTAGGAGACGTCCTTTGAACTCAAGCCCAATGCGGCAATGAACGGAGCACCGGGTATCAACGAGATCAAAAACTGAAACAGGTACACAACCCCGATTTTTGCCAAGACGATCTGATGGGGTCTTAGAGGCATGGCCCGAAGGGTTTCAAGGTCCTGCCCGTAAAAGAGGGTCGACATGAGGTGACTAATGGTCATGAATAAAACCAGAAATTGAGCCCCAGTTACGCCGAGCACGATTGGAAGACCTGGTTGGTTCAAGGCCAATGACGCGTCCGCGACGACGCCGGCCACCTGGTACACAGTACGCATGAAGGGCACAAATGCTAAGACGAAGAACAAGAGGAGGATACCTGCGTATTTGCGGCGTTTTTCCCCCAATCCCATCGAAGCGCTGATCTGTCGCAATCCTAGGGCGACTTTAGCCTGGAGGACGAATAGGCTCAAGAAAGGGTTTGTCGATCCTCTCTCCCGTAGGCCACGTATTCTTTCCGTCTTTACCTTTTCATTATCTGGTTCATTATCTTGCTTATTGTCTTGCTTATTATCTTGATTCATCTCATGTCTTACCCCGCTATCTCTTTGTTCTTACCTTGGCTTTGCTCGACGTCACGGACGGGTCGACGCAGCCCACTTGTCTTGCCCCGTTATCTTCTCGTCTTACCCCGCAATTCGCCCGCTCCGTCCGATTTCACTTGGCATCCCCATGTCGTCAACCATATCCTGTCACGGCCTACCTGGCAATCGACTCCAGTTGTTCTTTCGGGAGCGTGACCTCGGTCAACTTCAGGAATACCTCTTCCAGCGTTTCATCTTCCTTTTTTGCGAAGAGCCCCTTGATTTCCCCGACGGTTCCGACGACTCTCAGTTTCCCCTGGTGAATAATGCCGACGCGGTCGCACAATCGTTCGGCCACTTCGAGAACGTGAGTTGAAAAGAATACGGCACCGCCCTGGTCGGCATGGGACCTCATCATCACCTTCATGAGGTATGAAGATCTCGGATCAAGTCCCATCATTGGTTCGTCGAGAATCCACAGCCTGGGGCGATGAAGGAGCGATGCTATAGTGGCTATTTTCTGCCGCATGCCTCGGGAGTAGGAGCCGATCGGGTCGGATACCGCCTCCGTCATCTCGAAGATGTCCAGGAGCTCCTTGGCACGGGAGGCTCTTTCGGGCCCGGGCACTCCGTATACGTCCGCGACGAAATTTAAGTATTCGGCGCCCGTGATTTTCTCCCAGAGATTTGATTCGTCGGGAACGTAACCCATCTGTTTCTTGGCGGCCACAGGATCTTTAGCCAGATCGTGCCCGTTGACCTCGATTCTACCTTCGTCGGGTCTGAGTATTCCCACGATCATCTTTATCGTTGTGGTCTTGCCTGCCCCATTGGGCCCGAGAAATCCGAAGATCTCCCCAGCTTTGACTTCCAAGGTTATCCCATCCACCGCGCGTTTGCCGGGTTCGTAGCTCTTACTTACGTCGGTGAGTCTCAACATGCGTCAGTCACTCCTCTGGGCGATTGCGCACATAAGTCAAGCCGAGTTAGGTATACGGTAGGCTTTCATTTCCTCTGCAATATACGTTTGTGAAAAGACCTTTTGGGCTTCGGCTACTATTCGGTCAATGGCATATCCGGGCCAAAGATGGGTTAGGACCAGCGTTTTTACGCCCGCTTTCGCAGCGAGCTCGCCCGCCTGTAGTGCGGTGAGGTGGCCGGGAGCAGGTCCGGTATCGCCGTCAAGGAGTGTAGCCTCACAAAGGAAGAGATCTGCCCCCCTCGCGACGTCTTCGAGTTGCGGGCATGGGCCGGTATCGGCTGAATATGCTAGAACGGCGTCCTGCGTGGCGATCCGAATGGCTAAAGTTGGTACGGGATGGCTCACCGGGTAAAAAGCGATTTCCATATCCCCTATTACCAGCAAGTTCCCGGAGGGACCCCTGCAAGCGTCATCCACGCGGGAGTCGGTTGCCGGTAACGATGCAGGGATATCCGGTAACGACACAGGGATATACTTTACGGCGTCTCGATA
>DUSP01000001.1 GCA_012842575.1 Clostridia bacterium
ACGCCACAACACCCGGGAGAGGGGGCTTCGGTTTCTTGCTGATCCTTCTTTTGACTGTGAGTACCCGATTTTCCATTCTTGGACAGATAGTCCTCGATGGCCTTGTGCAACGCATCCGCAGCCAAGTTCGAGCAGTGCATTTTCTGTGGCGGAAGTCCTCCCAAGGCCTCCGCCACGGCCTTGTTGGAAACCTTCAATGCTTCGTCCAGCGGCAATCCCTTCACCATCTCCGTTACCATAGAACTGGTGGCAATGGCAGCACCGCATCCGAAGGTCTTGAACTTGATGTCCTCGATTTTACCGTCGGAAACCTTGATCGTGATTTGCATGATGTCGCCACACACCGGGTTTCCGACCGTTCCCTTACCGTCCGGGTTCTCGATCTCCCCTACGTTCCGGGGATTAGTGAAATGATCCATCACTTTCTCTGTATACATACCCTTACCCCTTCCTCGTCGTCGCGAGGGGTGACATGGCCCTCAACCGTTTTACTATCTCTTCCAGGCAATCTATCACGTAATCGACGTCTTCCTCCGTATTGGCGCTTCCCAGCGTCATCCTGAGAGATCCGTGAGCGACCTCGTGCGGCACGCCCATGGCCAGCAGGACGTGGGAAGGCTCGAGCGACCCCGACGTACAGGCGGAACCACTTGAAGCGGCCACCCCCATCATGTCGAGGTTTAAGAGCATCGACTCACCTTCCACATACATGATGCTCACGTTCACGTTATTGGGTAGGCGCTTTGTCGGATGACCGTTGAGTTTCACGTCGTCGATACGCTCTAGGATACCGCGGATCAGACGATCTCTCAAAGGCAGTAGGTGGTTTTGCCGCTCATCCATTTCGATCCTCGCGAGCTCCGCCGCTTTTCCGAAGCCCACAATGCCGGCTACGTTTTCAGTGCCCGCCCTCTTACCGCGTTCGTGGGCACCGCCGTGAATGATAGGAGCGATTTTCGTACCCTTCCTTACGTATAAGGCCCCGACACCCTTTGGGCCGTACATCTTATGGGCCGATATTGTCAGGAGGTCAAGCCCCAGTTCGTTCACGTCTATCGGGATGCTACCTACAGCTTGGACGCCGTCGCTGTGAAAAACGACGCCTTTCTCCTTGCAGATTTTACCTATTTCACCGATGGGTTCTATAGTGCCCACTTCGTTGTTGGCGAACATAACGCTCACGAGTATGGTGTCGTCCCTGATGGCCCTTCTGACGTCATCGGGGTCGATCAATCCATCCGAGTCCACATCCAGGTACGTGACTTCAAAGCCTTCTTTTTCGAGATGCTCGGCGGTATGGAGTACTGCATGATGCTCGATCTTACTCGTGATAATGTGTTTACCTCTCTGTCTACAGGCCTCGGCTACACCCTTCAGAGCCATATTGTCGGATTCTGTGCCCCCGCTCGTGAATATTATCTCCCTGGCGTCGGCCCCGATGAGGGAAGCCACATGCTCCCTGGCTTCCTCCAGACCTTTCCTTGCGGCCCTTCCGAAGGAATGAATGCTTGAAGCGTTTCCGAACTCTTCGACCATGTACCGGGTGATCGCTTCCGCTACCTCGGGCCTCACCGGTGTAGTCGCTGCATGATCCAGGTAAACCTTTCTGGACAATTCACTTGCCTCCTCCCTTATTGACGGCCTTATCCCTTTTCACTTCTCACTCACAACGTTCGCCTCTTCGGTCCCGTCCCTTCCGCACAGGTCTTCGAGGGTTATGGAATCGAGCACTTCCTCGACGCTCTTTTTCACCCTTTCCCATATACCCTTCGCGATACATGTCTGCGAACGGCCACAATGGCTCACCCCGTCGGGCGAATCCGCTACGCATTCAGTAGGCGCTATGGATCCTTCCATGACCCTAATGATGTCACCTACTGTAATTTCTCCCCTCGGGCGGCCTAGAATGTAACCACCCTTTGCGCCCCGAACGCTGACCACGAGTCCTGCACGCCGGAGAGGTCCGATCAATTGCTCTAAATATGAGAGGGATAGGCCTTGGCATTCGGCAATCTCCCGGAGAGACACCGGTGATCCGGAAGGTTCCGCCCGGGCCAATTCGTACAGGGCCTTTACGCCATACCTTCCCCTCGTAGAAAGCATCATCGCCTCGATCTCCTCTCACGATACCTACAGGCAAATTCCTACCTGTGAAGTCGGGTTTTACCGCAAAAATAATAACATCGCCTCTCAGCGTATGTCAACGTATTCTGTGGGGACACGTCCTCACAAAGCGAGCCCGGCATCATCGGCCATGGAGCTCTTTAGGGCAGGGCCTCAAAGCCGATCTGGCGGAAGTGAGCGTCACAAACGCATTACCATAGGGGGTTCTCGCATAGCGAGGGCAGGGTGGAGAGACAAGAGGCCAGGGTTATTGCATTCGCGTTTCTAATAGTCGACTATTGGCGGTATACTTGATGGCGTAGATGAGCTTCAGCAGGTGCGTAAGGGGTTTCTAATAATCGACTATTGGCGGTATACTCGCTTCAGCTGGCGGGTAGGCGCTGGCGGGCGCACTACTCCACCGGAGTTTTCTGTGACTGAGTTTTTTTACGCTTCTCATGAGCCAAAGCGAGGTCCTTTTCTACGCCCTGGTCGGAGGGTTCGTAATACTTTACTCCCTTGAGGTGAGCGGGGAGGTAGTCCTGTAACACGTAATGTCCCGGATAAGCGTGTGGGTACTTGTAACCCACTCCGTGACCGAGTCTCTTGGCATCCTTGTAGCTTGCATCCCGTAGGTGTATGGGGACTTCGCCCGGCCGCCTTTCCTCTACGTCCTTAAGCGCTTTTTCGATGGCCATATAAGCGGAGTTCGACTTCGGTGCCATGGCAAGGTAAATACACGCCTCCGCAAGCGGGATCCTGCCTTCAGGCATACCTAT
Source organism: Clostridia bacterium (assembly GCA_012842575.1). Lineage (GTDB taxonomy): Bacteria > Bacillota > Sulfobacillia > DUSP01 > DUSP01 > DUSP01. Next base: position 2,883 of record DUSP01000001.1, read on the forward strand.
GAAGTCCACGGCATATGCCGCCGCAGATGCCACGACGAGAGCATTCGGGTCCGCCAGTCCGATGTCCTCCGCCGCCAGAATGATCATCCGGCGCGCTATGAACGCGGGGTCCTCACCCGCATAAATCATCCTGGCGAGCCAATACAAAGCCGCATCGGGGTCGGAGCCCCTGACGCTCTTTATGAATGCCGAAATGGTGTCATAATGTATGTCTCCGTCCCTGTCGTATTGTACCGCCCTCCTTTGGATCGACTCCTCCGCCACCTCCAAGGTGACGTGGATCGTCCCGTCTTGCCCAGGTGGTGTGGTGAGTACTGCCATTTCAATGGCATTCAGCGCAGACCTTGCGTCTCCGGCAGCCACCCGTACTATGTGATCGAGCGCTTCCCGGTCAACCTTCGCCTTGAACCCTCCAAGGCCTCTCTCGACATCGGATAAGGCCCTCTCTACGATGACGCGTACTTGGTCGTCGGTCAATGGGTTTAGGCGGAAAACTCTGGAGCGCGATACGATGGGGCGGTTGACCTCGAAATAAGGGTTCTCGGTGGTGGCGCCGATGAGGATTACGGTTCCGTCCTCCACGTAGGGTACCAATGCGTCTTGTTGCGCCTTGTTGAACCTGTGGATCTCATCGATGAAGAGTATGGTCTTTTGTCCGTACAGAGCGCGGCGCTCCTTGGCTTCTTCGATGACCCTCCTTATATCGGAGACGCCCGCCGTAACCGCATTCAATTCTACGAAGTGCGCCTTGGTGGTCTCAGCTACGACGCGGGCGAGAGTGGTCTTTCCACAGCCGGTGGGACCGTAGAATATAAGACTCGAGAGCTGATCGGTTTCGATAGCCCGTCTCAAAAGCCTCCCCTTTCCGACTATCTCTTCCTGCCCGACGAATTCCTCCAAAGTTCGAGGGCGCATCCTCACCGCAAGGGGCGCGTTCTCCAGAGTATCTTTCTTACGTGCGAACTCGAAAAGGTCGCCCTTCGATCCATGGCTTTTTTGCCCTTTAGTCGTCAAGCCACCCCCCTCCCATCCGGGTACATCGCGTCGGTCGCTATACCTTGGACTTCTGCGACCAGGAGCAGGCCGTGGCGGATGCGTTTTTGGCCAGCCTTTTGGCCCGCCGTTTCACCTCAGTATGCTCCGAGTCACCTCAGTATGCTCCGAGTCACGTCCAGGGCACGTAACACATCATTTCGTGACACGTCCTTATGGGTCACCATTCTCACCTTGCTTAAGCCAAAGTCATCGGCCAATACCTCGTGCTTTCTCAACACCTCTACGAAACGGCTCGCTGACCACCCACGTTTAGAAATCTCGAATATGATTATGTTCGTTTGTACCTTACGGGGATCGAGGTCTATTCCAGGGATACCGGCCAGACCCTCCGCCAGAATCCTCGCGTTTTCGTGATCCTCCG
>DUSP01000209.1 GCA_012842575.1 Clostridia bacterium
AAAGCATACCCCGTGTAGTGGAGTACCGCTACTCTTCCAAAGACAGGGCCATAAAACCCGTCCAGATGAAACAGAAAGAAGTCGAGCAATTCTACGAGTCGGTCTTATATCAGATAGTCTTGAGGACGATTCATGAAGTTTTTGAATCGGTCTACGTCCCGCACGTGCACATGGTAGTTTTTAACGGCTGGGTCGAAGGCGTAGATCCCGCCACCGGCGCAGACTTCAGATCGTGCTTGGTATCGTGCCAAGCCACTAAAGATGAATTCCAGAAGATCAACCTCTCCAAAGTCGATCCAAAGCAATGTTTCCGCAGCCTGAAGGGTCTTAGTGCGGGCCCGCTTTACAACCTGGCTCCCGTCAAACCGATCATGGCCATCAGCAGAGAAGATAAGCGCTTCGTCGAGTCTCGGGACGTGCTAGCCGAAGTTGCTTCTATTCCCAATTTGGCCACCATGGATTGGGAAGATTTCGAACATCTCGTAAGGGGATTGTTCGAAAAGATATTCTCACATGAAGGCGCTGAGGTCAGGATAACCCGAGCCAGCAGAGACCTAGGGGTAGACGCAGTAGCTTTCGATCCAGACCCCATTCGTGGCGGCAAATTCGTGATTCAGGCCAAGCGGTACAATAACGTAGTTCCTCTTTCCGCAGTTCGTGACCTATACGGGACCATGATAAACGAGGGCGCCGTTAAAGGCATTCTGGTAACCACCAGCTATTTTGGGCCAGATGCCTACGAGTTTGTGAAAGATAAGCCCATAACTCTTATCGACGGCTCCAACCTAGTGTATATGCTGGCTCAGCATGGCTACAACGTGAAGATTGAGTTGCAGAAGAGCGTCAAGACCGAGGGTTAGGAAATGGGGGCGCCGCTGACGGAGCTTATCTCGTCCAAGTGGCAGAGCGTATGCGATATCGCCGACGAGTACTTCGTGACCCCGACGTTTGTGAGGGCGGTGCTGGCGCTGCCGACGTACGCAAGGACGCTCGAGGGGATCCGTGAGAAGGGGCAAATGGCTACGGCGAGCTAGACCCATGCGTCCGGAGTTTGAGATGCTCCGGGAAGGTCCTGTGGAGTGCAAGGGGCCCGACAGGCTGCTCCTGACTTGACCCCGGCGGGGCTCCGGCCATTTCGCCCCCAGAGCAAGCGCTCAAGGAATACGGTCCGTCCTATGATTGAATGGAAACGGAATGGACGACGGCTAAAATGGACGATGGAATACCATCGAGATGCTTGAGGAGTCTGGCACGAGAGCGATGTCCGCAAGGCAGGTAAAGAGACTTGGAATACCTAGACTTTTCCCGAGCGCTGCTCCTGAAGCAAGTCCTTGAGTGGCGGAACCAAAGGCCACCTAACTAATGACTAGCTGGGGGAGGGTTAAGACATGTCTGTTGCCGAACACCTTGGCCTGAACGATACCGTCCAAATAGGCGTGACCTCGTCTTCTCAGTTTCCGACCGAGGGCGGAAGTCCGGGTTTCGACAGGATCCCCTTCTTGGTTGCGCCCGGCAAACAGCCCAACCTTAACACCTTCGTTGCGGTGCTGCGCCAAGACACGGACCGGTGTGTTCATTACGGAAGGGTCGTCGCCGGAACCGAGATTAACGCCTTTACCAACCCGATAGCCATGCAGAAGGACCAAGCCTACGGCATGCCCCGTCCGAGCCTGCGTTCTGAGGAAAGCCCGCAGGTCTATCGGGTGATGCAGATCGAAGTACTGGGCGAGATCCGACTGGCCGAAAACGGCGCTTTGGAGTTTTCGGAGCCGCACCTCCTGCCTCAGACAGGTCAGGCCGTTTACGAGCTGCCAGCTGAGGTAGTACCTAGGTTGCTTGGTATTCCGTCTGCAAGGGACAGCGGCGAGGGACTCAGACTGGGAAGAATCGAGTCGGGAAACCATAGTGTTGACTTTTTTCTTCCGATCGAAACAATCGCGCGGCACATTGCAGTTCTCGGGAAGACCGGTGTCGGCAAGAGCTATGCGGCCGGGGTGTTGATAGAGGAATTGTGCGACAAGTCCGTCCCCGTGATTACTTTTGACGTACTAGGTGATACGTGGGTTACTGCGGAAGAACTCAACGGTATTCACGTACTGGCCGTGGATGACGATAGGTTCAGAATACCGTATTCGATTATAGGCCTCGAAGAGTTTCTCGCATTCATTCCGAACCTCACACACGATCAGAGGGAACTGGTGGCGGCGGCATACGACGAAGTGTTCAGCAAGGCACTGGAAATGCTCGACGAAGTTGGGAGAATAGACATCCCCTACGAAAGACTTAGGACTCTGATTCATGGTATTGGGTCGGAGACCAGCATGCAAGGAGTAGCAACCAGGGCAGTAAGGCGCGTGGACAGCGCCTTAAGACGCACGCGCCTATTGACGGATAGATGGGTAGACTGGACTGAGTGGTTGGCGAGTTACCCCATGGTAAACGTATACATCGGCCACCTAGGGCAACGCGCACGTAACCTGGTCGTAGGAGCGACGGCGAGGATCCTCCAGCGCTTCCGGCGAAAAAACCGCATACCACCATTCGTTTTGATTCTCGATGAAGCTCACCTTTTTCTTCCCGGCGGGGGAGACTCCTCTCCTTCCACAACGGTGCTGCGTGAAATGATACGCACCGCGCGCCACGACTCCATCGGAGTCGTTCTCTTGAGCCAGAGCCCGGCCTCCATGGATAAACAGGTCTTACTTACGTGCAACACCAGGGTTGTTTTTGCGCTGGATCCGGAAGACCAGCGGGTTGTAGCTGGACACATCGGCGATCTTGCGGAAGAAGTTATTAACCGCATACCCCGAATGCCCCGGGGTATGGCCGTCGTGACGTCTACCGCGGATATCATGCGCCATGCTGCCGTGGTACGAATCCGAGAGCGCGAAAAAACGACCCATGCGGCCAGGACGCCCAACTTGAGGGAGGAAGTCGAAGAATGGCGCAATCGTCGGAAGGAATCAACAACGTCTACGAGTTCGTCAGGCTGCGAAAACGCGACGAATTAGAGCGGGAAGGCCGGCGGGATTTGGACCTTTGGCAGGAAGACGAATCCGACAGAGAAGTCCTTTCCGCTTCTGTGATGGTTGAGATAGCTAGAAGCCATGCCTCCGAAGAAAGCTACGCAAATAAAGTGATCGAAATTGCAGAATCGCTGGCCGAGAAGAACCCGATCGACTTGTTGGTGGAACTGGCCGGGTGGGTTGCGGGCGACTTGAACGACTTGGCCGCGCGTGCCAGACATGCGGGCGCAATCGGAAGCTCCGGCGAGATGCAACGTCTGGTAAGAGAGCTCGGATTCCGACGCTCCAAGGCCGAAGGCTTTTTGCAAAGACTTTTCAGGTTGGATCCGTCCCTGCCGGCGTTTCCCGGAATCCTAGACCTTCCTACGGTGTCTCAACTGCTGGCTGGCCAAACGGTGGAACTACGTACCGACGAAGCGCGCAGACGCTTGAACCTCCGCGTATTGGGGCAAAAGGTGGTCGACATCGTCGAGGTTTGCGACAACCCGCCCCAAGCTGCGGTGGGCACCGATGCTTCGGTCGGCGACATACGCATCGAGCACAAAAGCGGAAGCTTCATTCGCCCGACCGACGCCGCCTTGTTCGTATCTGCGGGCGCGATGAGGGTCACGAAACCCGATATCCGTTTGAACTATTGGGATTACGATTTCGATCCCCGGGAGCTCGCCCGGTACCGGGACCTGGATGCTGCGGTTGAAGGATTGTTGATCTCGCCACACCTGAGGCGTGAGGTTATTACCGACTTTCGCCACTTGCGCTCTGCCGCCATGGAACTGCGTCAATACAAAGAGGAACTGCGCGTTTTGAACGGACAATCCCGGTGGCATCCCGTAGGCGGAGTACCCGAGCTCAGTTCGCCTCCCGAAGTTACATTGCTGATCAGGGACGGTCGTCTGTTCCCGTTGGTGCACCGCCTGGAAGATTACGAAGGCGCAAGCGCACCGGATGACGTGTTGTACGGGCAAATCGTGAGGCGCGAGATCAAGGCGTTTCGAAACATCTTTAACGCTACGGCCGGAACGCCCTTCGGCCCCGTGTACGCAGGGACGGTTAAGAGCCCCGAGTATTCGTGGTTGGCAATGCTTACGTTTTGGTACATGTACCGCGCCGGGTGCGCGCCGTCCGAGGGCTTTTACAGGCCGCCGTTAAACGATCAGGCCGTTGCACACTTGCTCTTTCTGGGCATTGCAAAAGAACGACCCGATCTTATCTCGAACGGAAACAGACATGCATTCGTCACATTCCGAGTTGTCAGGCGGTTTTCGGATATCGCCCTCTCACCGCATCCGAGAGCGGTACTCAACAAACATGGCGCGGTACAGAAAACAGTCGACGAAAACAACCCGGAGGACTGGAAAGAGTATATTTTCCAACATATCGAGGAGGCTGCTAGGGCGTATGAACTACACAGACGCGCCGTGCCGGCCCTTGACCCCCCGGAAGAGTACGGCCCCTTCTTGGATCTTTGCTGCCGTGCAGGCGTAGCAATGTTCTATGCGGCACCGACCCGTCTGTACAGAGCGACGCTTCGGGAAAGCGCACACTTCCTTATGCCTCGGTGGGAACTCGCGGTGGACGTTACCGGAAACGTGGAGAGAGAGGCAAACCGCAGACTTGACGTCTTGCTCGGATGGTTACTCCAGGAAGGCGGATTGGTTAGGGATGAAGATCACACTATGGGCAGTTTCGCCGAACGCGTCCCGGGCGTTCCCCTCTGGGTACCGGACGTGGTAAGCGTGGCGCACCAGGTAGTAGGATACGGCCGTGATCGCCATGTCGGCGACTTGACAGAGCGACTGAACTGGTTGATAAATGAAATCAGGAGCGGTCGTGTCCCGGCAATGCAAACATGAATAAGGAAAACGAAAAAAGCCTCGCTCGCCTCAAGGAATTATTCGCCGAGCTAGGCAGCGACACGGTTGTCGATTATGACCCACCGTGGCGGAAGCATCGCTCGCCGTACCGAGTCTTCCTGGCGGAAATGCTTCTCGTGCGTACCCGTGCCGACGCGGTGGCACGTCGTTTTGAAGACGTGATCTCGAAGTACCCCGACATTGTTAGCCTTGCAACTGCCGATGTAGACGAGGTTGCTTCCGTGATTCGGCCGCTCGGCCTAACGAAGCGCGCCTCATACCTCGTCCGTGCGGCCCGGTTTATCCTTGAGAACTACAAAGGAATAATACCCGAACGAATCGAAGACCTGGTGAGGATACCCGGGGTAGGGCCGTATACCGCATCTGCAATCGCCGCTTTTGCCTTCGGGCGAGCGCTCGTACCTGCCGACGTAAACGTTCTTCGTTTCTTGTCGCGCGTCACCGGACTGAAGATGGAACATGCCACAAAAGGATCACGGGAACTTAGAAAACTTGCACTCTTGTTGTCGGAAAGCGAATTGAGAATACCATCAGAAAGGTTGCTGGACTTCACCCGGCTCATATGCCGACCTCGCAGACCCGCGTGCGATCGGTGCGCGCTGAGCAAGTATTGCAGCCACTATCTTGGCAAACACGGAGGGCTTGGAGTTGAGTGCGACGAACCGCACAAGCGTGTTCCCCACGATGATTGACCTGTTCGCCGGAGCCGGGGGCGTTACCCTCGGTTTCAAGAACAAGGGATTTCGGGTCTTGGCGGCAGTCGAGAATGACCCC
>DUSP01000200.1 GCA_012842575.1 Clostridia bacterium
CGGCCGCAGCGGATGCTGCGGGCCGCCGGCCTGGGGATGGTGCCATAGGCCGGGCGGACAGACGACTTACAGGCTCAACCACTCTCAATAGGGGGAGGTCTTAAAATGGCGCTCACCGGACTGGACATCTATAAGCAACTACCGAAGAAAAACTGTGGGGAGTGCGGCCCGCCTACTTGTCTTGCATTCGCCATGCAACTCGCATCCGGAAAGGCATCGCTGGACGCGTGCCCATATGTCACCGAGGAAGCCAAGGAGGCTTTGGCGTCGGCGGCCGCGCCACCCATCAAACTGGTGAAGATCGGTACGGGCGACGCCGTTTTGGAGACGGGCGATGAGACCGTCATTTTCAGGCACGATAAGACTTTCGTCCATCCCACCGGTGTCTTCGTCGAACTGGACGACACCCTTTCGAAGGACGATTTAGAAGGACGTATCGGTAAGATCAAGGATTTGGTTTTCGAGCGCGTAGGCCAACAGTACCGAGTAGATGGCCTCATGTTGCGATCGAAATCCGGTGACATCGGCGCATACCGAAGCGCCCTCGATACGGTCTACACTTCCTTTCCATGGGCGCTGATCCTCGATGTAGGCGGTTTTGCTTCGGATGCTGGTACTCTGGAAACCCTTGTAAAGGAAGTGGCCTCCGTACGGCCCCTCCTATACGCGGCCGACGAATCCAACTATGAGGTCATGACGCGAATCGCAAAGGAAAACGATTGCCCGCTGGCGGTCAAAGCCGAAGGTCTCGACGCCCTGGCGGACCTGGTTCAAAAGATAACGGGTCTTGGTTATAAAGAACTGGTGCTTGATCCTTCTAGACGGGATCTTTCGGCGGCATTGGCGGATCTGACGCAGATAAGGAGGCTTGCGATCAAGAAAAAATTCCGGCCACTTGGCTATCCCACCATCGCGTTTGCAAAGAGCGATGACCCCAAGGAGCAAATGATCGAGGCCACCATGTACATAGGGAAATTCGCAAGCATTGTCGTGACAAAGGCCATCGAGCGACACGATCTCCTTCCGTTGCTCACGTGGAGGGCCAACATTTTCACCGATCCGCAAAAGCCGATCCAAGTGGAATCGAAAATCTCGGCAGTAGGAAACGTCACGGAGGAGTCTCCGGTGCTCGTTACCACCAACTTCTCGCTCACTTACTATAGCGTCGAAGGCGAGGTCGAGGCTTCTAAAGTCCCGGCTTACATCCTTCCCGTCAACACGGAGGGCACCTCGGTGCTCACCGCCTGGGCCGCCGGTAAATTCAGCGCGGAAACCATAAGTGCCTTCATCAAAGAGTGTGGCATAGAGCAGAAGGTAAACCACAGGAACCTGGTATTGCCCGGCCACGTTGCCGTGCTCAGCGGCAAGCTTCAGGAACTTTCGGGTTGGAAGGTCATTGTGGGGCCCAAGGAGGCCAGCGGCATTCCGGCGTTCATGAAGGCAAAGTTCGCGTCGTGATCTTCGCGTCGTGTCGTGATCTTCGAGTCGTGATGGACGTAAGGCTTACGTCGTAATAAGTTGTAATAAGTCGTAATGCCATTGCCGTGATGTCGGCCAATAAGTCGTAAGGAGCGTCGTAATAAGTTGTAATAAGTCGTAATAGGTCGTAAGGAAATCGTAAAAGTCGTAAGAGAAGTAAAGTTCGCATCGCGATGACGGGAGACGTGCGTAATGGCCAAGGAGTGTAGGGTCAAGTTTTTGCCCGATGAAAAAACGGTAATGGTGAAGAAAGGTACCGACCTCAGAACCGCGGCCGTGCTTGCCGGCATCGACCTGCGATCCGGATGCGGCGGCGAGGGTACATGTGGGCGATGCGCCGTCATAGTCCGGGAGGGCACGGTGACGAGGGGCGAAGGAAACCTGTCGCGCCGTCTGAAAAGGATGGGATGTGTGTTGGCGTGCCGAGCATGGGTCGAGGGGGACGCCGTGGTGGAAGTGCTCCCCGAATCGAGAATGGGGCTTGGCGCGTACACGGTGGAAAGTCTTGCTTCCCCTGAGGACGAGTCCGCCGCGGATCGCTATGCGCTTGATCCCATAGCCAGATGCGTTTCCGTACGCCTTGACGAACCCAGCCTCGAATCGAACGCCCCGGACGCCACGCGGCTCATGAAGTCGTTGAAGCGAGAGGGGCCTACGGACAAGACGAGCCTTGACATGGAAGCGCTGAGGCGGCTACCGGAAACGCTACGGGCTGCCGGATGGGACGTGGACGTCGTCTGGGGCGACTATGGGGATCGTACAGCGGTTTTCGATGTACTTCCGTCGGGACGATCGAAGATATTAGGGGTCGCAATAGATATCGGTACGACCACCGTCACGGTGGACCTCGTAGATCTGAAAACCGGGGGTTTCATCGGTAGACGATCGGATTACAATAGGCAGGCGCGGTACGGCGACGACGTGATAAGTCGTATAATCCATGCCGACGAGGGTGGGTCTCGGGAAAAGAGCGGCCTCGAAGACCTGAGGGAAGCGGTGCTTGAGACCATAAACGACCTCGTCATATCCCTGGTGACTTCTTCGGGCTTCGATCCCGAAGACATAAAAGCGGCCCAGGTCTCGGGAAATACCACCATGTCGCACCTCTTTTTGGGCATACCTCCGCGCTATATTAGGCTCGAACCGTACATACCCGCCGCCAACGAATTCCCGACGGGCTTTGCGGGGGAGTTAGGCCTTGCGATTCATCCGCGGGCACCGGTTCATACGGTTCCCGCGGTGGCGAGTTACGTGGGCGGAGACATAGTATCGGGTGTCCTGGCGGTGGGAATGGACCGGTCCGACGACCTCTCGCTCTTCATTGATATCGGTACCAACGGCGAAATGGTATTGGGCAACTCCGACTGGATGGTGGGTTGCGCGTGTTCGGCGGGGCCTTGCTTTGAGGGTAGCGGCATGACCTGCGGCACGAGGGCGATACCTGGCGCGGTTTGGAAGGTCATGGTGAGGGGGGAAGAATTTTCGGCGTCGCGAAGGGATCCGGGAGACGTATTGGTGAGGACTATAGGGGGAGCCCCTCCTATAGGCATTTGCGGGTCC
>DUSP01000110.1 GCA_012842575.1 Clostridia bacterium
CCGCGGCGCGAAAGTCCGGCAGATAGAGGGTCGTATCCGCAGATATCACGCCGACCAACGAGACTTCCGATATGTCAAGACCCTTTGCCACCATCTGCGTACCCACGAGCACATTTACCGGACCCTTCCGAAATCCATCCAGGATGACCCGGTGGGCTCCTCGCTTTGTGGTGGTATCGCTGTCGAGTCGGGCTACGTTCGCGTCTTTAAAGGCGACTTTCACGGCCTCCTCGACACGTTCGGTGCCCACCCCGAACAACTTAATGCCTCCGCCGCCGCAGGCAGGACACTTCTCGGGGGGTCGCTTCCTGTATCCACAGTAGTGACAGATCATGGCCCTCTCTTTGAGGTGAAACGTCAGAGAAACCTTACAGTTGGGGCAGCGTTCCACATACCCGCATTCTCTACACAACACGAAGGGAGAATACCCGCGTCTATTGACGAATAATATAACCTTCGCACCGCGAGAAAGGGTTTCCTCTATTTTTGTTCTCAGAACAGGGCTTATGACGCCTTTCGACCCAGAACCGAACACCTTTCGCATATCCACGATATGTACGTTCGGGAGGCCGAGACCCTTGATTCGCGAAGGCAGCGTCACCAATTCGTACTCCCCCTTCTTGGCCTTGTAGAACGTCTCTATGGAAGGCGTAGCGCTCCCTAGGATTGTGACGCCGCCAACGCGGTTTGACTTCATAATCGCGACTTCCCTCGCGTGGTATCGCGGTTCTTCGGACTGTTTGTAAGTGAACTCGTGCTCCTCGTCAAGGACGATGACTCCGGGGTCGGGACAGGGTGCGAAAACGGCCGAACGCGCCCCAAGGACCACCCGGGCATCGCGTGAACGCACTCTTTTATAAGTCTCGTATCCCTCACGCCTGGAGATTCCACTGTGAAGAACGGCCACCTCTGCACCAAAGCGAGACCGCAACCGATCGACCGTTTGGGGTGTAAGGGCTATCTCGGGGACGAGCATGAGGGCCTGTCGTCCTTCTGATAGAGCCTCCTCCATGGCCTTTAGGTAGACCTCCGTCTTACCGCTTCCCGTTACCCCGAATAGTACGAACACCGCATGCCTTCGTTCTCTTTGTACGCGTCTTATCCTTTCGACGGCACGCCCCTGATCAGGTGTGAGGAAGACGCGTGAACCCGGTGAAAGGATGTCGCCTCCACTCCCCGCTTGGGCGTCGGTGCCTTGCGGGGTCGCCGGCGTACAAGATGACCCCAAACCGGTTACGGTCACACTCTTCGGGTGACGCCCGGTGGGGGGGTTTCGGGTGTAGGCGGGAACCATGGCCTTTATGACTTCCGACAGCGGACATTGGTAGCGTTCGGCCACACGTCTGGCGAGGTCGAAGGCCCCTTCATCAAGGGACGATTCTCTATCCAAGACACTTAAGACAGGCTTCACCGACTCCACTTCCGGTACGTCCACGAACCCGGCGACCCAGCCGTCGACCTTCCTCTTCCCGAAAGGCACACGCACTCGCGAGCCGATCCTTATGTCATCAAGGAGCGAAACCGGGATTTCATAGTGGAAGGCGGGACCTTCGCATGAAATCGGGACATCCACATAGACCATTGCGAATCGAGGACGGCCCTTCGCTGACTGTGGCCGCTCAGACTCAATACGGGGCGCTTGACTCATATCCGAGGGGTCAGGGGTTCTGGCTCGGGCGCGGCGCGGCCACCTGGAGTCATCGAGGTCCGGATCATCCTTTTCACACCGGATATGGACCATTCTATTCCGGTCGGTCATAATTCCTTGACTCCAAGAGTCGTTTCACCCGGTCGAGGATTACATCCGCGAGGTCACGCTTTGCCATCACGGGTAACGTCTCTACGGTTTGATCCCTATATACCAAAGACACGGCGTTTTGGTCGGATCCGAAGCCCAAACCGGGCGTTGAGACGTCATTGGCCACCACAAAATCCAGGTTTTTGTCGACAACCTTCCTCAAGGCGTTTTCTATCACGTTCTCGGTTTCGGCTGCAAAACCCACGAGTATCCGATCGCCTTTCATCGCCCCGAGACTTGCCAGTATATCGGGGGTTTTTTTCAACTTCACGACCGACCAACTCTCGGGCGGATCTCCTTTTTTGACTTTACTGGGCCTGGGGTTCTCCGGCGTAAAATCCACCACGGCTGCAGTCTTGATCACCACATGCGCCTCGGGGAAGTGCTCCATTACGCGGGAAAACATCTCATCGGCGGTTTTTATGCCGATAAACTCTACGCCTTCCGGGGGCCTAAGAGCAGTGGGTCCGCTTATCAATACCACTTGAGCTCCTCTCCGGCGGGCGGCTTTGGCGATTTCGTATCCGGTCTTCCCCGAGGAAGCGTTGCTAATAAACCTCACGGGGTCGATGTACTCGCGGGTCGGACCCGCCGTGACGAGGATTCTTACACCTTCGAAATCAGATTCCGCCGGAGAGTCTCGCAGTACTTTACTGAGCAACCCAACGCAGTAGTCCACTATTACTTCGGGAGAAGCGAGCCGACCCGTCCCTTCCGTACCACAAGCGAGCTCACCGCGCTCGGGACCTATGAACCTATACCCTAGATCCTCGAGGCGAGAAACGTTGGCTTGAACGATGGGATTTTCCCACATCCGTGAGTTCATGGCCGGCGCAAATATCACGGGGGCGCCACAAGCCATGATGGTCGTGGAAAGGTAGTCATCGGCTATACCTGATGCGACCTTGCCGATGATATCGGCGGTGGCGGGAACCACCAAAAAGAGGTCCGCCCGCTCGGCCAGGGCTATGTGCTCAACGTCCCATAGTTTGGGCTCTTCAAACATCCTCACAAAAACGGGGTTCCGGGACACGGTACGGAATGTCAGGGGCGTTATGAACCGAGTCGCCGCGCGAGTCATGATAACATACACCCGGAGGCCGTGCTTCATAAGTCCCCTTATTACCTCCGGCACTTTGTATGCAGCGATTCCCCCACACACGCCCACGATTGCGGTCTTACCTGTTAAAGGCCCGCTGCCCGAAGAAGTGCGCGTCGCAAAGCCCTGATCCGGATCTACTTCGTCGTATCCTCTGATCACTTTATGCCCGCCTTTGTCCTCCTGTACGTCACCTTGCCACCGGCGATTTCCTCCAGCGCCACGGTCACGGGTTTCGGCGCTCCTGGACCCACCACACCGCGTTCCCTTTCTTCCGTTATCTGTCTAGCCCTTTTTGCGGCCAAAACCACAAGCGTGTACTTGGAATCCACTTTTTTGAGCAACGTCTCCAATGACGGATGGGTTATCATTTCAGCGCCTCCTCCGACCGACCGTACTTTGACACCATGCCTTCCAGTTCCATCAAGATCTTCGGATCCTGCCGCGCGACTTTCCTCTTTTCGGCCGTGACTATCGAAACCGTCTCCATTACGGCAGTCTCCACTTTGTCGTTGACCACGATATAATCATAGCACCTCAGGTACACAAGCTGCTGGCCCGCGTCACTGAGGCGCCTCATCACTTCTACTTGGCCTTCCGTCCCCCGCTCGTATAACCTCCTCCTCAATTCATCAAAGGATGGTGGAACCACGAAGATCAAAACCGCTTCGGGGCATTTCCGTTTGACCTGCATGGCTCCCTGAGCGTCGATGTCCAAAACGACGTCAAACCCCCGCCCGAGCAAATCCTCTATGTGCCTTCGGAGCGTACCGTAAAGGTTTCCGTAAACCGACGCCCATTCGAGGAACTCATCTTTAGCGATTAAGTCTTTGAACTCGTCAACACCGACAAAAAAGTAGTCGCGACCCTCTACCTCGCCTGGGCGAGGTTTTCTTGTGGTCGCTGAGACCGAGAACCGAGCATTCGGTAACACTTCCAGAAGCCTTCGACAAAGCGTCCCTTTGCCCGCGCCCGAAGGCCCCGACACCACCAGCATTATGTTGGGATCCGACCGTCGACCGGATGAAACATGAGGTCGAGATTCGGCTCCCCCCCTTGCCCGCGTCACGGCATTACGACCTCCGTACGCCGCACGAAGTATCTATTCTCCAGGGGAATCGTCGACTTCTACCTCCCGGGCACCCAATCGGTTGGCCACGGTCTCCGGCTGAACGGCGGAAAGTATCACGTGGTCGCTATCGGTGATGATCACCGCCCGTGTCCTCCGTCCGTAAGTGGCGTCTATCAACACGCCTTGATCCCTTGCGTTGCTGATGATCCTCTTGATCGGCGCGGATTCGGGGCTGACGATGGCTACAATGCGATTACCGGATACGATATTCCCGAAACCGATATTGACGAGTTTGATGTCCACCTCAAAACCTCCTACGTAATCTTGACACGAATATGAAGGTTCACATGGCTTTAGAGCCAAGTCTGGAGACCAAGGCCTCCCTTTGTCGGCGGCCCAATCCTTTTACCCTCCTTGACTCATCTATGCCGATTTCTTCCATGATTTTCTTCGCTTTCACCTTTCCTATTCTGGGTAGAGACCTCAGCAGGTATGCCACCTTCATCCTGGCGGTAACCGGATCGGTGTCCATCAATACTTCCTCTAGGGTCGTCTCACCGCGTTTCAGTCGACTCCTCAAGTTGCTCCGTTCCCGTCGAATCGCCTGAGCTCTCTTTAAAGCCTCAAGTTTTTGGTCGTTCGAGAGCTGTGGAAGAGCCATTCTCCCTCTCCCTCCTCATTCGATGTTCTGCGCCTGTTCTCTCAACTTCTCCAACTCGCCCTTCATGTCCACCACCAGACGGCTTACCTCATAGTCGTTGGCTTTTGACCCCATAGTGTTGACTTCGCGGAAAAGCTCTTGAATGATGAACTCCATCTTCCTACCGGCCACATCATCCGATTCTAGAGTCGATCTCAAAGCCTCAAGGTGACTCTTCGCCCTCGAGATCTCTTCGGTGACGTCGGTGCGCTCCGCAAGCAACGCGACTTCCATGAGAAGCCGCTCCGGATCTATTATGCCGGACTCAAGATCCGCCAGTTTCCTCGTAAGGCGAGTCCTGAAAGTCTCCACGATAGAAGGCGCATAACCTTCGATCCGGGAGAGACGGGCGGCGATTCTATCGACGCACTCTCGCATGATGCCGGACAGTCGCTCCCCTTCCTCGAGACGGCTCCGTTTGAGGTCAGCGACGGCCTCATTCAACGCACGCTCCACCGTCTCCCAGGCGACTCCAGCGGCGGCAGTGTCCTCTTCGAGGGAAATAAACTGATCCGCATGGTGCAAGAACCATTCTTCCCACATAACACCGATGCCCAGTTCTTCTACCAATTCCTTCAAAGCCCTATGATAAGCGACCGCATAAGGCCTGTCAATTCTAGCCCTGATACCCTCAAAGCTAGGGGCCGGATCAAAGGTGACGTATACTTCGAGTCTTCCCCGTTTGAAGTGTTCGGACAGCAGCTTGCGGATCACGAGCTCCTTAGACCTCAAGAGTCGTGGTATCCGGACCTCTACGTCAAGGTACCTATGGTTAACCGATCGAACTTCCACCAAAGCGCGTCCGGCGGCCGACTCCGCTTGCGCCCGCCCGAACCCGGTCATGCTACTGATCAGATTCTTCACCTTCCAGACTTTATTTCACCAAAAGCCGCACTTCTACAATCAGGCGCGGATTCCTGCTTCGGAAAGGTAATCCGAGATGCGTGATACCGCCTGTCTTATGCGCTCCGTCTGGAGCGTAAAGGTCAACCTCACATAGCCCTCACCCTCGACTCCCCATACCGACCCGGGTGTCACCATCACGCCAGTCTTCTCGAGTAAGTCGAGGGCGAATTGGGCGGAAGACATGGGTCGAGGAACCTTCGCCCACGCGTAGAACGTACCCTTCGGCTTCGGTACGTGCCACCCGGCGGCCGCAAGCCCTTCGATGAGGATGTCGCGGCGTTCCGTGTACACCTTATTCATGAAATCGATGAAGTCCCTTGGTGTGTGAAGGAGCGCCTTGGCGCCTGCTCGCTGAATCGCCGTAAATTGGCCGGAATCGGTATTGGTCTTCACTATGCCTAAAGCCGATATGGCCTCTCTTTGGCCCACCGCCGCAGCTATACGCCAACCCGTCATGTTGAACGGCTTGGAGAGCGAATAGAACTCTACCGCTACTTCTTTTGATCCGGGGACCTCGAGAATGCTGGGGGCCTTAACCTCGTCGTATGCCATCTCCACATATGCGGCGTCGTGGCAGATCAAAAACCCATAGTGGCGCGCAAGACTTACCGCCTCGCGGAAGAATTCTATGTCGCAAACGGCACCGGTGGGGTTATTGGGGTAGTTCAAGAACATCATTTTGGTCTTCTTCAGGACGTTTTCAGGGATAGACCCAAAATCCGGCAGATACCCTGACGCCTCCGTCAGCGGCATGGAGTAGACTTCGCCGCCGCACATGAGGGTATGCATCCTGTAGACCGGATACGCCGGGTCGGGAATCAGTACCACGTCGCCGGGATCGACAATAGCCCAAATCATGTGGGCGATCCCTTCTTTGGATCCTATAAGTGCCATGACCTCTTCCTTCGGATCGATCTTGACCCCGAAGCGTTCGGCGTAATAAGCGGAAACCGCACTCCTGAATTCCTCGGACCCTTCATACTCGGGATACCTGTGGGTCGACGGGTCAGCCGCCGCTCGGACGAGCTCGTCCACGACGTACGCCGGAGTAGGTAGATCGGGGTCACCGATGGTAAGGGGTATTACGTCGACGCCTGCGGCGATAGCGGCGCGCTTTGCTTTATCGATCTCCGCGAAAGCATAGGGGGGGATATTCGCTAATCTTTTTGCCTGCAACGTCTTCAACGCCATCACCTCTACGTTTATTGAATACTACCACACTTACCCGTATACCTGCCTCGAAATACTTCTTCAGCCGGCCCTGTCATGAACACGCGCCCGCCTTCGGGCCACTCGACAGACAGGTCACCTCCCGGGAGAGCGACCTTTACCCTACGGGAAGTCCTTCCGCCGAGTACGGATGCCACCGTAGCCGCACAGGCCCCCGTCCCACACGCCAGGGTAAATCCCGAACCCCGTTCCCAGACCACCACTTTAATGGTGGAATCGTCCAGCACTTCGACGAACTCCACGTTAATCCGTTCGGGAAAAGCGGGGTGTCGTTCGATCTTCGGTCCTAATCTCATGACGTCCTCCTCCGTTACACCCGGCCAGAAAAGCACGCAATGGGGGTTGCCCATGGAAACCAGGGTGGCTTTGACCGGATGCCCTTCGATGAGCCAGTCATCCTCTATGATGGGGGTCTCCCCTGGGATCGGGGCCTCCCACTCGGATATGAGGCTTATGGGCTTACGATCTGGGTTCCTTGGTAGAAGGGAAGGGTATGCCGGTATCTCACTAGGTAAGAGGCGAGGTATACCCATATCGACACGAACTCCTATTATTGTCCCGTCTTTTTCTCCCACGATTATCTCCGGCGCGATTACGCCGGCAAGGGTCTCCACCTCAATGGAACGTTTACGGGTTAGACCGCGCTCGTAAACGTAACGGGCAAAACAACGTATGCCGTTCCCGCACATCTGGGCCTCAGAGCCGTCCGAGTTGAAGATCCGCATTCGGAAATCGTGCGACTTGGACGGAAGGACGAGTATTATCCCGTCCGATCCCACACCGAAGTGCCTTTCGCTCATGCACCTCGCGAGGGTGGGCCAGTCGAGGTCAGCCGGGGCTTCGTCGACACAGTTTATGAACAGGTAGTCGTTACCGAGCCCCTGCATTTTCGTGAACTCAATGCCTTTTGTGTTTTGTGACATTCACATTTCCCCTCCGCGCCGTCTCTGTGTGCCATCTGCGTAGGCTTTACCGCCGTCGGAAAAGCGCCCTTGGGTTAAGGTTAAGATCATTGATCATTATCGGGTCTTGTCCCACCAGGACATGTTCGCGTTGAACCCCCGGAACGAAAGGCCACATTCGGGCCATTGTCAAGGTTTATTCTTATTCTAACACCGTCTCCGATTCCCCTTCACGATCCCGAACGGTTCGTCGCCACGACCCGCTGAGGTCAGAACTTCTGGGGATTGGGGTCTGAACTTCTGAGGACGGAACCGATGGTTCCAAGACCCCCGATGAAGACTATGACGCCCCATCCAGGTGCTGGAATGGGTTTGGTCTTAAAGTACGCGGAGAAAAACGGTAGGTAAATCGCTGAGAGCAAGAGCGCCCATGAGGAAAGGACTGAGGCGATTAGATACCCGCTCCCCTTTAGCTTGCCGAGCGGCCCCGTCCCGGGCGTAGATCTGCAATCGAACACGTGCCACAACTGGCAGGCCACGAGGGTAGCGAAGGCCCAGGTTCTCGCGTCCGCCAGGTCGCCGGTTAGGTTCAGTCTCCAAGCGAAAACACCTAGGGTACTCACGCCTATTAAAGACCCGCGTTCTAGAATACGCCAGCCAATACCGTCGGCGAAAAGGCTTTCCCCTCTAGGTCGCGGAGGCCGGAGCATCACGCCCTCATCTGGCGGCTCGACGCCCAAAGCCAAAGCCGGTAATCCGTCCGTCACCAAGTTTACCCAAAGGATCTGCACCGGCAAGAGGGGAAGCGGTAGCCCCGCCAGGGTCGACAAGAACATCACGAGTATCTCCCCGACATTACATGCCAATAGGTACCTGATAAACCGTCTCACGTTATCATAAATCGACCTACCTTCTTGGACCGCCTTCACGATGGTGGCGAAGTTGTCGTCGCTCAACACCATGTCCGATGCGCTCTTTGTGACCTCTGAGCCGGACTTCCCCATAGCCACCCCTATATCGGCTTCTTCCAGGGCAGGAGCGTCGTTGACTCCGTCTCCCGTCATGGCAACGATGTGATTCCGGCGCTTGAGCGCGCGCACGATCCTCAGTTTATGCTCCGGCGAAACACGGGCATAAACTCGGACGTGATCGCAGATTTCTTCGAGCTCCTCATCGCTCATAGCGTCCAGATCTCGTCCCGTTAAAAAAGGCGGAATACCTTCTTTTCCCCTTTTGGGAAACCGCGGGCGTACGGGTGAAAGTTCACCCGTTACCAGCGGGGCAGACGAGATTATACCGGTTTCGGCCGCGATCGCTAAAGCCGTATTGAGATGGTCACCCGTCACCATTATGGTCTTTATCCCGGCGGCACGACAGGTTTCGACAGCCCTCTTCGCCTCAGGCCGCGGGGGATCGAGAAGACCTACAAAACCGATGAAACATAACCCGTCCTCGACCCTTGGGTCGTCGGCGCTCTCCCCTGGGCCTAAGGTCTTATGTGCAAGACCCAGGACTCTTAATGCCTTTTTCCCCATGGAAGAGGCGAGATTCTCCAAATACTGTCTCTCCTCCTCGGTCATCGGCTCGCTCTCCAATCCGTCACCCCGACAAACCAAGAGGTGGCTCGACCGCCCCAAAACCGCCTCAGGGGCGCCCTTCGTGAAAACCCTAAACCCCCTTCCTTCTCTTACCACTACGCTCATAAGCCGTCTTTGAGCGTCAAAAGGGATCTCCGAAACCCTTTTTGACCGATTCCTGATGGCGTTCGGATCAAAGCCCAGACGCCAAGCCAATTGAATGAGTGCTACCTCCGTAGGATCCCCATCTCGATCACGCGGGTTTCGAGCGCGCATATGCCGACGCCCGTTCCACCGAAGGGTAGTCCCCCTGGGAAACGCCTCTTCGAGCATGATGCCGAACCCGTCCCGCGGGAGCCTTTGTCTTCTATCTGTACTCGCATTATTGCACAAGACCCCCGCGCTGACCAGTAATCCAAGCCAGGGGAAGGCCTTGCGGATGCCCGCTATCGCTGAATCGCTTTCTCCATTCTCCTCTTTTGAAAGGTCCAGTTGTTGGCCACAGGCTATCACGCTTTTCACCGACATTTGGTTTTTCGTTATGGTTCCGGTCTTGTCGGAGCAAATTGCGGTAGTCGACCCTAGTGTCTCCACAGCCGGAAGTTTCCTCACGATGGCATTGTTCCTGCTCATTCTCTGCACACCCAGGGCCAAGGCCACGGTCACTATAGCCGGTAATCCTTCCGGGATGGCTGCGACCGCAAGACTTACCCCGGTGAAGAACATGGTGAGAGGCTCCTCGCCGCGGAGATACCCGGCTACCGCCACTGCCGCACATATGGCCAGACAGCCCGCAACTATCGCCCTACCCAGCCCTTCCAATCGCTTCTCCAAGGGCGTGCTTTCTTTGTCTGAAGATTTTATCATGCCGGCTATCCGACCGATCTGGGTATCCATGCCGGTCGCGACCACAATCGCCCTTCCGCGACCTCGGGTAACCTTGGTCCCCATGAATACCATGTTGTTTCTGTCGCCCAGAGGGGCATCCGGTGCGGGGCGGACTGCTTCGCTTTTCTGAACGGGAAACGATTCTCCCGTCAAAGTAGACTCGTCGACTTCGAGGGCTTGTGAAGAAGAGAGGATCGCATCTGCGGCCACGATATCCCCGGCTTCAAGGAGGAGAATATCTCCCGGAACCACTCCTTCGGAAGGGATCACTTCCACCCTTCCTTCCCGGATTACTCGGGCTTGCGGGGCGGATAGTAAAGACAAAGCTTCAAGGGCTCTCTCGGCCTTATATTCCTGGACGAATCCCAGTATGGCGTTGAGCACCACTATGGCCGCTATCGTCAGGGAGTCGACCACTTCCCCCATGGCCGCCGCCACCAAGGCGGCGCCGAGCAACATGAGGACCATGAAGTCACTGAACTGGGCGACCATTGTCCTCCAAGGGTTCGGACCGCCGTCATCGTCAATGGAATTGGGACCGAAACGCAAGAGACGCCCCCGCGCCTCAGCGTAAAGAAGCCCGTTTTCCGGATCGCTTCCGAGAGATAAAGCCGCTTCTTGAGCCGTAAGTACATGCCATGTTATACAGTCGTCCGTTTTCTTGCGGTATCCGGTACCATCGCCCATAGGTGAGACCGCCCCCAGCCCGTTCGCTGATTACCGGTTAATCAATATGCGTATGGGGTTTGGGGAATGAAAACCTTGTACAAAGCCTATGCGTGTCGCGTATGTGCTTTACGGGCGCTCACCACGCTTTCGGTCAGGGCGATTCCTTGACATTCCTTGAGCCCCAATATAGGATGATGCCAGAAGACTAAGAGATACGGGGATCCGTTCCGATGAGACTCGCGAAGGTGCCCAAATTCATCAATATCGATTCATCTTTTCCGCTTCTTGTGGATTATTTCGAAAAGCAGGCGGATATACTGGCGGTTTACCTTTATGGTTCATATGGTACTGAGTTCCAAACCCCCCTGAGCGATGTAGATATTGCCGTCCTTTTTCATTCCAAACCTGACTTTGAACGATTGCTGGATATCCAAGGGCATATCTCGGACATATGTCGCAATGACGACATTAATGTACTCGTACTCAACGAGGCACCGGTCATGCTGCAGTTTAAAGTGATAATGACAGGTCGCTTGCTATACGAACGTGAACGGAACAAACTCTCTGACTTTCTTGAACACGTCTTTAAACTCTATGGCGACTTCGCACCGTTTTACGCAGCTTTTTGTAGGGAATACGACGCTTCCCTGAGGGAGACATACGTATATGATCGACAGGACCAAGTTGAGAGACAAGATGGCCTTCATAGAGAATAACCTGCGACTCTTGAGGGAAATAAGCAAGTTACCTGCTGAGAAATTCACCACCCTCACAACTGACTTCCATGCCGCCGTAAGACTTCTTCAAATATCCATTGAAGCCATGATCGACATAGGCAACCACATTGTAGCCCAAGAGAGGCTTGGCGTGCCTAAAACCTATGGTGAGGTATTTCGATTAATGGCGGACGCAAACGTCATCCCTCGAAGCTTTCTGGAGACGACTGAGAAGATGGTGAAATTCCGCAATCGTGTCGTTCACCTGTATTCGGATGTCGACCCCATGGAAGTTCATAACATCCTCTGTAATAACTTAGACGACTTCAATGTGTTCATTGGCTTCATCGTGAAACGATACTTCTCGTAAAGTAAGAGAAATCCCTCGCACGGTCATCTTCAATTTGAACGGAGTACGGAGAAATGACCGAATGATTGATTGTCGGACAAGTCCTCGGAGATTGGGGCTCCTTGGCGCAACGCCTTTTGCAGCACTCCTCTTCTTTTCGATCATTCTCGTACTTGGAGTTTGTACCTACGGCTGTAAAAGCCAGGCAATTAACCCTCTAAACGCACCTGGTTTTTGGCCGAATGCGGGAAGGTCACTTCTTGACGAAACTATCGTTCTTCCCGCACTGAGGGCACTTCTTGGGTTTACATCTCGATTCCTTTTCGTACCCACACGAAGAGCACCGCCACACTGCCATCTTACTGATCGACTCCTTTCTCCTGGTCAGCTCATCGCTCCGTTTTCGCTTCGTCATTTTTGCTTCGTCGTCTCCGGTACAATTCCTCCAAAACCTCACGCACATCGAGCCCCGCATACGAAAGGAGTATCATGGTATGAAACCACAGGTCGGCCACTTCCGATGCGAGGGCATTCAAAGGCTCAACACTTCGTAAGCCCGCCCCTTTTTTCGCGTCCGCCTGGACGTCCTTGGCAGCCATGACGACCTCAGACGCCTCTTCTCCGATCTTCTTGAGGATCTCGTTGTAACCGCCCCTCATCATGGATGCCACGTATGACCCCCTCGGTAGGGCGTCGCGACGCTCGTTTATCACTCGCGAAACCTCAGTAAGCACACTCCAATAACCATCGGGGAAAGGCTCTTTTTGGCCGTCGTCACCCTCCCCTTCTCCAGGTTTACCACAGGTTCCGGACGGCGTTAGGGTCCCTGACCGAAGTGTCCCACGACCGAATCCAGAAGCCCCTGCGTAAAATAGCCGTCCCGTGAAACAGGAAGGCGTAAGGGTATGGCATACGGGACCCAATGGTTTTGCCCAAACGAGCAATGCGTCCCCGTCACAATCACACCCGATTGCCCGCACCACAAGAAAGTTGCCGCTCGTTTCCCCTTTCAGCCATGGTCGACCTTTTGATCTCGAATAAAACCAAACCAACCCGTCCTCGAGAGTCCGGCTAAGGGTATCGCGGTTCATGTAGCCCAAACAGAGTACCGTGCCGCTATTTGCGTCCTGGATTATCGCCGGAATGAGACCGTCAGGCCCAAACCTGAGTTGCTCGAACTCGTCTTCGGCATTTCGGTCATGGTTTCGAGGTGGTCTCGAAGCTCGGTCTTCTACACCCAAAGTCAGCCTGACCGACACAC
>DUSP01000165.1 GCA_012842575.1 Clostridia bacterium
GACTCCGTCGAGCACGTCCGTCCCCAACGGTGAAGTCTTTGACGCCCAGGGGGCTTATTTGCTTCCCGGATTAATCGACGCCCACACCCACTTTGAGATGTCGATGATGTCCGCGGTACCCTTTGCGGAAGCGGTCATTCCTCAGGGTACTACCGCGGCGATAGTCGACCCCCACGATATCTGTAACGTCATGGGTGTAGAGGGTATGAAGCTTCTCGCCGAAGAGGTTAAGTGCATACCCCTGAAAACTTTTTTGATGGTTCCACCTTGTGTGCCTTCCTCGCCAAGACTTGAAGACGCTGGCGCAGAGATGACCCTGGAGGACGTAAGAGAGGGGATGAAAGTACCGTTTGCCTGGGGTATCGCCGAGACAATGGATTTCGCGCGGGTTCTCGAAAGGGAACCCGAGATCATGCGGATCCTATCTTGGGCGCGAGAGCGGGGCCTCCTTGTGGATGGGCATTGCCCTGATCTTAGAGGGGACAGGCTTCAAGCATATGCCCTCACCGGCCCGATCAGGACGGATCACGAGTCCATCACCGTGGAAGAGATGAGGGAGAAATACCGTCTTGGCATGAAGGTGATAATCCGACGCGGATCCTTGAGCGAACCGGCCTCTGCGGGAGACTTCGTAAACTCCCTCGACGATACGAGCAACGTCTTGCTTTCTACAGACGGATGTATAACGGTGGGGGATATGTTGGAAAAAGGCCATATGAATTATGCCTTAAGGGCGGTTGTGGCCGAAGGAGTTGACCCGATCACTGCGGTCAAAATGGCTACCATAAACGTGGCCAGAGCATATGGATTTGATCACTGGATCGGAATGGTGGCACCGGGCCGGTGCGCGGATCTGGTCTTTGTTGAGGATCTAAAGGATTTCAAAGTGAAGGCGGTATTTGTCGACGGGAAGAGGATATC
Organism: Clostridia bacterium; assembly: GCA_012842575.1. Taxonomy (GTDB): domain Bacteria; phylum Bacillota; class Sulfobacillia; order DUSP01; family DUSP01; genus DUSP01. Next base: position 922 of record DUSP01000165.1, read on the forward strand.
GGCGGCGACTTCTTTCCACCTCATGCGTTATGCTTACCCGTCCAGAGCGTTGAACACCGTACGGCTTTCAGCGGTTTCTCCTGATGACTTCAGAATAGAAGCGCCTGTCAAAGAGGGTATGGTGCGGGTCAGGGTGATCTCCATAGTTGACGGGACGCTTGCAACAGGCCAAGAGATTCACGAGATGGAAGTGAAGCAAGGCCTGCTGCAAGCGGATACCTCACGGGATTTGCTGAAAGTGGCGGTATTCGAGCGGTACGGTAGAACCGGTACACGCTGTGTCGGAATCGTAGGGGGCTTCGGATTGCGCAAAGGAGCTTTCGGCGGGAGCGTCGGACAGGATACACAGAACGTGGTCGTGGTCGGAGCCGATGATGCTGACATGGCTTTGGTCGTAAACACTATCAGGAATCAACAGGGTGGTCTTGTAGTAGCCGCCGGAGGGCGCGTGTTGGCTAATATCAAGCTGCCTATTGCGGGAATCATGACCGATGAGAACCCCTTTGCCCTCCGTAAACAGGTGGTCGAGCTCAACGAAGCATTGCGATCGCTCGGATGCCTTCTTTCCAACCCGTTCCTAACTCTTTCTTTACAGTTGACGCTGGCCGTAATACCGGAAATAAAAATCACCAACAGAGGTTTGGTAGATGTCGCTTCTGCTCGCTTTATACCTTTGTTTTGCTGAGACTAGTCTGGTTAAGGCGTTTGGGGGGTTTGGGTTGGGTATTGCTTACTTTAAGGTTCGATAATAGACGCCATTGGCCGGGCGTTCGTTCCATGTATTGGCGTTTTGTGTTGCTTCGTTTCCACCAAAGTCGACGACGTTTTGCACGACCTTCATGAAAGGGGATAAAGCTTGGTATGCTGGGGTTTCAGGACTTATTGACCATTATCGGAGCACTGTTCGACGCGACCGCATCGGCGCTGGTTGCGATGTTTTACGGTTTTGCGGCGTTTCCCTCGGGTATAGGGTTTGCCATAGGGGCTCTCGCCGCCGTCATGTGGGGATTGTGCACCCCTATCTCCTTTCAAGCCGAGACAATAGTACTTGTGGGCGGTCTGGGTAGGGATATCAAGGAAAGGCTGTCTATCGTCGTAATTGCCGGAGTCATAATGGGTGTGCTCGGGGCCTTCGGACTCTTGGGCGCGACCTTGGACTTCATTGGCGAGACGATTCTGGCGGGAATGCTGGCGGGCGTGGGGATCATATTGGCAAGGGCGGGAGTGACCCTTGCTAAGGAACATATCCCCTCCGGAGTGGTATCGTTCGCGATAGCGCTTTCGGTGTATTTCTCCACGCAAAACCTCGCTTATATGATTGCGTCGAGCATTGTGGGTTCGACGCTTGTATATGTCTTGCTCCGGCGGACGAATAGGTCAGGTGAAGGCGTGAAATATGAGACCGAAGAGAGACTCGTTTTCCGCCGTCCTGCGTTCAACTCCGCAGCCATATGGCGGGGAGCGTTGGCTGTATGTTGTCTTCAGATCGGGGGCAACATCAGTTACGGGACGATTACCTCTCAGATCGCTCAAATGCCGCCGCCTATCGATAAACTGACGGTAATGTCCGCTGCGGCCGACGTAGGAAGTGCTCTATTTGGAGGTTCCCCAATAGAATCCATCATCTCCGCCACGGCTGCAGCCCCTCACCCCGTACTGGCCGCCCAATTGTTCATGGGCTTAATGGCGATCATCCTTTTTACGAGGCTCCTTCCGAAGATCGCGGAGTGGGTGCCCGTTAGCGCTACAGCGGGCTACCTCTTCGTATTGGGTGCGATCCTCGTCGTACCGGACAACATGGCCGCCGCACTTTCCGGCAATCCGTTAGTCGGTAGCATAACTGCCGTGGTCACAGCCATATCCGATCCGTTCATAGGGATGATCGCGGGGATCTTGGCGAGGATGGTGATCGGGTGATGAGCCTAGTACCATTTGCCCCTTTAATGATAGACCGAGAGACGTGTTTCTAACGAGCTTTTCGATGGTTAATTTGTTATACTATCGTTAGCGAGCGAGAAAGTTGATGTCAGAAGTAGATTGGGCTCTATCGTATGATGACTAAAATCATACTATATTCGTACCGCTAGGGGAGCCGAAAAGGTTGAGACGGGGCGATTGCCCCGAAACCCTTTGAACCTGATCTGGATAATACCAGCGCAGGGAAGCGGCTAAGAACACCAAGTCCGGCGACCCCTTTCGATAGGGGTCGATCCTTTTCTGGGTCAAGTTGTTTTGGCCCCTCCCGGTACGGACAGAAGGGGTGGCAAAGATGAACGGTCTTACGGTGAAACGAAAGACAACACTGAGGGATGAAATACCAAGCAATGAATTGATGGACCATCGTCGCTTTTTAGAGGAGGCGGTTAAGCGAGTAGCGACGGATGAATGCGTTCCTCCGGAACAGGTGTGGGAGGGTATAAAGGATGGCACGATTGTCATACTGGCGAATCCATTACATAAGGGAGTCATACCGGTAGGTATAGGCAAGGGTTTAAGAACTAAAGTAAATGCTAATATAGGGACGTCTGTCACAAATGCAGACATCAACCGTGAAATCGAAAAACTCCACACGGCCCTTTCCGCTGGAGCTGACACGGTGATGGATTTGAGCACGGGGGGAACGACGAACGATATTGACCAAATGAGGCAGCGCGTGCTTGAACATTGCACTGCACCGTTGGGTACGGTACCGATTTACCAGGCTGCTGTCATGGCCATAGAGCAAAGAGGCTCGATA
>DUSP01000055.1 GCA_012842575.1 Clostridia bacterium
ATAAACTGCGACGCATGAGGCGCTTGATGTCCCGGTCGGTCAGGCCTCCCTTGTGTCCTGGGTTTCTGAAGATAATGGACCATATCCTCCGACAAAGACGCTCCTCTCCAGGTGTTTGTCCCAGGAAGTCCAGAGAGAAAAGGGGTCCTTGTGATTTACGATCAAGGACGCGAACTGGTTGTATCTTGCGCTAGTGAGGTCCGAGTAAAATAGGACGAATGCGTTCATGGTTTTCGGAACCTCGGGGGAGCCCCATTCCCTCTTTCCGTGATGTGCCAGGATCATGTGCAAGAGTTCCGTCGCCCAAGGCTGAGCTTCGGCCCCGCCGGGTAAGGAAGCGATGGCCGCGGAAACCATCTCGTAGCCCATGACGATGTGACCGAGGAGTTTGCCGCGGTCGGTGAGTTGAAACGTGAGGCTTGAGATGTCGTACTCCTTTATCTTGCCGATATCGTGTAAGATTACACCGGTTATGAGAAGGTCGCGGTTTATCACCGCGGGATACATTGAAGCCGCAAGATCGGCAAACCGCGCCACTTCCAGCGTGTGATCCAAGAGACCTCCGAGGTACGGATGGTGAACGCTCCTTCCGGCAGGTGCGTGATTGTACCGGTAGACCAAGTCGGGATCGCTAAAGATAATATCGAGCAATTTACTGAGGGATGGGTCCTGTATGCTCCCTCGAAGCCGCGCCATCTCGGCGGCGAGGGCCTCGATGCCTCGCGGCGCCGAACTCTGATAATCGAGGAGATTGACCTGCTCTTTGGGAACGCGTCTGATCTTGTTTATCGTCAGTTGAAGGCCGTTGAAATCCACCACCTGGCCGGTGACGAACACTATGTCATCCACGTCGAAAGCCTTGGATCGATGTTCTGCGGCATCCCATATCCGGCCTTCGATGCTGCCCGTGGCGTCGGTGAGAGTCACTTTCAAATACTGTTCACCTGCACGGGATGACTGTGGTGAGTAGCTCGCAAGGGACTTGGATGCCACCGCGAAACAGGATTCTACCTTTGAACCGGGTTTGAGGTCTTTGACGAATTGCGTTTTCATGGGTTACTCCGTTCTACATCGCCCCGGTTATTCCTTCATCCGTCGATGTGCGTCGTAGACCGGTATTACGGGCCAATATTTGCAAGTGGTGCGCTCACTGCATTCATTTACGTTGGTGACCCATAGACTCGAATCCCTGCCCTTCTCAACAACGCGGCCGTCACACCTTCCGGGGAGATGCTTGGAGGCGTTCTATTGGCCTCGGACCGGTCATATGACCGTACCCCACATGACGGGCTCTTCCTCTTCAAGATAGCCCTTTTTGCGCCCGCCTGTCGCGCCAAGAATAGCACCTGTTCCGCACCCTTCACAAACGAGGCGGTGACATCCCTTCCCATCTTGTCGATCACCCTGGCCCGACCGTCCAATACATCTTGACCGTCACCGCCGACGATCTCGGCGGGCTCACGAGGGGTCGGAAGCCCGCCCAGTTGCTCGGGGCATACGGGAATTGCCCGGCCCGCCCGAAACAAACGCAGAACGCGAGGATCGGTTCGGCTCTCTCCG
>DUSP01000149.1 GCA_012842575.1 Clostridia bacterium
GCACATCCGGCGCAATCACCCGTTTCCGAGATCCGACATTTTGATAAAGCCCCTTATTTCCCGTCCCCGTCCTGCTTCAATCATATCTTCGCGGTACTTCTGTAGCCCCTTTCCTATATCTTCAACGGAAGCCTTCTCTTCCACGTTACAATAAAGCAAAAACGGTAGTATGGCAAAGAAACGAATGCTCTCATCATCATACTCTCGGACGGCTTCTTCGGCTGTTATAGGAGCGATTTCGGCTTTCCACGTGCATGGTTCACCAAGCACATTTGACCACTGTCCCGCTATCTTCAATTCCAGAAGAGAACCGGATCTTGTCAGGACGAGTCGCTTCCCCTCGTACCTGCCGCTTATCTGGGTCATCATGGGGAAGAGTTCGTGAGCGTCCGCATCGAAGTAGTTATCCTCTTTAATTTCTTCGGCCAAGACTATGCCGGGCTCGTCGTAGTAGCGGTACTCCCACGGTGAATCCTCCTCTCCGTTCTGGTAGCCCCGGATGGGTATCGGTACGTCGATCAACGGCATAACCAGCTTCAGGGCCTTTATCCGTTTTTCTAGCGCCAGTGCTCTTGCCCTAAGCTCCCGTTCGCTAATGGCCTGCAAGTCCGAATACGTGGTCGCCAAGAGTTTCTTTAGGATTTGGTCGCTTCCTCTTACCTTTTTAGTCCGCCTCAATGAATCTTCGGAGGGCGTCTTCCCTGGACCGTCTGCGCCGTTGCAATTTAGATACTCTCCCATCTTGCCGAAACCTCCTCTGCCGTCGTGTTCTCCATTTCCAAATCTCCCCCTTTATGCCTACGTAGGTATCAGTGTACCCACGTAGTACCATGTTGACCCTATAATACCATCTAGGTCTCTCCAAGTCTAGACGGGACAGCGAAGGTATGCTAAATTTGCATGAGAAGACATTCTTAGGAGGCGTTATGAGGTTGAAGTTAAACGATCAGGAGGAATTGCTGACGCCGGCGGAGATCGCGAAGATCCTCCGGGTTTCTACGCGGGCGGTTCACAAATGGCTTCGGTCCGGCAAACTTCGCGGCGTGAAACTGGGTCCCGCGAAGGCTGCTCTCTGGCGAATTCCAAGAAAAAGTCTCGAAGAGTTCGTGCGAAAAAAGGACGGTGACTGACGATGCCTTTGGCGATCGGCGTTGCGGGAGCGGGAGGCTTTGGGGGCACCGCCACCTACAAGAGGAAGAAGACCGGGACGGTGCTCATGCCGACGTTCGGGCAAACCCAGAAAGGCCAGGCCGCGTACCAGGCGCAAAAGGAAAAGGCGATGCAGGCCCTCGACCAGGTCCTTGAAAGGCAACGGAGGAGCGTCGCGGAGGCGACCTCTCTTGGCAGAGCTCCGCGTCCTCCGGCAGTGGAGGCGGCGCTGAAGTACGGAACCGTGCGGCCCCCTCAAGTCCCCGTGAAGACCGTCCAACTCCCAACCCCGGCAAAGACGACTCCTTCGACCGCCGTCATATCCCCTCCCCCCGGCTACTCCGAAGCGGAGAGGCAGGCTTACAGGAAGGCCGGGGGTATCCGTGGCGCAATCGAGCGGCTCGAGAAGACCGCAGCGACGGTCAAGCCTGCTTCGACGATCCAGCAGCCGACTCCCGTCCAGACGACGGCTCCACCGCCCGGCTACTCCGAGCAGGAGAGGCTCGAATACGCGGCGTCCAGGGGCCTCGGAGGCACGACCGGGACGGGCGGCATAGACTTCTCGAACCTCTACAGGCAGGCCCAGGAGATCATAAACCAGGCGGCCCAGGCCCCCGACACCGGCGCTCTGATCCTGGCCCAGATGGACCAGTACCTCTCCTCGCTGACCCAGCTCGAGGACAGGATCATGTCGCAGTTCAAGGAGCAGATGGGCGGCATAGACCCCGCGACCCAGGCGGCGCTTACCCAGCTCAGGGAGACGGTCGCCGAGCAGAGGCGCCTCCTCATGGCCGACCTGTCGAGGCGCGGCCTCCTGCAGTCCGGCATAGCCCTCGAGATGGCCGACAGGCTGAACAAGAACCAGCTCACCGCCGAGCAACAGCTGATAGCGTCCCGGTTCCAGAGCCTCCAGGACCAGATGAACCAGGCGTTGATCAATTTCGCGCAGCAGAGGCTCGGTGCCATGCAGACCTACGGCCTCGCGGCGATCCAGGCCCAGGAGCGACAGGCCCTCGCCAGGCAGCAGGCGGCGCAACAGGCCCTCCAGTACGGCATCGGCATCGCCGGACTCGAACAGCAGGCCCAGGCCCAGCAGTGGCAGAGGGGCTATGCCGAACAACAGTTCGAGTGGCAGAGACAGCAGGCCGAGTGGGAGAGGCAGATGCAGGAACGCCAGTTCGAGTGGCAAAAACAGCTCGCCTCGCAGAAGCAGGCGGCGGTGCAGCCAGTCTCGGTGAGGCAGCAATTCCAGGATTCGGCGTACACGAAGCTCTTGAGCGGCTATGGGATCGAGGACCTGAGTCCGGGAGAGAGGATAGCCATCGGGCTTTCCGAGACCGTGACCCGTGACGTAACCCAGGATGCGCTGAGGTTTGCCCAGAACGACCCGAGGTGGTGGGGCGCAACGACCGCCGAGCAGAGGAACGCCGTCCTCAACGAATACCGGGGGATGCTCACCGGCGGGATGACGCAGGCGGGAGCGGCGATAAATTGGTCGCAGGTCGGCATGACGGCTCCCGGTGCTCCGATGAGCGCCGATGAGGCGGAGGCGAGGCGGATACTGAAGCAGGCCGGTATGACGGACCAGGAGATAGAGGAGTGGATCAGGACGCACAGGCCGAGACCGCTTGGAAATGTGAGGGTGAGGTAAGACTTGCTTCGGTCGTAAAACCATGAAGCGTGACAAAAACGCAACGAGGAAGCAGGGGGAAGGTGAGACAGATGGGAATTGAAGTCCCGCGCGACGAGAAAGGGCGCATTCTGCCCGGGTACTCCTTGAACCCCTCGGGCCGTCCGAAGACCGACATCAAGATACGCGACCTGGCCCGCCAGCATACCGAAAAGGCCGTCCAAACCCTCGTCGAAATCATGGGCGACCCCAAGGCCCCACCGGCGGCCAGGGTGGCCGCAGCCGAGGCGATACTGGACAGGGCTTACGGGCGTCCTCCGCGCGCCGAAGGGGAAGGGGAGGGAATGCCCTTCGTCATCACGATCAACGCCCCGAGGCCCGGAATGGACCCGTCGGCCTGGGGAGTCCCGAGCGACCCCGAGGAGAGGCGGAAGTGGTTAAACGGCGAAGTCATAAACGTTACCCCTGACGTCAAAGGTGACGACGAAGGCCAAAAGCATTGACCCTGTGGGCGTTTGAAATGCCCCGATTATTGTAGCGTCGAAAGCGAATGATCCGCAACGCGAAGAGGATGGGCCTAAAACGGCCCGTCCCCGTGTTTTTCGAGGCGGGATAATGGAACGGCAGGCCGATGTCCAGCCGTGGAACCGAGCCTACCGCATTGTGAATCTTTATTATCGTCCTGAGACTTCGATTGCTTCCTGGAGGAATTGCCATGGGGATAGGACGGGTACAGCAACTTTACTGGCAGTCCCCAAATCGGAGTTCATTGAGATTATATAATCGGCGTGGCCCGCTATAGCGCAGTCGAAAAACTTGTTGTCGTCCGGATCAACACAGGCATTGAAAACTTGAGGAGCGGAGATTGTTTCTGCCATCCTCAAGAGTTTCAACAATTTAAGGAAGGGGCGCTTTACCTGTTCTAAAGAAAGCCGTCGGGGCTCCAGGACATGGAGTATATGGACCTGAAGAATTTCGTCTTCGATTCTTTCTGTTGTCAGTAGCCTTATGCGTCCATCGGCGATCAGCTGAAGAACCCGCTGAGAGTAGATATCGCCGTGAAAAATCGCATTGATAAAAATATTGGTGTCAACGACCACTCTTAGCATGCTTCCGTACCATTGCCAAGAGTTTCTTGGACTGTTCCGGAGTCAAATTGCAGCGTTCGGCAACAGCACGCCCCCAAGCGAAAAGATCGCTTAAATCCGTAGAATTAGGATCCACCTCAGGCAATGGGGTATCCTGTTCCGCTTCGCGTAGAACCCTGACGACGTCAGCGTAAAGCTTCTCCAGAACAGCCACGCCCATATAGTCGTCCCTCCTCTTAATTAATATAGACAGTGCGTTATTCTACGTTAACAAGCCAAATCCTGCCATAACTTCAAGTATAGTATTGACGGTTCCTCATTATTTTTATGTGCTGAAGGCCAAAGAGTTTCCGCAAGTCATGGCACCGTTAGTTGCTTAGGAATAAACAAAAAGCGATGGGCCGACATCTGTCCTTCGAGGTAGTAGGCGATCTATCCTGCCGGCGGGCTTCTAGAGACCGTTCCGAGGGATCGGGCCTCGTAGTGTGCAAAATATTGCACTATCATAGTACAGCGACTTGCACCGTCGAACTGCGGATGCGCCGCAATGCGGACGGAATCGCGGGAGACGGCGTTCCCGCTCCGAACGGGGCCGATTGAGCGGCGTCGTTCCGGGACGCTAAGCGGACGGCGGGGGAGGCTCGGGAAATCGTAAAAATTCCGCGCGGAGGTATAACGAAGCGACCCCCCGCCCCGCGCGGCATACCGGGGATGCCTCCCCTCCCTCCGCCTCGAGCGCTTGCTCCCGAGGCTCCGGGCCTCCGCGTCCCCGGTCCTTCCCGCGGAGGCTCCGGGCCGTCTTGCCGGACCCCCTCGCGATGACGCTCCCATTCGGCGTAGCCGCATGGACGGGCCGTTCGGGTCGGAGCGATTGAAAGGGAGTGGCGCCGTCTCCGTGCCCCGCCGCCAATCCTTTGTGGTGCTCTGGGCGTAGAGGCGTCTAGGCCTTGCGGCCCAACGGGTTTGGGCGCCGCCCACCAGAGCACCACGGGAGAATTGGCGAAGGGCGACGCGTCCTCGTGGCGGCCCGGAGGTCCGCGTCCGCAGGGCGGACGAAGGCGGTTGATCCCGACCCGCCGGGCATCTCGTAAGCCCTTTTGTCGTTTCGGTCGTTTTCATCGTGAGCGGGAGAGTACCACTTCCAGCTTGAACGGCTACCTTTTTGCTCTTTTCGCAAGTCCAGTATCCCACTCGCGGAGGAGTACAAGGAAGAGCGGGAGCCTCACCCTTGAAGCGGCCTTCTTGCCCGCCAAACCCGATGCGGGACGGGGATCGGGATGGGTATGCTCGGCGATGATCGCTTGATACCGTATCTTGTGGACACCTTCAAACCCTTGCCGTTGGCCGCTTCCACGATACCTTCTCACCACTTTCCCACGGATTTTTCTTGTTACCATATGAGGAAACATGATACAATTGATCATAGGAAGGCATAGGAAGGAAGGGAAAGGCGATGCTAACCGCTAAACGAATAGCGGAAGAATTGCAGGTATCGTACTGGACCGTGCTGCGATGGCTCAGGGAAGGAAGGCTAAAGGGTTACTCCATCGGCGGTAAGGCGGGATGGCGGATTAGGGAGGAAGACTTCGAGGAGTTCTTATCAAGCCTGGAAGGGGGAAGGTCCGATGAAAGGAAGCATACGGAAAACGGGTAAGCAGTCATGGGAAATACGGGTCGACGTGGGCAAAGATCCTTCGACCGGCAAGCGCAGGCAGAAGAGCATTTCAATCCGGGGCACCAAGAAAGAGGCCGAACGCAAGCTGGCCGAGATCATCTGCCAGTTGGAAAGCGGCTCCTTTGTCGAGCCGGCGAAGATGACCTTTGGGGAGTACATGGAGCGGTGGTTGAGAGACTACGTCGGCATGACGGTCCGGGAAACGACGCGCGAGTCATACGAGACGCTTGTCAGGACCCATATAGTACCCGCATTGGGTCATATCCCTCTCTCGAAACTGTCACCGGTCCACCTTCAGGAGTTCTACGCGAGGGCGTTGGAGAACGGGAGAAAAGACGGCAGGGGAGGACTGTCGACGCGGACGGTGAGATACATCCACGGGCTCATTCATGAGGCTCTGGACAGGGCGCTCAAGCAAGGCATCGTCGCCAGGAACGTAGCCGACGCCGCAGAGCCTCCGAGGGAAAGCAAAAGGGAAATACGCCCGCTGAAGGAAGAGGAGGTCGCGAGGCTCCTTGCCGAGATCCGGGATATGCGGCTCCTGGTGCCGGTAACTCTGGCCGTGTTGGGCGGCATGAGGCGGGGTGAGGTACTGGGCCTCAGGTGGGAAGACGTAAACCTCAGCACCGGCGAGGTTTACGTCAGGCAGAGTCTCGACCGGATAACAAAGAAGGGGCTTGTCGTCGGCGAACCGAAGACCGCCCGGAGCAGGCGGCGAATCACCCTCCCGCCGTCGGCGGTAGAAGTGTTAAAAAAATGGC